>NZ_LRRB01000277.1 GCF_001646865.1 Aldersonia kunmingensis | reverse complement strand
TCGTGCCGCTGCGACCGGGTCGGGTGCGTCGCGCACATCCACGCGCGCGAGGGGAACGTCGAGGGTCAGGTCGACAACCTGGTGCGGTTGGTCGTCTATCTCGACCAGCCTCAGCATCGAGCTACCGAATTCTTGTGCTCCCGCTAAGGACGCCTGCTCGAGCAGGTCGATGTCGAGCGCACCGCGGATCTCCACATAATTCGCGATGACGATCGGCGACTGTGGCGCCAGATACTGGGCAAACCACAACCCGCGCTGCGCGGCAGTCAGCGGGAAAGGTTGCGAAAACCGTGGATGAGCTGGAGTTCCGTAGACAGAGTCCAGCGCCCAGGAGGAATCAGTCATTGGCCTTCGTTTGGTCGGAGCAGCGGGGCTTGCGCACGCCTCAGACGAAACGAGGCCTCCCGTTCCTCCGTTTCCCACTGTGACCTGGGCAACTGAAGGATAAGGGTTTCATAAACTTCAGGTAACAGTCAAGGCGCGACTGGACGACCGACTATCACAGCCCGGATAAGATCAGACCGATCATCCGGCTTTGGTGGCCATAGCTGTACTCAACGTCGGCTTTTTCCGACTTCCAGCGCACTTGGGGCGCACTCGGGCGCTCTTTCCGACGCTTTGGATCGCACAGCTAGTAGCTGGCGAACTTTTCGAATGCTCGGTAGCTTCGGCCCAGGTCGCTGTCGGGTGCCGTCGTCGACGCACCCCACGCCGCGACGCGGGACTGAACCGAGCGGGTATCAAGCCAGCCCGCGCACCGACTCCGGGTAGTGCTCGTCGCGCCACCTGATCGCCTCGATCAGCTTGTCCAGCTTGTACTCAGGACCGCCGACGCCGACAGTGAAGAACGTTGCGCCCGCGTCGACGAATGCCTGCGCCGTTTCGGCACCGGGCCAGGCCAGTGACCGCTCGATCTGCGAGGGGTTGCGGCCCACCGCCGTGCAGTGATCCGCGAGCACCCGCGACTTGTGCTTCAGCGCATCGAGATCCGCGAAGCTGTGCCAGATCTGGGCGTACTCGGCGACCATCCGCAGCGTCTTCTTCTCGCCGCCGCCACCAATCAAGATCGGAATCTGCCGCGTCGGAGCCGGATTGAGTTTGTCAAGCCTATTGCTGATCCGAGCGAGGCTGTCGCTCAGCAGTTTCAGCCGGGACCCCGCGGTCCCGAAGTCGTAACCGTATTGGTCGTAGTCCTTTTCGAACCACCCGGCGCCGATGCCGAGGATGAGTCGCCCGCCGCTGATGTGGTCCACGGTGCGCGCCATGTCGGCAAGAAGGTCGGGATTGCGGTAGCCGCCGCCGGTCACGAGAGCGCCAATCTCAACGCGCTCGGTCTGTTCGGCAAACGCGCCGAGCATCGTCCAACACTCGAAGTGTGCGCCGTCCGGGTCGCCGTAGAGCGGATAGAAGTGGTCCCAGTTGAAAACAACGTCGACGCCGGCGTCCTCCGCGCGCAGCACCGCATCGCGGATCTGCTGATATTGCGGAGCCTGCTGCGGCTGGAGCTGTACACCGATCCGGACCTGATGCGTCATGGCGTCTCCTCGATGACCGATTCCAGATCCGAGGCTACTTAGCGAGCGTGGTGTCGGCCATACTGCTTGGGCTGGCGCGTTGCCCGCGCTCAAGTGACTACTCGATCGTCCGGCACTTTCGTGGCGGTGAAGGGACCGTTCGTTGTGGCATCTGTGACCTACGACCGCGCGACCAAGCTGTTCCCCGGCTCCACCGAGCCCGCGGTCGACCAACTCGACCTGAAGATCGAGGACGGCGAGTTCCTCGTCCTGGTCGGGCCGTCAGGTTGTGGCAAGTCGACGTCCCTGCGCATGCTCGCCGGCCTCGATTCGGTCGATGGAGGGCGAATCTTCATCGGCGATAACGACGTCACCGGTGCGGAGCCCAAGGATCGCGATATCGCGATGGTTTTCCAGAACTACGCGCTCTACCCACACATGACGGTCGCCGAGAACATGGGCTTCGCGCTCAAGCTCGCCGGCACCGACAAGGAAGAGAAGCAGCGCCGCGTGCTCGAGGCCGCCAAGCTGCTCGATCTCGAGCCGTACCTGGACCGCAAGCCGAAGGCGCTGTCCGGCGGTCAGCGGCAGCGCGTCGCGATGGGTCGCGCGATCGTGCGTCAGCCGCAGGTCTTCCTCATGGACGAGCCGTTGTCCAACCTCGACGCGAAGCTGCGGGTGCAGACCCGCACCCAGATCGCGCAGCTGCAGCGGCGCCTCGGCGTCACCACGGTCTACGTCACGCACGATCAGGTCGAGGCGATGACCATGGGCGACCGGGTGGCCGTGCTGAAGGACGGCATCCTGCAGCAGTGCGCCACCCCGCAGGAGCTCTACCGGCGGCCGGCGAATGTCTTCGTCGCCGGGTTCATGGGCTCCCCCGCGATGAACGTGTTCACCCTGCCGATCTACGACAACACCGTCACCGTCGGCGGATGGCGCGTACCTGTGCCGCGCAGCATCGCCCACGCTGCTGGTGGCCCCGAGCTGACCCTCGGCATTCGACCGGAGCATCTGCAGATCGGCGGACGTGGCCTCGAGATGGAGGTGGCGGTAGTCGAGGAACTGGGGTCCGACGCGTACGTGTACGGGCGCACGACCGGCCAAGGGACCTCGCCGATCGTGGCGCGGGCCGACTGGCGTAACCCGCCGCCGAAGGGCGCTCGCGTGCAGCTCACCGCGGATCCCGAACACGTCCACTTCTTCGCGATGGACGGCCGCCGCATCGCCTGAGCCGCAACCACAGGGGGTCCGATGACGATCGAGAACGCGTCAGTGCAGATCCCACTGTGGATCGACCTCGCCGCCGTTGCGGTAGGTGCCATTCAGGGCGCGAGTTTCGCGGCCGCCGAAGATGAGCGCGTCGAGTACGACGTTCTAGCCGGCTTCGTCTTCGCGGTGGTGGTCGGCCTCGGCGGCGGAATCCTGCGCGATGTGTTGCTCAATATCGTCCCGGCGGCCCTGCAGAACGGCTGGTACCTGATCACGGCCGTTGCCGCGGGCGCGGTCGGCATGCTGCTGGGGTATGTGGTGCACCGGCTTCGGACGTTCGTCGACGTGCTCGATGCGGCGGCGCTCGGACTCTTTGTCGTGGTCGGCGTGGTGAAGGCGCACGATTTCGGGCTCGGCTCGTCGGCGGCAGTCCTGCTCGGCACGATCACTGGCGTGGGCGGCGGAATGCTGCGTGACCTGTTGGCGGCGCGCCCGGTTCAGGTCGTCCAGCGGACCGCGCCCTACGCGGTGGTCGCGTTGGCCGGTGCCAGCTTGTTCGAACTGCTTACCGCACTGGGGGTGTCGGTCCCGGCGAGTGCGACGGCCACCTTCGTGTTCGTCCTCACCGCGCGGATCGTCGCCCTGGCCACCGGCTGGCGGACACCGCCTCCGCCGGTCTGGCGCCGCCAGCCGCGCTGACGAGCCTCAGAGGGAAGATTTACACCCGGGAAGCACACCCAGACGAGTGCAAAACTTCTTCCCAGGGCCGAAACTTCGGCCCCACGAACACAATTCGCTCGTATGAAGCGGTCAGTCGGACTCGCGGCGCTTCGGCCGGCGCCAGTTCCTGTTGAACCGGACACGCAACTGCTCGAGCTCGACTTCGTTGCCCGCTTCGCTGCGGACCTCCACCCGCACCGGCGAGCCGGTCGAATCCTCGACGAGCAGGAGGGGTGAGCCGGCCTCCTGAAGGTATTTATCGCCCCACTGCATCAGCGCGAGTACGGCGGGCAGCAGGTCGCGACCCATATCGGTGAGCACGTACTCGTGCCGGGTGCGCTGCCCGGCTTCCCGGTAGGGCTGCTTGGTCAGCAGGCCGGCCTCGGTGAGGCGCTTGAGCTGCTTCGCCGCGACGGCCTCGGTGATGCCCACCCGACTGGCGAACCCATCGAAGCGGGTCGTGCCGTAGTACGCCTCGCGCAGGAGGAGGATTGCCGAGCGCGTGCCGACGATGTCCATCGCCTTCGCGACCGAGCACTCCTCGGCCTTCCACTTGGACAGATCGTTGAGCGGTTCCTCCATCACTGCGGGCATGGTCACAGCGTACCAACCTCTGGCTTGACGAATATATAGCTAGACCCTAGCGTTCTAACTATGGCAATGCATAGTCAGTGCGCGCCATGCGCCGAGGTGGGAAGGGATCGCAGATGAGAGACGCAGTAATCGTCGAGGCGGTACGTACGCCGATCGGCAAGGGAAAGGCAACCGGGGCACTGCACGACGTGCACCCCGTGGATCTCCTCGCACACAGCATCGCCGCGGTGGTCGAGCGAAGCGGCATCGATCCCGCGCTGATCGACGACGTCATCGGCGGTGTCGTGACGCAATCGGGCGAGCAGAGCGTGAACATCACCCGCCGGGCAGCGCTGGCCGCAGGGCTGCCCGAATCGGTGCCCGCGACTACCGTCGACCGCCAGTGCGGCAGCAGTCAACAGGCCATCCACTTCGCGGCTCAGGGCGTGATCGCTGGTGCTTACGACATCGCAATCGCCGCTGGCCTCGAGTCGATGAGCCGGGTGCCGATGGGCGCGAGCGTGGCCGGTGCGACGGACATCAGCGGCAGGGCCTTCGTCGAGCGCTACCCAGAGGACTGGTCGGGCAGGGCATCAGCGCCGAACTGATTGCGGTGCGCTGGGACCTGTCTCGCACTCGGCTCGACGAGTTCGCGCTGCGCAGCCACGCCCTGGCCGCCGAGGCGACCAAGAACGGCCTGTTCGACGCGGAACTCGCGCCGATCGCCGGGCTCGCCTCGGACGAGGGCATTCGGACCGGCAGTGACCTCGAGACGCTCGCCAAGCTGCGGCCGGCCTATTACGACCCGGCGATGGCCGAGCGCTTCCCCGAGATTCAGTGGCGGATTACTGCCGCGAACGCCAGCCAGATCAGCGACGGCAGTGCGGCGGTGCTGATCATGACCAGCGAGCGTGCCCGTGAACTCGGTCTGCAGCCGATTGCCCGGCTGCACAGTTTCGCCGTGGTCGGCGATGACCCGCTGCTCATGCTGACCGGAGTAATCCCGGCGACGCGAAAAGTGCTGCAGCGTGCCGGACTTCGTATCGATGAGATCGACCTGGTGGAAATCAACGAGGCGTTCTCTCCGGTCGTGCTCTCCTGGGCGGACGAACTGGGCGCCGACCTCGACCGGGTGAATGTGCACGGCGGCGCGCTCGCGATCGGGCACCCGCTCGGCGCCAGCGGCGCACGTTTGGCGACCACCCTCGTGCACGCGATGCGGGAGCGCGGCGCACGCTACGGCCTGCAGACGATGTGTGAGGCAGGTGGTTTGGCGAACGCCACGATTTACGAGGCGCTGTAAACCCGTCGTCGCTGTGGATAACTCGGCCCGCTCTTAGCGGAGTGAACGGAAGCGTTCACTCCGTCTAACGCAACGGATCTTCCGTTCACGCCTTCGGCAGCGCCGAGTTATCCACAACCTGCGCGCGTCACCCGACGCGCGCACCACAGTCGATCAGCGTGGTGCGCAGGAGAAACGCGGCCTCTGGACCGATGACACCGTCAACGAGTTCGACGTAGCGCGAACAGAACTCGGGTCCGTGTGCGGCCACGGCAGGATCGGCGTCGAGGTGGTGGGCGAGCTCGTGCAGCACCACGAACTCACGCAGCGCCCAGGCCGTATTGCCGGTGTGCAGCGGCACGGCAAGGGTTGCGGTATCGGCCTCGTAGTGCGCCGCCCCGGCACCGGCGCGGGATCGCACCCGGACCGGAGTCGTGGCACGGGGCCAGCGTGCGCGAACCCAATTGAGTGCCAACACTTTCTCGACGTACGCCTGCACAGATTCGATCGAGGCGAACTTGCGCTCGACCGGCAGGGTCACCTGCGAGCCGTGCACCTCGACAGTGCGGAGCCGGTTCTGCTCGGTACGATCGAAGATCGTCCGGACGAACTGATCGGCGTCGTACACCTTGGTGCGCTGGGTGTCGCGGGCCGAGCTCACGACGTGAGCTGCCCACGCGGCCCGCCGATCTCGGGAGCGGTCCCGAGTCGAGCCGCCTGCCCGGCGCGGTCGCCGGCGCGCCGCGCATGAGACGAATATCCCGCGGTGGCACGGGTGCCCCGCCAGGTACCGCGTGCCTGTGATGCCTCGCGATAGAATTCGCGTAACTCGATCTCTTTGTCGCGCAGTGCGATCGCTGTACCGGCGGCGGGCGTGTCGTGCTCCAGCGCGGCCCGCTCGATTTCCTGCTTCGCCTCGCCGAGTCGCTTGCCGATCCGGTTGGCGAACGCGGTTTGGAAGTTCAGCCGTGCGGTCACTCCGGCGACCGGCGCCGTGGTCCAGTACTGGCGGCGCCGGCGCCCGCGCTGCTCGGTTACCAACCGGTCGGTCATCTCTGTGCGATACGCGCCCGATTTGATGTAACTGTCGCTCGCCCGCACCATCTGCACCAACAGGCTCGAATACAGCGCCTCGCAGGTGTCGATATCGGTATCGAATCCGTGCGCATAGACCAGCGCCGAGGACTGCGTGATGTCGCACTGAACGTCGTTCGCGGCGGCGATGACCAGGAACAGGTGTGCGTAGGTGCGCAGACCCTTCTTTCCGGCCTCGCCGATGGTCACCATTCGCTGCACCGGGACCGGGCGGCGTTCCCGGTTCGCGATATGGGAGCGAGCCACTGCGAGGTCGATCGAGGACTGCGTCGCGAGCCGTTGCGCAGCGGCAAGAAACGCCGCGGCCTCGTGTTCGTTGTCGGTGGACTCGGCCTGGCGCAGCAGCCCACCGATGCGGGTGAGGGTTTTCTCGGAGCTCACGGCGTCAGGTTACGGACCTCGCCCGACATCCGCCGTGCAGTTATCCACAGGTGTCGGCGCGAAGCGGCCGATACCTGTGGATTTCTGGTTCTACCGCTTGGTCGAGAAAGCGCGTCACAGTATCTTGCGAGTTGCGGCGGGACGCGCAGATCCCCCGCGTGCGGCGGGAGCGCGCTTTCCCCGTGGCGACCATGCCCGATCGACCGACCCGGAGAAATGCATATGGCTCTCAGAACGTCCGTCATTCCGAAGGTGGTGCTGGCGGCGGCGTCCGTCGCGCTGCTCACTGTCACGTCAGGCTGCTCGAGCGACGACGACTCGGCCGATTCTTCGGCGAGCGCCACCGCTCGCGGCCCGATCACGTATGTCGAGGGCAAGGACACCACCGAGACCGGCGTGATCAAGCAGATCATCGACCTGTGGAACTCGAGCCACCCCGATGAGCAGGTGAGCTTCAAGGAAGAGCCCAGCGACGCCGACCAGGCGCGCAGCGACATGGTGCAGCACCTGCAGGCAAAGCAGTCGGACTACGACGTGCTCGGCCTCGACGTCATCTGGACCGCGCAGTTCGCCGCCAACGGTTGGCTGCAGCCGCTGAAGGACGACTTCGCGATCGACACCAGCGGGCTGCTCGCGCCGACCGTGGCCAGCGCCACCTACAACGGCACGCTGTACGCAGCACCGAAGAACACCAACGGTGGGCTGCTGTTCTACCGCAAGGACCTCGTCCCGGTGCCGCCGAAGACGTGGGGCGAGATGATCGCGGCGTGCCCGATCGCCAAGCAGAACAACATCGGTTGCTACGCAGGTCAGTTCGCGCCGTACGAGGGACTGACGGTGAACACCTCCGAGGCGATCAACTCGCATGGCGGATCGTTCGTCGGACCCGACGGCAAGACCCCGACCGTGGACAGCCCGCAGGCCCGCGCCGGTCTGCAGCAGCTGGTCGACGGCTTCAAGAGCGGTGACATCCCCGCCGACGCGATCACGTTCAAGGAGCAGGAAAGCCAGCGTGCGTTCGAGGACGGCAAGCTCCTCTTCCTGCGCAACTGGCCGTACGTGTATGGCACTGCCGCGGAGGGTGACTCGCAGGTTAAGGGCAAGTACGACGTTGCGCCGCTGCCCGGCGTCGCCGGGGTCGGCACCTCCACGCTCGGCGGTTACAACGCGGCGATCAGCCAGTTCTCCAAGCACAAGGCGACTGCGCTGGACTTCGTGAAGTTCCTGACCAGTGAGCAGGCCCAGCGGATCATCGCCGATGGCGCTCTGCCCCCGACGCTCGCCTCGCTGTACGACGACCCGGCCCTGATCGCCGAGCTGCCGTACCTCCCGGCGCTGAAGGAATCCATCGCCAACGCCGTTCCGCGGCCGGTCACCCCGTTCTATCCGGCCGTCACGAAGGCCGTGCAGGACAATGCCTATGCTGCCCTGAAGGGTGAGAAGTCGGTCGATCAGGCGATCACCGATATGCAGGCGGGCATCGCGTCGGCCGGCTCGTAGCCCGGCTGTCTTAACGGCGGCGCCGGATGGTCGGCGCCGCAGCAAATCGAGGGAGTGTGCATGGCTGTTCCGACTGGCCACGCCAGCGGGGTCGAGCCAAACGCCGCGGCCGGAGGTGAACCCTCCGGCCGCGGTGGCGTCGGCGGCCGCCGCGGGCCGTTCGCGAATTGGCCGGCTTGGGCGCTGCTGACACCGGTGCTCGTCGCGTTGGCCGTCGTGATCGGCTACCCGGTTTTCCGGGCGGTGTACATGTCCTTCCAGAAGGACCCGGGCCTCGACCAGGCCACCGGGATGTTCGTCGAGGGCGGCAGCGCCGGCTTCTCGAACTACACGCATTGGCTGTTTCAGCAGTGTCCGTCGATCACCGGCGAGATGATCCCCTGCCCGCCCGGCACGCTCGGCTCGCAGTTCTGGACCTCGGTGTGGACCACGCTCGGGCTTGCGGCCGTCACCGTGACCCTCGAGGTGGTCATCGGGTTCGGCATGGCGCTGATCATGACGAAGGCGATCCGCGGGCGTGGCCTGCTACGTGCGGCCATCCTGATTCCGTGGGCGATCCCCACCGCCGTCACCGCGAAGTTGTGGGCGTTCATCTTCGCCACGGACGGCATCGCGAACTCGTTGCTCGGCACCGAGATCCTCTGGACGGCGGACACGTGGCCCGCACGGTTCGCGGTGGTCATCGCCGATGTCTGGAAGACGACGCCGTTCGTCGCGCTGCTCATTCTCGCCGGGCTCCAGGTGATCCCGGAGGACGTCTACGAGGCGGCCCGGATGGACGGCGCCTCGGCGTGGCAGCGGCTCATGCACATCACGCTGCCGCTGGTGAAGCCCGCGCTCATGGTGGCGATCCTGTTCCGCACCATGGATGCGCTCCGGATGTACGACCTGCCGGCCATCCTGATCGGCAACAACGAGGCCACCCGCACCATCTCGATGCTCGTGGTCGATCAGACGCGAATCGGCTTCAACAGTGCGTCAGCGTTGTCCACACTCACCTTCCTGCTGATCTTCTTCGTCGCGTTCATCATGGTGCGGTTCCTGGGCGCGAATGCCGTACGCACCCAGGAGGACCAGCGCGCCGGAAAGGTGGCCGGCTGATGTCGCACCATGGCCCCGATGTGCTCGAGCCGCCGATCATGCACCGCCCGACGATGATGGAGCGGTTGCGAGCCAAGCGGATCTACCTCGGCGTGGTGGCAATCCTGATCTGGGGCCTCGCCCCGTTCTACTGGATGGTCGTCACCGCCCTGCGCGATCCGGCGTACACGTTCGACACCACCCCGTGGCCGACCCACGTCACGCTGGAGAACTTCGAGAACGCGCTGTCGACGGAAAGCGGCAACAACTTTGTCCGCGCGTTGATCAACAGCCTCATCATCGGTGGGCTTTCCACGTTCATCGGCGTGGTGCTCGGTATCTTCGCGGCATACGCATTGGCGCGCATGGATTTTCGGGGCAAGTACCTCGTCGTCGGGTTGATCCTCGGCGCCTCGATGTTCCCGGTCGTCGCGCTCGTGACACCGCTGTTCCAGCTCTTCACCGACATCGGCTGGATCGGCCAGTACCAGGCACTGATCGTGCCGAACATCTCGTTCGTGCTTCCGCTCACGGTGTACACACTCACGTCGTTCTTCGGTGAGTTGCCGTGGGAGCTGGAGGAAGCGGCGCGCATCGACGGCGCGAGCCGGGCGCAGGCGTTCCGCATGGTGATGCTGCCGCTGGCCGCGCCCGCACTCTTCACCACTGCGATCCTCGGATTCATCGCGGCGGTCAACGAGTACTTGCTCGCGAGCCTGCTCTCGACAGACCGGACCGAACCGGTGACGGTCGCGATCGCGCGATTCTCCGGAAACGACCCGCACGTCATTCCATATGCGGCGATCATGGCGGCAGGCACGATCGTGGCGATCCCACTTGTCGTGATGGTGCTGATCTTCCAGCGCCGGATCATTTCCGGCCTCACCGCGGGCGGAGTGAAGAGTTGACCGGGCCGACCGCCGGCCGAGGGGCCGTCAACCCCGCGCGGCGACAGAAGCTCGAGGTGCTGATCGGCTTCCTTGGGATGTTGACCCTCCTCGTTTTCGTAGCTGCGGTCTTCGGCATCATTCGCGGGGAGCCGAGCCCGCTGGCGTCGCTTCTTCTGTTCGGCGTGGCGGCAGGGCTGGGTCTCGCAATTCGAGCCCGGCTGCGGGCATAGTCGAATCGGCGAGTGCATGGCGTGTCGGGGAATGGGATTGGGGTGGTGACGCTATGGAGTTCGCGATTGTCGAACGCCCGGAGATATTGATCGCCGGCACCGTGCTGCGCGCGCCGGCCCTGCTGGCGACGGACACCTCGCGTCGGGATCGGCTGCAGTCGATGTGGGAGCGCACGCTCGGTTCCGATGATCTTCCTGGTCCACCCGGCGCCGCGTATGTCGACTACGACTCCGATCTCGACTCCTACGTAACGCACGTCGCCGGTTATCGCTGCCGCGATCTCACCGATCTGCGTGCCGGCGATGTACTCGCGCGAGTGCCCGGTGGACTCTTCGCATGTTTCACCGCACACCATTCCGATATCGCGGTGGCGGTCGGGATGGTCTGGCAGGCGGTCTGGGACGCGGAGGCGTCCGGCGTGATAACCCGCTCCTACACCGGTGATTTCGAGCGCTACCCGGACGCAACCACCGCTGTCGGATTCACGGCGATCGTCGATGATGGACGGAGGCCGGTGGCATGAGCTTCGAAGTCGTCGAGCTGGACGAGTCTTTCGTTGCGGGGCTCACCGTCCCGCTAGCCGGCGTGGGCGTGACGCGGCGCGATCTCGAGATCGTGAAGTACACCTGGGATCGTTACCGCGCACGCGGTGATGAGCGCTCGCGGGTGGCGGCCTACATCGCGCAGGCGGACAACAGCATTGCGGTGGTCGGGTATGTACCCGGCTCGCTCGACGATGTCGCGCCCGGTGATGTAGTTGCCCGCATCCCAGCCGGGAAGTACGCCAAGTTCCGCGTCGTCGGCGAGCCACTCCACGCGACGCGCGCCGCATGGACCGACATCCTGCAGTCGGAGCGAGCCGGCGAGTTCGAGCGCACCTACGCCGCGGACTTCGAGCGTTACGACCAGCCCGGCACCGTCGAGGTATACGTCTCGATCGCCTAGCCCTTCGGAGTGGTTTCGCGAATTCGTTGGTGCGGAGTGAACGGAAGCGTTCACTCCGTCTAACGCAACAAATCTTCCGTTCGCGATCCGTGGGTGCGTGTGGCCATCCACAACCTCGGGTCAATCCACAGGGCAGTTTCGACCCCGGAAACGCCGAACGCCCGGAGTGCCAAGCACTCCGGGCGTTCGATCAACTTCGAGATTTACTCGGCCCCGATGATGAAGGCCTCGAGCTCAGTACGAGCCTTGTCGTCGGCCATCTGGACCGGCGGGGACTTCATCAGGTACGCCGAGGCCGGGAGGATCGGACCACCGAGGCCGCGGTCCTTGGCGATCTTCGCCGCGCGGATGGCGTCGATGATGATGCCGGCCGAGTTCGGCGAGTCCCACACCTCGAGCTTGTACTCCAGGTTCAGCGGGGCATCACCGAAGGCGCGACCCTCGAGGCGGACGTACGCCCACTTGCGGTCGTCGAGCCACTCGACGTAGTCCGACGGGCCGATGTGCACGTTGCGGTCGTGCACCTTGCCCGCCAGCGGGCCGTTGAGGTTCGAGGTGACGGCCTGGGTCTTGGAGACCTTCTTGGACTCGAGACGCTCACGCTCGAGCATGTTCTTGAAGTCCATGTTGCCGCCGACATTGAGCTGGTACGTGCGGTCGAGCACGACGCCGCGGTCCTCGAACAGCTTCGCCATCACGCGGTGGGTGATGGTGGCGCCGACCTGCGACTTGATGTCGTCGCCGACGATCGGCACGCCCGCTGCGCGGAACTTCTCGGCCCACTCGGGGTCGGAGGCGATGAACACCGGGAGGGCGTTGACGAAGGCAACGTCCGCGTCGATCGCGCACTGCGCGTAGAACTTGTCGGCCTCTTCCGAGCCCACCGGAAGGTAGGAGACGAGAACGTCGACCTCGTTGTCCTTCAGCACCTGCACCACGTCAACCGGCTCGGCCTCGGAGAGCTCGATGGTCTCGGCGTAGTACTTACCGATGCCGTCGAGGGTCGGGCCACGCTGCACGGTGATGCCGGTCGGCGGCACGTCCGTGAGCTTGATGGTGTTGTTCTCGCTGGCGAGGATCGCGTCGGAGAGATCGAAGCCGACCTTCTTAGCATCCACATCGAACGCAGCGACGAACTTGACGTCGCGCACGTGGTAGCGGCCGAACTTCACGTGCATGAGGCCGGGGACCGTGCCGGTCTCGTCGGCATCCTGGTAGTAGTGAACGCCCTGGACCAGGGAGGACGCGCAGTTACCCACGCCCACAATGGCCACGCGCACGGCGTTGTTTGTCTCACCCATGGTCGGGTTCTCCTTCAATCGGTGGTACTGCCTTACGTGCCTGTTCGGCGTCGATCAGTTCGTTGAGCCAGCGCACCTCACGCTCACTGGACTCGAGCCCGAGCTGGTGAAGCTGCCGGGAGTAGCGGTCGAGCGACCCACTTGCGCGGCCGATCGCCTCGCGGAGCCCTTCTCTGCGCTCCTCGACCTGTCGGCGCCTGCCCTCCAAGATCCGCATCCGCGCTTCCGCGGGGGTGCGGCTGAAGAAGGCCAGGTGTACGCCGAAGCCGTCGTCGGTGTAGTTCTGCGGACCGGTGTCCGCTACCAGCTCGGAGAAGCGCTTCTCGCCTTCCGGAGTGAGCTGGTAGACCCGACGGGCCCGGCGCTTGACGGTGCCGGTGGGGCCCGCATCCTCGGCGATCAGCCCGTCTGCCTGCATACGGCGCAGCGTCGGGTAGAGCGAACCGTAGGAGAAGGCCCGGAAAGCCCCGAGCAAGCCGGTGAGCCGCTTGCGCAGCTCGTAGCCGTGCATCGGCGATTCCAGCAGCAGCCCGAGAATCGCTAGTTCGAGCACGGGCTTCACCTCCTGGAATCGTCAACGTGTCCGCCGATGCTATTGCAAACTATATCGCACCGATATAGTTCAGAACAGTTTCGCGCGATATAGCGACGAGAATCTCTCCTGGTCAGACGACCACATCACCGCGGATTGCCGCACGCTTTCCGTCGCGCCGCAAACGTTCTTGCATGCGGAAGCGTGTGCGGCGTGTCAGGAAGTGTGCGGCGAGGGGTGGCCCGTCGAGGACTGTGCGGCCTGGTGCCGGTCGATCAGTTGGTGAACGGCCGCACCTGGCGGATCTCGCCACCGGGGCCGACGATCACGTATCCGGATTCGCCGGCCTCGTTGTTGGCATAGATCGAGATCCGCGGACCATCGGCGGCGATATCGATCGACGCATGGCCCAGCGTCGCGTCCGGGACGCCGATCAGTTGCGGCATCTGGGCCATCACCGCGGCCAGCGCGTCGACGTTCAACGCCGCAAGATCGATGGGCGGCTCGTTGTTCAGGCGCGTCGGCGGGCCAGTCGGCTCGAACCCGCCGCGGTAGTTGTAGGCCTGCTTGCGGTCCGAGGCGACAGCGCGGGTGACGTTCGCGTACCCGCCCTCCGGGTACACGGTCGCGCCGATGACGATCGTGTCGCCGAACTTCTTGGAGTACTCCGCGATGAACCTGCGCAGCCCGTCCGGGGTGTCGAACACCGCAGGTGGGGCGATGATCGGCGTGACATCCGTCGGAACGGGAGCAGGTGGCGCAGCAGGCTGCTCCGAGGTGTCGGTCGCGGTGGATGACTCGTCGCCGTCGACACTCGCGAACACGATCAGGCCGGCCGCCCCGGCGACCACGACGAGCGCCGCGACGATCAACAACCAGGCCGGGCGGAATCCACGCCGCCGCGGTACGGGCGGCGGCTCGGGCAGGTCCGTACTCAGCTGCAGATCGGAAACCAGCGAATGCAGTTCACCCAGCGTCTTGGCCGCCCTGGCGTTCTCCACGCGCGACCTGTGTTCCTCGTAGCTGAGCTGCCCATCGGTGTAGGCGCGGTCGAGCGCGTCGATCGCCGTGGTGCGGTCGACGTCGCGCGCCCGCATCCGCGAGTTCGTTGCGCGTGAATTGCCTGCCACGACGTCCTACCTGTCCGGGTCGAAGGGATACACGGAGCGGAAGGTGCCGTCCGGATTGGCCGACAGATGGCCCGACTCGCCGAGTTCGTTATTCGCATGCACGGAGACCTCCGGGCCGGTCTCGGTCGAGCGGATGATCGCGTAGATCGTGTCGATCTCGGACAGTCCCAGGCTCGTGGCCGCGCCCGCGACCAGGCCGGCCACCTTGGCCATATCCACCGCGGCGAGGTCGACCGGCGGCAGCTTCGGATCACGGGTGCCACCGCTCGACGGCGGCCCGAAGCCCTTCTCGTCGTAGCGGTAGACCTCCTGCTTGCGCGGCGCGCGTGGGTCGGCGCGGAAGATGACCGCGTACTCGGGATACACCGTGAGGTCGTCCACCAGCGCATCGCCGAACTCTCCGCGGATGGAGGTGACGATGTCGGTCAATCCGGCCGGGGACAGATAACCTGCCGGACCGAACTGTTGCTCGTCCGCGGATCCCAGCACGCCGCCGCCGCTGTCTCCACCACACGACCGGACGAGTAGCGCGAGCACGCCGCCGATGACCAGCAGCAGCACGACGATCGACAACCAGGGTGAACGTCGGCTGCCCGGCAGCGCGGGCATCCCGGGCCGGACGGGCGCGAGCTCCGAGTCCGCCTGCAGGTCGTCGATGAGTTCATGCAGGTCACCGAGCGTGCGCGCGGACATCGCACCGCGCACCCGCTGGTCGTGCTCGGTCGCGTCCAGTTGCCCGTTGGCGAGCGCCTCGTCGAGGGTGCTGCACGTATGTGCGCGGTCCTCGTCGCGAGCCCTGGTGCCGGCGGGAAGTCGGGTGGCCACTCGCGGCGTCCTCCTGTGCCTTTGCTGCCTTCGGACGGCGCAGGTGGCGCGCCGCACAAGCATTAAAGACGCCGCACCGCCGAAGTGCTTGGTGTATCGCACATCGACGGCGCGTCGTGACCGGCCACACGCCGTCAGTTGGGTGCGCACCCTTCTTTCTTCGACCGCCGCACGTACTCTGGAACGCGTGCGAATACAGCGGCAGGTGGTCGACTACGCGCTTCAGCGCCGGTCTCTGCTGTCCGAGGTATACGCGGGACGGGTAGGCGTTACGGAGGTTTGTGACGCGAATCCCTACCTGTTGCGTGCGGCGAAGTTCCACGGTCGCAACAGCGATCAGATCTGCCCGATCTGTCGAAAGGAGCAGTTGACGCTCGTTTCGTGGGTCTTCGGTGATTCGCTCGGACCGGCCTCCGGTTCGGCGCGGACTGCCGAGGAGCTCGTGCGGCTAGCGGCGGCGCAGGAGGAATTCTCCGTGCATGTCGTCGAGGTATGCCGGACGTGCAGCTGGAACCACCTGGTCCAGTCCTACGTGCTGGGACTTGCACCGGCTCCGAAGCAGAGGCGTTCCCGTCGTCGCGCGGAGCCGAGCCGTCGAATCGCAACCGAATAGACATAGACCCGGCGATCCGGCCTCACAGCCGGATCGCATGCCTGTGCTCACAATCGAGCGCGGGGTAACCGGACGTACGGAGTACACGCAGTGACCTATCCCTACGACGACCAGCAAGGTGCCCACTCGGCCCGGGCGCGCCACAGCGAGCGCCCGGGTGCACAGTCGGCACCGTGGCGCCAGGGCGGGCCGTCGGCTCCGCAGGGGTCGCAGGCACGGGCGCCTCAAGGCGGGCAGGCGCCGCGGAGCGCCGATCGCCGCTTCGATGACCCGACCGTCCATGTCCGACGCCCGAGCGCGTCCGATCGTGCGCGGACCATCGACGCGCCCACCACGCGGCACTCAGCACCCCAGGAACGCTCGGGTGCCCGGACCGCACAGGGTCGCGCCGCCAACGCAGGCGCGCAGACCCGGGCCTACTCCGCGACCCGTACGGGCGCGAATGCTCCCCGCACCCAGTCCGGCAACCGCCCGCCCGCGGGCCCGCCGCCCGGTGGTGGCGGCGGAGGCCGTTCCGGTGGCTCCGGTGGCGGCGGTTCACGGCGCCCCAAGAAACGCTCGCCGTGGAAGACGGTTCGCCGTGTGGCGTACGTGGGCGTCGCGCTGGCGCTGATCATCCCGATCTTGACGTTCCTCGTCGCCTACTCGACGGTGCACGTGCCCGACCCGGGCGAGATCAAGACCAATCAGGTCGCGACGATCTTCGCCGCCGATGGAACGTCGGTGCTGAGCACGGTCGTGCCGCCCGAGGGCAACCGGACCGACGTCACGATCGACGAGATTCCGGTGCACGTACGCAATGCCGTGCTCTCCGCAGAGGATCGTGACTTCTACTCGAACCCGGGCTTCTCCGTCTCCGGTTTCGCCCGTGCCGCGCGCGACAACATCATGGGCAAGGACACCGCGGGTGGTGGCTCGACGATCACCCAGCAGTATGTGAAGAACGCACTCGTCGGTGACGAGCACTCGATCCAGCGCAAGATGCACGAGCTGGTGATCTCGTCCAAAATGGCGCGCCAGTGGAGCAAGGACGACATCCTCGCCGCCTACCTGAACACCATCTACTTCGGTCGCGGCGCGTACGGCATCGCTGCGGCGTCGAAGGCCTACTTCAACAAGCCGGTCGATCAGATGACCGTTGCCGAGGGCGCGGTGCTCGCGGCCTCGATCCAGCAGCCGTCGCTGCTCGATCCGGAGACGAACCCGGAAGGCGCGCAGTTCCGCTGGAACTACGTGCTCGACGGCATGGTCGGCGGCGGCAACCTGCCCGCCGCCGAGCGCGCCACGACGCAGTACCCGCCGGTCATTCCGCTCGCCCAGGTCGGCGCAGGTGAGAACGGCAGCGGCCCCGAGGGCCTGATCAAGAACCAGGTGCTGCGCGAGCTCAGCGAAGCCGGGATCAGCGAGCAGCAGCTCAATACCGAGGGCCTGCAGATCACCACCACGATCGATTCCCAGGCGCAGAAGTCTGCGGTCGACGCGGTGAACAGCAACATGCAGGGCGAGCCGGATGAGCTGCGCACCGCAGTCGTCTCGGTCGACCCCCGCACCGGCGCCGTGCGTGCCTACTATGGCGGCCCCAATGGCAACGGCTACGACTTCGCCAACGCGGGCCTGCAGACCGGCTCGTCGTTCAAGGTGTTCGGTCTCGCCGCCAACCTCGACCAGGGCAAGCCGCTGTCGAAGATGTACGACAGCTCGCCACTGAACGTGCACGGAATCACGATTGGCAATGTCGAGGGCGAGTCGTGCGGAGTGTGCACCATCGCCGAGGCGCTGAAGCGTTCGCTCAACACGAGCTTCTACCGCATGGAGATGGAACTCGACAACGGCGCGCGGGACATCGCCGATATCGCCCACAAGGCTGGCATCCCCAAGGACATCCCGGGTGTCGGGCCTTCGCTGACCGAGCCGGACGGCTCGGGGCCGAACAACGGCATCGTGCTGGGCCAGTACCAGTCGCGCCCGCTGGACATGGCCTCGGCCTACGCGACGCTCGCCGCGTCGGGCATGTACCACTCGCCGCACTTCGTGCAGAAGGTCGTGACCGGCGATGGTCGCGTGCTGCTCGACAACGGCGCGAGCCCGGGCGAGCAGACCATTGACAAGGCGGTCGCCGACAACGTGACCGCCGCAATGCGCCCCATCGCCGGCTACTCGCGCGGCCACAACCTGGCCGGGGGCCGGGCCTCCGCGTCGAAGACCGGTACCGCGCAGCTCGGTGACACCGGCGAGAACAAGGACGCCTGGATGGTCGGCTACACGCCGTCGCTGTCCACCGCCGTGTGGGTCGGAACGGAGCAGGGCCTGCCGCTGCGCAACTCGTACGGCAGCCCCATCTACGGCTCCGCGCTCCCCTCGGACATCTGGAAGGACACGATGGACGGCGCCCTCGACGGCACCGACAACGAGAACTTCCCGAACCCGGCTGCGATTGCCGGACAGGCGGGCGTGCCGTCGTTCACGGCGTCC
>NZ_LRRB01000023.1 GCF_001646865.1 Aldersonia kunmingensis | reverse complement strand
GATCTGCAGGTGACGGTGCAGGACGCCGAGGAGGGTCTCGGCCAGGCAACGCTGACCTACTCAACCGATCTGTTCGACGAGTCGACAGCGCAGCGCTACGCACTGATGATCGCCACCCTCATCGGGGACATCGTGCGGCCCGAATCCGCGAACACCTCGGTCGGTGACTTGGAGCTTCTCACGCCCGCGGAGCGCGCAGCGTTCGTCCCGATGCGAGCCGACGTAGACCCGGTTGTGCCGGAAACGTTCGTCGAGCTTCTCACCAGGGGCGTCGCAAGGGCCGGCAGCAGACCTGCCCTGCTGTTCGGCGATGTCTCGGTGAGCTACCACGAGCTCGATGATTGGTCGTCGCGCTTGGCCCGAGTGCTGATCGAGATCGGGGTGAATCCGGACACCGTTGTCGCCGTGGCGATTCCACGCTCGATCGAATCCATCGTGTGCCTGTGGGCCGTCGCGAAAGCGGGCGCGGCGTGCATGGCTATCGATCCGAACTACCCTGCCGAGCGAATCGCGTACATGCTCGACGACTCACACGCGGAACTCGGCATTACTCTGCGGGCGGCGGATCTGCCGCAGGGTCTCCCGTCCGACGTCACGTGGATCGAACTGCGAGACCCGCGGCTTCCGGCCGTGTTCGATCGAATGTCGGGAGAACCGATCGAGGATTCGGATCGGGTAGGCCCGCTGCACGCCAAGAACACGGCCTATCTCGTCTACACGTCGGGTTCCACCGGCACACCGAAGGGCGTGTGTGTAACCCACGGCGGGATAGCGAACTTCGCGGCGGAGCTGCGCGATCGGTTCGACATCGACTCGCACAGCCGCACGCTGCACTTCTCGTCGCCCAGTTTCGATGCGTCGATTCTGGAGGTGCTCCTCGCCTTCCCGAACGGCGCAACGATGGTGATCGCGCCGCCGGACATTCTCGGTGGACCCGACTTGGCGGACCTCATCAATCGCGAGCGCGTGACACACGCGTTCATTACGCCGGCGGCACTGGAAACCATGGCACCGGAATCGGTTTGACCTGTCCACGCTCCTGGTGGGTGGGGAGGCTCTCCGCCCCGACCTCGCGCGTCGATGGTCTCGTGGCCGCACGATGGTCAACGCCTATGGGCCGACCGAGACGACCATCGTCACCACCATGTCCGATCCACTCGGGGATGGGCCGGTCACTATCGGCGTCCCGATCCGTGGCGTCGCGGCGGTGGTACTCGATGAGCGGTTGCGGCCGGTCCCGATTGGTGCGACCGGCGAGTTATACTTTGCCGGACCGGAACTCGCGAGGGGCTATTACCGGCGCCCGGCGGCCACTGCGAGCCGATTCGTTGCCGATCCATTCGGCGGACCCGCTTCGCTGATGTACCGCTCCGGCGACCTCGTCCGGCTCCGCGCCGACGGCGATATCGAATACATCGGGCGCCGCGACCATCAGGTCAAGATTCGCGGGTTCCGCATCGAGCTCGCCGAGATCGACTCCGTGCTCGGGCTGCACCCCAGCGTCGACACCGCGGTCACGGTTGCCGCTACGGCGCCGGGCGGCGACACGGCACTGGTGGCGTACGTGCGGACGGTGCCGGGTGCGGCAATGTCGAAGGGAGAGCTGCGCGCGCATGTCGCAGCCAACCTCCCGCGGCATATGGTTCCCGCGGTATTCCAGGAGCTGGATGAGATCCCGCTGACCCCGGTGGGCAAGCGGGACCGCGACGCACTGCCGGAGCCGGAGTTCACATCGACGAGCGAGTTCGAGCCGCCGCGGACGCCGATTGAAGCAGGGATCTGCGAGGCGTTTGCGCGGCAGTTGGGCGTGGCCCGGGTCGGACGGGACGACAGCTTCTTCGAACTCGGCGGGAACTCGCTCGCAGCAACCAAACTCGTGGCCGAATTGCGCACGGCGCCCGAAATAGGGGTACCGGATCTATCGGCACAATGGCTGTTCGCCGATGTCACACCCGCCGCGCTCGCGCAGCGGTGCGTCATGGCGCGGGAGGGCGGATCCATTGGGGATCCGTCGGTGGAGGTGCTGGGCGAGGTACTGACCATCCGGGCAGGCGGATCGGGCACGCCGCTGTTCTGCGTCCACCCCGCGATGGGCCTGTCCTGGAGCTACGCCGGACTGCTTCCCGCACTGGACCGCGATCGGCCGGTGTATGGGCTGCAGGCACCGGCACTTTCTGGTGCGGCGGACATGCCCGACTCCGTAGCCGAGTTGGCATGCCGATATGTGGACACGATCCGCAGTGTGTACCCGGACGGGCCGTATCACCTGCTCGGCTGGTCGATCGGCGGGCTCATCGCGCAGGAGATGGCTGGTCTGCTCGTAGCCGACGGGCAGCGGGTTGCGTCGTTGACCATGTTGGACAGCTACGTCGTATCGCAGCGCCCGAGCGACTTCGCGGCGGCACCTTCCGTGGCCGAACTCGTCGCCGAATTCGTTGGCAGTGATGAGGTTTCCGCCAACGGCGCCGACATGACGATCGAGGAAGCGGCGCCATTGGTCGCGGCGGCGGGCGGTGCGCTCGGCACGTTGACCATCGACGATCTGCACCTAATGTACGAAACCTATTTGCGCAGTACGGAATTAGCTCGAACGTTCGCGCCGACACGCTATCCGGGGGAGGTGCTGTTCTTTACCGCCGCGGAAGGCCGTCCGGAAGATCCGCCGGCCATCACCGACTGGGCGAATCACCTCACCGGCGAGGTCCACGAGGACGCCGTGTCTTGCACGCATGCCGAGATGGCCTCGCCGGAGGCGCTCGCCCACATCGGCAAACGTCTGAATGACCATCTGCGCAACGCCGATTGGCAACACCAGCTTGCAATTCGTTCAATACCAGGAGGGGATTCATGACCAACATGCAGAACGCTCGCCGCGGCACCGACCGTCCCGGTAACCCATTCGATGACGACGAGGCGGAGTTCATGGTCCTCGTCAACGACGAGGGACAGCACTCGCTGTGGCCGGTATTTGCCGCGATACCTCCGGGATGGACCATCGCGCAGGGGAGGGCCTCACGAACCCGGTCACTCGCCTACGTGGATGAGCACTGGACGGACATGCGCCCGAAGAGTCTGATCCGGCGGATGGAAGTTGCCGCAGCAGCGCGCAAGGCCGCGGGCCGATGACAGCGGCCCTTGTGGAGATGCGCGATGTCGTCAAGCACTACCGAAGCAATGGGGGACGGGTCTGTGCACTGAACGGAGTCGATCTCGATATTGAGGCAGGGACGATTCTCGGTGTGCTCGGACCCAACGGCGCGGGGAAGACCACCACGGTCCGCATCCTGACCACGTTGCTACGCCCGGATTCGGGCTCGGTGCGCGTGGCCGGGCACGATGCGCTCGCCGCACCGGGATTGGTGCGCAAACGAATCGGAGTCTCGGGGCAGTACGCCGCCGTCGACGAGAACCTGACCGGCTTCGAGAATCTGCGGATGGTCGGGAGGCTGTACGGCCTGCGCAAGAAGGAAGCCTCGGAGCGGGCGCGCGAGTTGCTCGAGGACTTCGCGCTTTCCGATGCCGCCGACCGGCGCTGCGGCGGCTACTCCGGCGGGATGCGACGCCGGCTCGATCTCGCGGGCGCCTTGATCGGACGCCCCGAGTTGGTTGTGCTCGACGAACCGACCACCGGACTCGACCCCATCGGCCGCGCCGACATGTGGTCCGTTGTCCGGCGCCTTGTTGCCGATGGCACCACGGTCCTGCTCACCACCCAGTACCTCGAAGAGGCCGACCAGCTTGCGGACCGGATCGTCGTCGTGGCCAGGGGAGAGGTGATTGCTCGCGGAACTGCCGCCGAACTGAAGGCCTCGGTGGGTGCCGACAAACTGTGTGTGACTGTGCAACAGGCCGAAGCGGTTTCGCGCGCGGCGCGGATCCTCGAATCTCTGAGCCTGGGCACGCCGGATATCGATGATCGAGATATCACCGTGCCGGTGGCCGACTCGACGCGGTCGCTGGCGGAGGCCGTCAGCGAACTGGTGCGGGCCGGTGTCGACGTCGAGGACGCGGCGCTGCACCGGACAACGCTCGATGACGTCTTCATGTCGATCACGGGCGCGATTCCGGAACCCCTGGATACTACGGTGGACGAACGAACGGCCATGCTGCAATGACCGCCGGCGTAGTCGAGGACCGCGCTCCGGCCCAGCCGGCAAAGCCGGGAGGGCATCGCGATACTGCGAGTGTCCGGTTCTGGCGGGACGGCGCGATAGTCGCCGAGCGGAATCTGCTGACCATCCGGCGAGTGCCGACGCTGCTCGTAGGCGCCACGGTGCAGCCGTTGATGTTCGTGTTCCTGTTCGCCTACGTCTTCGGCGCGACGCTCGGCGGCGACGCGTACCGCGAATTTCTGATGGCCGGAATCTTCACGCAAACAGTGGTTTTCAACGCAGCATTCACCACGGTCGGCCTCGCCGGAGACCTGCAGAAGGGCATAGTCGACCGGTTCCGGTCACTGCCGATGTCCCGCCTCGCGGTGGTTTCGGGACGGACCGTTTCGGATCTCGTGGTGAACGTCGTCAGCGTCGCCGTGATGGTGATCTGCGGCTTGATCATCGGCTGGCGGATCAGGGGTTCGTTGCTGGACGCTGTAACCGCCTTCGCATTGATCGGCCTCTTCGCCTTCGCTATGTCCTGGGTCGGCGCGCTGACCGGGCTCGCCGCGCGAAATGTCGAGGCGGCGCAGAGCATCGGATTTCTCTGGATGTTTCCGCTGACCTTCATCTCAGCAGCGTTCATCTCGGCGTGGAGCCTCCCGGAGCCGCTGCGGACGATCGCGGAGTGGAATCCGGTCACTGCCGTGGCCACCGCTGCGCGCCAATTGTTCGGAAACGAAGCGCCGCCGGGATTTCCGGAGCCGACCGGCTGGGTCGCCGACAATGCCGTCGCCTATGCGGCAATGACCTCGGTGGCGATCATCCTGATCTTCGCGCCACTGTCACTGTGGCGATACCGCACGATGGCGCGCGGGTGACCGCGCGCCACAGTGGTAAAGCGTTGCTACTAAGCGAACTTCACGAGACCGAACGGCGTGGTGGTCGGCTGCGGCGAACCACCGGGTGGCTCGACGCTGAACGCCAGCGCAGTCGCGTCGCCGAGGTCGTCGATGATCAGGCCCGTCGACTCGTCGGGCAGCTGGCCGGGCTCGATGACGCCCGCCGAGATCGGATTCCCGGTGGGTGGCATCTTCCAGACCTGGTAGACGTTGCCCGTGTTCGGCTCCGCGACATCGAGGAAGCTGAGCACAGCAGCGTTTTCGTCCTTGGACAGCTTGACCACCGCCGTGCCGCCGCCCGTGATCGCGCCGGTGAAGGTCTGGATATCGGGCGCCGCGAGAATTTCGGACTGGCTGGTCGCGTCCGCGTCGTCGGTGCCGAGCTGACTGATGGCAACACCCGCGGCGATTGCGATAACCACCGCGGCTGCGGCGGCGATCCAAATGCGCGTGCGCCGCCGGCGCCGCTGGTCGAGGTCGGAGACCGTGCCCGAACGTACTTGCCGGATCGCTGCGAGTACGCGCTCACGCACGGCCGGCGGTGGTTCCACCGCATCCGCCTCGGAGAGAATCGCCATGGTCGTAGTGACTTCGGCGACCGTTTCGGCAAATGATTCGGCTGTCTCCGCGTCGGCATTCGAAAGTGCCTGATCGACTTCCGCCCGCTCCGCATCCGTCAATGCGTCCAGCGCGTAGATCGGAGCGATATCGAGCAAGTTCTCGTCGGCGTCGTCGTCAGGCAATCGCGTTCACCCCCAGGCACGCCTTGAGTTTCACGAGCCCGTCCCTGATGCGGGTCTTGATGGTGGGCACCGCGACGCCGAGGTTGTCGGCGATCTCGCGATAAGTCAGCCCGTCGTAGTACGCGAGGCGCACCGACTCGTGCTGGGTTTGGGTCAGCACATCGAGACAAGCCGCCACGGCCTCAGCCTCGAGATGTTCGGAAACCGATTCGAGTACCTGGTCGTGCTCGCGGTCGGCGTTGCGAGTGGCGTAAGCGGTTCGGCGATTTGTATCGCTCTGCTCGGATCGGACCCGATCGACTGCACGTCGATGTGCAAGCGTCATAAGCCATCCCATCGCCGTACCGCGGGTCGCATCAAACTCATGCGCCGAGCGCCACACCTGGAGGAAGACCTCCTGCGTGATCTCTTCGGCATGCGACGCCGACAGTACAACCCGCAAGGCCATTCCGTGCACCCGCGCGGCGGTTTGGTCATAGAAATCTGCGAACGCCTGATGATCGTCGGCGGCGAACCGATCGATCAGATCTGCCAGCGTTGCGTCCTCGGCCGCGCGGCGTGCGCGCAGTTCGGAATGCGATACGGGACAAGCGTTCCGAGCTGCTTCGAGGTCTGGTCCCCCCGGTTGTTCCGCTGGATCGGAATCGTCCACACCCTACCTCACCTTCGTCGGAGCTGAGATTAGCGAACGAATAGCTGAAGAGCATCCTTTTGCCCATACCGGTTATTACTGAGGATCTACCGCAGACTTTCACCATTTGCTGAGACCGGTGTGTTCGCCGGAGGAGGTGTGGGCGGAGTGCCCCGCGGCGCCTCGGCGAGGCCGGCGATGGCTCCGACTCCGCCGCCTATCGCAGCCCCTGCTGCGGCAAACGGTGCCGCAGTGACCGCAGCGCCGATCCCAGCGCCGATCACCGGTCCGGCGACGAGGCCGGCCGGGAGGAACGGAACACCCGCGACCAGACCGGCGACCCCACCGATGAGCCCGCCGACCAACGCGAGCGGGGATCCGATTGTGGACATGGCGACGGATGCGCCGATCGCGGCGCCGCCAATCGTCGATGCCGCGACCCGATCAGAGCGGGACTGGCCGAGACCGACCGAGCGACCGAATGTGGATATCGAGGCTTCCGCATCTGCAGCGGTGGAATTGATCTGGTCGGCCGTCGGCTGATCGATGACCGGCGGAGTGCCGATCTGAAGATCACCGATCCGCAGAACACCAGGCGGGGCAGCGATCGGGGCTACCGGTGCGACCTGTGTCGGCGGATGGACTGGCGCGACGGGCGCGAGATAACTCTGATCGGGAGCTGGTCGGTCGGGATCGGCTGCCGCTATGCCGGCGCCCCCGATCACGCCCCCTCCGACTACGCACAGCGGGACCGCAACAGCCGCGACGGCGTAGTGCACACGCCTGCGCCGCGGCGAGTTACCTCCCCCTGCTTGGTTGGTGTTGCCAGACTTGATCGGCTGAAAAGACACGCCTTTCTCCCCCTCGTCCAGTCGGCTGTGGAAGCTTCACCCACAGAGGGTTCGGAGCGGGGTTCGCGTGCGATTGGAATAAAATTCTCACAGTGTGTCGAATGCCGCAGTCCGCGATTTATGTTCTGCGCCCGGCCTCCGGTAAAGTCACCCGCGGTGGCGTGTCCGAGCGGCCTAAGGAGCACGCCTCGAAAGCGTGTGACGGGTAACCCCCGTCCGAGGGTTCAAATCCCTCCGCCACCGCCAAAGCCCTCCACCTGCTGATGCAGGTGGAGGGCTTTTTCCATTTCAGGCCTCGAGTGAGGCCGTCACCAGGTCGAGCAGCTGCTCAACCACCTCGGTACGTGACAGTTCGGTCTTGCTGACCGCGATCGTCCGCTGCACGCCTTCGATGTCGCCAAGTACCTGGAACGTCAGAGTCATCGCCTGCGAAAGGCGGAACAGCACCTTGGCAGTCGGCCATTGCGGGTGCAGCGTTTGCAGCAACTTGGTGAAGCGGCGGGCCTGCTCGAAGAACTCGTGCGTGACGAGCGTCATCGCGGGGTGGGTGCTGTTGATCAGGCTCGAGACGAAACTGACCCACGCCTCCCCGCCCGAGAGCGCGACCTCGGCGACCGGATCGACGAACGCCTCGGCCAACTGACGCGCGGTGAAGGTCTCAGCACCCTCCAGGCGGTCGAGCAGTGCGGCACGCTTCGCCGATATAGCCTCGCTGCGTTCCTTGATGAGCGCTTCAACCAGGGCATCTTTGGATCCGAAGTGGTAGTGCACAGCGGCAACATTGGTCCCGGCCGCGGCCATCACTGCACGCAAGGACACGCCATCGACGCCACGCTCGGCGAACAGGCGCTCTGCGGCGAGCAGGATGCGACGCTCGGTGGACATGTCGAGTTCCTCGCCCACGACTCGAAGCGTTGGCACCGCTTGCCGCACTTGCTGACCACCTGGCTCAATTGTCGGATCCAAGGTTTGAGTCAAACACATGATTGATCGGCGCAGCGAGCACGGACAGGTCAACCTGACGGCTGATTGCCCAACGAAGGAGCCGGTGTGGCAGAACCCGAACCGCAGCTGAAGTTCGAGCGCGATGGGGACGTCGTGATCCTGACGATGAACAATCCGCGTCGCAAGAACGCGCTGACACCCGAGATGATCAGCTTGATGGCGGAGGCTTGGGACGAGATCGACGCCGATGACAGCATCCGCGCGGCAATTCTCACCGGCGCAGGAACGTCGTACTGCGTCGGCGGCGATCTGGCCGACGGGTGGATGGTCAACAAGTCCAAGCCGGCCGCCGGATCGCCGCTGCCGCGCGAGGGCAAATCAGCGGGCAGCGTCATCAGCGAAGGTCTGCTACTGAGTCGATCGCTGGCAACCCCGTTGATCGCCGCGGTCAACGGGCCGTGCCTGGGCGGCGGTTGCGAGATGCTCCAACAGACTGACATTCGGGTCGCTGAAGAACACGCCACGTTCGGACTACCCGAGGCGCAACTCGGACTCATCGCAGGGGCGGGCTCGACGGTTCGGCTCAAGCGTCAGATGTCCTACACCAAGGCGATGGAGATGATCCTCACCGGAGATCCGCTTACAGCCGCCGAGGCCTATCACTTCGGACTGGTCGGACACGTCGTGCCCACCGGCCAGTCCTTGGAGAGAGCGCGGCGGCTCGCGGCGCGGGTCGCCGCGAACGGTCCGCTTGCCGTTCGGAACGCCAAGGCATCGATCCTGCGCAGCGGCTGGATCGATGACGAGGATGCGCGACGAATCGAGCAGCGGTTCGTCCTCGAGGTGATGCGGTCGGCCGATGCGAAGGAAGGGCTGGCCGCTTTCGCGGACAAGCGCGCGCCCCGATTCACTGGGAAGTAAGCGGGCTAATCGACCGACCTCTGCAACTCGGCGCTGTCGGACGCGTAGCGCACGATCAATTGGCTGATCATGTCCGGCTCGTCGAGGTGGGGAAAGTGTCCTGCGCCCGGAATCATCACGTGCTCGCTGCCGGCGGGTAGGGCATCAGCGCTGATGGCGGCCAGGCGGTGGTCGAGGCCTCCGTCGGCTTGTCCGTGCACCACGAGCATTGGAATCAGGGGCGTTTCCTTCTGCCAAGTGCGGTGCAGTGCGCGATACTTTGCCGCCTGGCGGCGCGGCTGAAACTGGTAGCGGTAGTAGTTGAGCGCCGCTGTGCGGTGGGCGCGGCTTGGCAACGCATTCCAGAGGTGCGCCAGGCTTGTGCTCGCGTCGTATCCCGGCGGACACCAGTCTCGCCACAGTCGGGGGATGACGCGGTCCAGGGTGCGCTCCGGCAGTCCTGGGATCTGTTGGTAGAGCACGTACCAACTCATGCGCGTCTGGGCCGGCACGCAGCGGAGCAGCGGACCGGCGGGAGCCCGATTTCCCAACCCGAACAGCAACGGCACCGCCAAGGCAACCACCTTCTTGAACGGTGAGTCGGGGTGGGCGGCAAGGGCAACGGCGGTGAATGCACCCCAGTCGTGCCCGATCAGCAGCGCGTCCGGCCCTCCGTCGAGATGGCGATGCAGGGCGATCGCGTCGTACATCAGGGCGCCGATGTGGTAATCCCCGTCGGCCGGAATCGCGGTCGGTGCGTAGCCCCGGCTGAACGGTGCCACCACCCGGTAGCCCTGTGCCGCCAGCGCAGGGCCGAGGTGCTGCCACGTCCACGCCGTATCCGGGTAGCCGTGCAGGCACAACGCGAGCCGGCCATCGCGCGGCCCCCACGCCAGGGCCGCGACTCGCAGGTGCGGCAGGTCGATCGTCAGAACTTCGGGTTCGCCGCGACCGGACTCGGTCGGGCTGAATGCGCCGGTCAGCATTTGTTCGAAATAGTTTGTGCCGCAGCGTTATTAGCTAGGATAGCGGGGGACTGCCGGCCGGCGCGCAGGAAGCTACCGGTGCGGGTCGACCCGAGGAGCGCTGTTGGCTTCCCCTCGACGACAACTGGTTGGCCGCTGATGAGCACCGCCTTGACGGTCTCGTCGTTGCGGTTGACCATGCGCACCATGCCTTCGTACTGCTCCGAGTTCTCCTCGCAGAATTGATCGACCGATTCGTCGAGATGCTCGGGATCGACGATGACGAGGTCGGCGCGGTCGCCAACTCGGAGGTGACCGGCGTCCAGGCCGAACCATTCGGCGAGTTCACCGGTCAGCCGATGCACTGCCTGTTCCGCGGTCATGAACGGCGCACCGGCTTGCTCGGCATCCCGGACTCGCTTGAGCAATCGCAGACCCATGTTGTAGAACGCCATGTTGCGCATATGCGCTCCGGAGTCGGCGAACCCCATATGGATGTAGGGGTACTTCGACAATCGGTCGAGCACCTTCGGACGGTGGTTGAAGATGGTGGTCACCCACCGCACCGCTTGGCCGTGCTCGACGACGAGGTCCAGGAACGCATCGACGGGGTGCAGTCCGCCCCGGTCCAACCCGACCTGACCGAACGACCGTCCGATCACCGAGGGGTCGGGGCACTCGACGATCACGGCGTCGAAGAAGTCGCGGTGCCACGACTTGATCCCCCACTTGTCGTCATAGTCCTTCCGGAAGCGGCGGCGGTACGCCTCGTCCTGCATAAGCTCGTCGCGCTCGACACAGTCGGCGAGGTCCATCGCCTCCTCACCGGAGCCGAACTCCTCGAACATGACGAAGTCGATCCCGTCCGCGTAGACCGTGAACGGCACCGGCAAATGCTGGAACCGGAAATCGCCGCCGAGCATGTTGCCAAGGCGCATAACGGCTTTGAGTACGATCCACCCCATCGGGTTGGCCTTGGAGTCCATGGCCGCGGCGAGGCTGGTTTTGAGGGGCTTGCGGAACACCCCCCACGACTGCAGCGCGTGGAACAGGATGTCGAGCGGCATCCGCATGTTTGGTGCGGACTGGACCACGCGTCCTTTGCTGCGCACAACGCCCTTGAGTCGGCGAAACTCTCCTCGCTTGGCATACGTGGATGGGAGGGTGCGCGACCGGCAGCGATCGCCGTCGACTTTGTCGAATTTCAGGTTCATGATCGACATTCCGGCGAAACCGGCGTCGAGCGCCTCGGCTAGCTTGGCTTGCATCTGCTTGAGTTCCACCCGCGACGGCTTGACGAGCTCGTCGGTGGCACGGTCGAGCCCCATCGACGACACCCGCAGATCGGAGTGCCCGATGAACCCGTTGACGTTGGGGCCCAATGGCAGGCTCTCCAGTGCCGCGATGTACTCCTCGGCGTTCGACCAGGTCTTGTTGCCGCTGATTGCCTGCACGACGTGATCGCGAGGGATTGCCTCGACCCTGCCGAATAGGTCGCCCGCATCTTCGGCCTCGACGTGCACCGTCGAAATTGAACAAGACCCCATGACTACGGTCGTGACGCCGTGCCGCACTGACTCGGCGAGTCCGGCGCCCTTCCACAATTCCACGTCGTAGTGAGTGTGAATGTCGATGAATCCCGGCATCACCCACCGGCCCGAGGCGTCGAAGATCTGCTTGCAGTCGGATTCGTCGATGTCTTCCACCGTGACTGCGGCGATCCTGCCGTTGGTGATGCCGATATTCCGAATCGCCGACGGCGCACCAGTTCCGTCGAACCAGCGACCGTTACGGATGATCGTGTCAAAAGTCATGGGAAACAATCCTTTTCAAGAACGGGGAGAGAACTGCTCAGGGCCGCATTTCGTAGCCGCCACTGAAAAGTGATGGCATGGCGCTACTTTTGCCCTACGCCGATTGAGATGCGAGGACGCGCGGCGGAGCGCCGTAGTAGTGGGCCATGTCTTCGCCGGCCTCATAGCTGTCCAGCCAGGTGTGAAACCACGGAATCGGCGTGTAGTCACCGGCGCGATGGTAGGGATTCTGGGACTTGATCAGTCCGACAACGAGTTTCATGACCTCGCGAGTGGGGACTCCGTGGAACAGTGTAGGCGGCTTCCTGCGCGCGAACCGGCGAAGTAGGGGAGTGCGGCTGACGATCTCGTCCAGCATGACCGGCTGGCTGGGGTCCACTCCCAGGTCCTCGGGTGGCACCGCGGCACTGAATCCGTCGTTGACGATGCGCCCAAGCTCGAACAGGTGCGACAGCGCCGGCCGCAATGTGGCCAACTGGTACCACCGGTCGCCGACGACACCGTCGTAGATGATGCCGGCCGAACTGCGGTGTTCGATCTCTTCGACGTAATGCCACAAGAACATCGAGGCAACCCGGGTGTCGCCGCTGTACATGTTGTCGCGCTGCTCGATCAAGAAGGTGAACAGCGGTGGGAAAGCCGCCTCGATGGCGGACATGTAGGCCAGGTGAAACTCCAAAGAGTTCGCCGCAAACAGGTCGTCGAAGGATCTGATGATGGCGTCGAAGGTGTCCGACAGGCCCGGATACTGGGCGATCATCGAGTTGACGTGCTTGCGATGCGCGGCGGAGTGCTGCGCCTCCTGTGCGATGAAAATCTCCGCCTCCTCCCGAACCTCGGGATCGAGTTTGAGCTTCAGCGCCTCTTTGGTGGCGAGCACAAGGTAACGCTCGAAGCCGACGACGACCATCGAGATCGCGTTGGCCATGACTCCCGACCTTGGGTTGTCGGGATTCCACTGGAACGGAACCGTCGCGTCGATATCGAATCGCATCTTGCGGAACTTCACATCGGTCATCGCTCGTACCCCGCAATCGTTTGATTCAATCGAGTGATTGAACTATCTGCTTGAATCCGACCGTAGGAGTGGGTAGACGCTATGTCAATAGTGTCTAGACACTAGTGCTGATGTGTCTAGTGTCGGGGAGCCTCCGTCCAGCGTTGGCGGTATGGGCAAACGCGCATTGCGGGCCGGTAGGGTCGATAGCCATGATTCAGCCGAGCGCACCCGGGATGGCGTAATGCGCAGCCACGGATGGGGCGGCTCGATGCCGGCCAACCGGGCCGAGGCGATCGAACGGATTCTGGTAGCCACGCGCGAGACCGTGGATGAGCGCGGCGACCAAACCACGCTTGCCGACGTTGCGCGTGCCCTCGGCGTCACCCGCCAAACGGTGTACAGCTATTTCGGCAGCACCGAGGAGTTGCTGTGGGCGATGGCAGCACAGAACACCGGTCCGTTGTTCGACCAATTGACCGAGCGGCTGCACGGCATCACCGACCCTGTCGAGGTTCTCGTCGAGGGCATGGCATCGACGGTGGAGCTATTGCCCAATGAGCGCTATGTCGGGCTCCTTCTCCGTGTGCGTCACGACGGAAAGTTCGCCACCAGCATCACGTCCCCGCAGGCGCGCAACTGGGGACGCGCAATGTTCGAACGCCTCGACGTCGAATGGAACTCGGTCGGCGTCGGCGAAGCTCGGCTCGATCGGCTCGTGGAGATCTGCCTTCGAACGTTGCAATCACTGATCCTCGACCCCGGCGATCAGCCGCGCTCTGCCGCCGATCTACGAAGCTTCGTCCGGGAGTGGCTGGGCCCGGCGGTCGCAGCCGCCATCGACCGCGACGAACGGTCCCTGACGAACAAATAGCGGATTCGGGGACTTGGAATCAGCGGTCGCGACTCACCGCCAGCGCGATACCCGCGACGAGCACCCACAGCGGTCCGGTGAAGCCGGCCATGTACTGCGGCGGCGAACGCCGAAACCGGCGGTCCTCGTCATACGCCGCGCCGATCGTGCCGCTCGCCTTTCAGGAGGTTGTGGCTGTTGGGCGCTTTGTGGTCAGGTCGGGCATGCCGGGCGTTCCGGGGCCAATGTCACCGGCGTGCTGGCGGACGACTCTGATCAGCCTGCGCCCGGCGCGAGGAACTCGGTGACCGCTCGCATGACCTCGGCGGGCTGCTCGTCATGCGGGTTGTGGCCCGCGCGATCGATGATCCGCAGACGCGCGTGGGGGAGTTTGGCGGCCAACTCGCGCTGGCACTCCGGTGGAAACACGAAGTCGTCGCTGCCGGCGATGACCAGAGTCGGGACGCTGATCTCACCGAGGCGGTCCATGACCGACCATTCCTTCAGCAGATGCTGCCCTGCGAAGATGAGTGTGTCCGGCCGCTGTTTCGCACGCCACGATCCTAACCTCAAGTCGCGCAACAAGATTCGAAGCGCTGGTCCGTGGAAATACACGTCGCCGATCTGCGCGATGATGCGAACGTACTCCCGGCGAGTGAACTCACCGTTGAACCAGCGCCGGACCAGCTCCGCCTTCCTGCGGCTGTAGCCGCGCTCGATCAGGAGCTTGGGCGCGTTCTGCCGTGCCCACTTGCTGTCGCCGGCGGTGTCCAGGAGTACCAGGCGCGACACCTTGTCCGGGTAGCGCAAGGCGTATTCGAGCGCCACATGCCCGCCGAATGAGTGGCCCAGTACCGCCCACCGGTCGAACCCCAGCGCTTCCCGGAGCGCATCGGCGTCCGCGGTGAGGTTCTCCCAGGTCATCGAGGAGACGGGCGGGCCGTCCGAGCGTCCGTTGCAGCGATGGTCGTAGAAGACCAGGGTGAACCGATCTGCGCATTCCCGAAACGAGCGAAGCGTCCACATATCGGCGGAGGGTCCGCCGTGCATGAGGACGACTGGGCATCCGTCACCGACGACGTCGACGTTCAGTGATATGTCGCGGATCGGGATTCGGCCTCGCGTGGGCCGATCGACACACTCCGATTGTTCGACATTGCGCTTGAGCACCGCCAACATGCGTGCCTGCATAATCCAGACGACCGGTGGAAAGAGCCAGTAGTAGACGAATTTTCCGAGCCATCGAGGGCGCATGGCCTGGTAGCCACTAACGACCAGGCGGGTCCGCCCATCCGGCAACTCCTTCAATTGGAAGCCCCAGAGTCCTTCCATGTACGCCGAAGGTCGAGGCTGCTTCGGATCGAGGACGCGGCCGCGCAGATCGGCCAGTCCGTGCAGCCCGAGGAATCGGTTCGGTTCCACCACCGCAACCGCATAAGCGTCCAGAGGCCCGGCACCGGGTGCCCAGTACTTCAGTTGGTCGCCGGGAGCCAGGTCCTGCCATTCGGGGTGGACCACCGTGGCGCTCGGGCGGCCGGCGTTGTCGAGGTGGTCCCACGAGTACCACCCGCCCCGATCCCAGCCCAGCTGGACCAGCCACGGCCAGACACGATCTGGCGGTGCGTCGATCGTGACGGCCATCGCCCCGCTTCGCTCCCCTTCGGGAACCAGGTCTGCGCCGGGAAACGGTCCGGTGACCTCGTCATCGGTAGCGCCCCACCGCACGAAACTGGGGTGCAGGAAAGTTGCGTACATCGCTGCCGCCGCCCCGGCGACGCCGGCAATCTTGGCTCCGGTCGACATAAGACAAGCGTCCGCGCGACCCCCGCTGATCGACAAGGGACCTAGGGCATCGTCGCGACGGCCACTTGTCCCTGCGCATCACCCTTGTTCAGGGTGCCGCGCCACCGCCAGCGCGATACCCGCGATGAGCACCCACAGCGGTCCGGTGAAGCCGGCCATGTACTGCAGTGGCGAAACGCCGAAACCCGCGGTCAGCGCACCGAGCACCGCCGACACCCAGCCGAGCCAGGCGGGCGCGATCCGGTGACGCAGTGCGGCCACCGCGACGGCGATCGCACTGACTCCGGTCGCGGCCCACACCCAGGGCAGCGTCCCGACCCAATGCGCCACAACCACGGCGAACTCCGGCACCACTTCGTCGGGTTCGGCGAGACCGAACACGATCTCGGTGGTCAGGCCGGTGCCGACGAGGACGATCGCGGTGGTGGCGACCAGCCCGAATGCGGCGGTTGTGGGCAGGATGCTGCTGCCCGGCAGTCGGTCGGCGAGGTGGCGGTGCAGTCCGGCCGCGAAGACGAGCAGCAGCAGCGCGGCGACCGCGAGCGTGACGTGCTCGACGATGAGTGCGGTGCGTTCCTCGGCCAGCCCGGCCAAGATGGCCTCGGCGTCACCTGCGCGATCCTCGTCGTACGCAGCGCCTATCGTGCCGCTTGCCTGGATTCCGATCACTCCGAGCAGGCCGGCGACGGCACCGGCGATGGCCCACCCTCGTCTCGGGGTCGGGATTGGCGTGGTGGGCTCTACCGATTCACCGGTGTGGGTAGTCACAGTTCTCCCTCTGTTTGTGGACGGCTCGATCCCGTTGTCGGTCCGGAGTAGTGCGATGTTTCGCGCGGGCGATAATGAGGCGCTCGTCCAGCCGAGGAAAGGACCGTGCCGGTGCACATCACCGCGAGAACCGACTGCGCGGTGCGGGCGCTGGCTGAGTTGGCGAGGGTCGGGAGCGAACCGCTGAAGGCCGATGCGCTGGCCAAGGCGACCGGGCTCGCGCCGAAGTTCCTCGAGGCAGTTCTGGCTGATCTGCGGCATGGCGAACTCGTTGCGAGCCGTCGCGGCCCTGACGGCGGCTACTGGTTGGCCCGCCCGGCCGCCGACATCACCATCGCCGACGTGATCCGCACAGTCGAAGGCCCGCTGGCGTCGGTACGCGGCGAGCGGCCCGAGGACGTCAGCTACTCCGGCGCCGCCGCGGGCTTGCAGCAGGTGTGGATCGCGGTGCGCGTGAACCTGCGCTCGGTACTCGAGCGTGTGAGCATCGCCAATGTCGCAGAAGGCGATTTACCGCCTTTTGTGGGCGAGCTCACCGCCGACCCGGGGGCTTGGCGGCGCAGGGAGCCCGAAGACGAGTGACCCCCGCCACGTGACTGCCCGCGTTGTAAGCAAACCCACAAATTTGCAGGCCTCTGCAAATTTGCACGAGTCTGCAAGATCAGTACGCTGAGCCTATGACCAGCGAAATCGGACTCCGCGACCGCAAGAAGGCAGCTACGCGTGCTGCCCTCAGCGCCGCGGCGGTCGCGCTGGCCAAGGAGTTCGGTCTCGAATCGGTGACCTCCGAGGCGATTGCCGCGGAAGCGGGCGTCTCGACGCGCACCTTTCACAATTACTTCGCCTCCAAGGAGGAGGCGGTGCTGCACGAGATCGAACTGGTGGTTCAGGACTGGGTCGAGTTGTTGCGGAATCGACCGGTGGACGAACCGATCTGGGATTCGTTCGAATGGCTTGCGTGCGAGGTAGTTTCGGCGCCGGTGAATGAGCTCGAGGAGTTGTGCGCGGTTCCGCGCCTGCTCGAAGAGACACCGGCACTGATGGCAAAACGAGTGCACGACAACGTTTCCCGGATGTTCGGTGAGTTCATTGCCGAACGCACCGGCACCGATATCGACAGGGACCTGTATCCCAACCTCATGCAGGTCGTTGTCGGCGGAACCATGAGCACCGTTCTGGAACTTGCGGTGAGTGAGAACGTCGGCGACCGGACGCCGCAGGAACTGGTGTCCGAGGCTTTCGCGATGGTCCGCATTGGGCTGCCGCAACCTGCGACGGCGTCGTCGCACCGGGGCTGAGCTCCCCGCACTTTCGTTTTATCCATTTCGACGCCCCGCCAGGGGCGAAACCCTAGGACGCATTGTGGCCACTTATCTCTATCGAATCGGCAGGTTTGCCTACCGCCGAAAAGGCGTCGTGTTGTCGATCTGGATCGCGCTTCTGGTGCTGTTCGGCGTCGGCGCGGCGACCCTCGCGGGCCCGACGAGCGAGTCGTTCTCCATTCCCGGCACCCAGGCCCAGCAGGCGCAGGACCTGATGGCGCAGCGGTTCCCGGGTGCGGCGGATCCGATGAACGCGATTGGCGCGCGCTACGTCTTCGCTGCCCCGGCGGGACAGACGCTCGATGAACCGCAGAACCGCGCCGCGATCGACAAGGTCATCGCCAAGGCAAGCACGATCCCGCAGGTCCAGGACCAGGCCCGCGACACGCTGGCCAATCCTGTGGCCACCGACGGGACGCTGACTGACGGCCTCACGGGACGCGACCTCGACAACGCCAAGGCGACGTCGCCGCTGAGTCCTGACCGCACGGTCGGCTACGTCGATGTGCCGATGACCGGTGACTACAGCGACGTCGACGATGCGCTGGTGAGCGCTGTCGGCGACGCGGCACAGGTTGGTCGCGACGCTGGCCTGACCGTCGAGGTGAGTGGTGCCGCGGCCAAGGCGGCTTCGGCTCCGGGCGGTGCCACCGAGCTCGTCGGCATCGCTGTCGCCGCGGTGGTTCTGATGATCACCTTCGGCTCGATGGTTGCCGCGGGCCTCCCGCTGATCACCGCGATCATCGGCATCGCGATCGGCTCGATGGGCATCACGATCGCCACGGGCTTCGCGAAGCTGTCCGCGATGACCCCG
>NZ_LRRB01000080.1 GCF_001646865.1 Aldersonia kunmingensis | reverse complement strand
CGATATCGACTACGAAGACCTGCCGGTGGTGCTGGATCTCGCCGCTGCGGCCCAGGACGGCTCCGAGCTGGTGCACCCGGACCTCGGCACGAACATCAGCGCCGTGTGGACGTTCGACTCCGGCGAGGCGGGCACCGGCGGCAATGTGGAAGACGCCATCCGGGACGCCGAGGTACTCATCGAACGAACCTTCCGCCAGCAGCGGCTGATCCCGGCGTTCATGGAACCGCGTTCGGTCCTCGTCGATCCGACCGGCGCGCAGATCACGGTGTGGTCGGCCACGCAGATCCCGCACATTCTCCGGCTCATGCTCGCGATGACCCTTGGCATCCCCGAGCACAAGGTGCGTGTCATCGCCCCCGATGTCGGCGGCGGGTTCGGTGGCAAGTTGCAGGTCACTCCCGAGGAACTGCTCACGCTTGTTGTCGCGCGCCGGCTCGGAAAGCCGGTGAAGTACACCGAAACTCGCAGCGAGACGATGCTCGCCGCGCATCACGGGCGCGATCAGATCCAGAAGCTCACCCTGTCGGCCAAGCGGGACGGCACGGTCACCGGGATGAAGGTGGAACTGACCGCCGGAATGGGCGCTTACCTCCGGCTTGTCACCTCGGGTGTGCCGATCCTCGGCGCGTTCATGTTCAACGGGATCTACAAGTTCCCGGCCTATCACTTCACGTGCACCAACGTGTTCACCAATCAGGTGCCCACCGATGCCTATCGAGGCGCCGGCCGGCCGGAGGCCACGTTCGCCATCGAGCGAATGATGGACGAACTCGCTGTCGAGCTGTCGATGGATCCGCTCGAGATACGCGAAAAGAACTGGATCAAGCACGAGGAGTTCCCGTTCGACACGATCTGCGGGCTCACCTACGACTCGGGTAATTACGAGGCGGCGACCGCCAAGGCCAAGGAGCTGTTCGACTACGACGGCCTGCGTCGCGAACAAGCAGAGCGCCGCGAGCGCGGTGACACCGTGCAACTCGGCCTCGGCGTCTCGACGTTCACCGAGATGTGCGGTCTGGCGCCGTCCCGCGTGCTCGGCTCGCTCTCCTACGGAGCTGGCGGCTGGGAGCACGCCGCGATCCGGATGCTTCCCACCGGCAAGGTCGAGGTTGTCACCGGGTCGTCGGCGCACGGGCAGGGGCACGAGACCGCGTGGAGTCAGATCGTCGCTGATCAGCTCGGTATCCCGTTCGAGGACATCGAGGTGCTGCACGGTGACACCCAGACCTCGCCTCGAGGCCTGGACACGTACGGGTCACGCTCGTTGGCGGTCGGCGCGATCGCGGTGGTGAAGGCCGCCGAGAAGGTGGTCGGCAAGGCCCGCCCGATCGCAGCGCACATGCTCGAGGCGTCGCCCGATGATCTCGAGTTCACCGGCGGACAGTTCCGGGTCGCTGGTACCGAGAAGGCTGTCGGGATCGCGGATGTGGCGCTCGCCGTGTTCGCGGCACACGACCTGCCCGAAGGGGTGGAGCCGAACCTGGATTCGGAAGCCACGTACGACCCGGACAACTTCTCGTTCCCGCACGGCACCCACCTGTGCGCGGTCGAGGTCGACACCGAGACCGGGTTCGTGAAGATCCGCAAGTACGTGTGCGTCGACGACGTCGGGCATGTGGTCAACCCGCTCATCGTCGAAGGCCAGGTACACGGGGGCTTGGCCCAAGGTATCGCGCAGGCGCTCTACGAAGACGCGGTGTACGACGAGACGGGCACGCTGCTGTCCGGGTCGTTCGCCGAGTACCTCGTGCCAGGTTCGCCCGACCTACCGACCTTCGTCACCGACCGCACCGAAACCCCGGCGACTGGAAACCCGTTGGGTGTCAAGGGAGTTGGTGAGGCAGGCACGATCGCGTCCACCCCGGCGGTGGTGAACTCGGTCATCGACGCGGTGCGCCACCTCGGCGTCAAGGACATCGAGATGCCATGCAGTCCCATGCGGGTATGGAAAGCGATCAACTCGACGAGCGGGGGCGCGCAATGATTCCGGCCAGCTTCGAATACGTCGCACCGACCACCCTGGACGAGGCGGTGTCGGCGTTGTCCAGTGCGGGGGAGGACGCCAAGATCATCGCGGGCGGCCAGAGCCTGATGCCGGTGCTCCGGCTGCGCATGGCCGCGCCCACGACGGTCGTGGACCTCGGCCGGATCGAGGAATTGCGCGGCATCCACGAGGACGGCGACTCTGTGGTGATCGGTGCGATGACGACGCATCACGAGGTCGAGCGAAACCAGCTGCTCGCCGAGCATGCCGCATTGCTGTCCGAGTGCGCGAAAACGGTTGCAGACCCGCAGATTCGGCATCGCGGAACGCTCGGCGGTGCGCTTGCGCACGCCGATCCCGCCGGTGATCTCAGCGCTGCCTCGGTAGCACTGGACGCCTCGCTCACGATTGTGGGTCCGGGCGGGCAGCGCACCCTCGCTGCGGCCGATTTCTTCACCGACTTGTTCACCACCGCACTGGAACCCGACGAGATCCTGGTCTACATCCGGGTTCCGAAGCACACCGGTTGGGCGGCGCACTACGAGAAGTTCCACCGGGTGTCGCAGAGTTGGTCGATGGTCGGCGTAGCGGCGACCCTCGATGTGGATGGCGGTGTCATCCGCAAGGCGGCGGTCGCGCTCACCAACATGGCTGCGGTACCGGTGCGGGCCCGAGGCGTTGAGGAGGCGTTGGTCGGCCAATCGGCCAATATCGACGTGATTCGGGCGGCGGCCGACCACGCCGCAGAGGGCACGAATCCGATCAGCGACGAGAACGCCGATGCGGAGTACCGTACGCATTTGGCCAAGGTGCTTACGCGCCGCGCTGTCGTCACTGCTGCGGGGGTTTGAGATGGAACTGGAACACACGCTGTCGATCGATGCACCGATTACCGACGTATGGGCGGCGCTGATCGACCCGGCGCAGGTCGTTGCGTGCATGCCCGGTGCGACCCTCGGCAATGTCGACGGGGAGACCTTCGACGGGCAGATCAAGGTGAAGATAGGCCCGGTTGCGCTGCTGTACAAGGGCGTCGGCACGTTTGTCGAGAAGGACGAGGCTGCACGCAAGGTCGGGCTCGAGGCGAACGCCAAGGACTCGCGTGGCAACGGCACCGCGAAGGTCGGTATCGCGATCACGCTCACCGAGGACGGGGACAAGACGATCGGCAAGGTCGTCACCGATCTGGCGGTCACCGGTAAGCCGGCGCAGTTCGGCCGCGGCATGCTCTCCGATGTCGGAGGCAAGATCATCGAGCAGTTCGCCGATTGCCTGTCGAACAAACTGTCGGCACCGGCGGCGGACCCGGAGCCTGCCGCGGACCAGACTGACGCGGTGACCGGTTCGGCGCCACAAGCCGAGACCGAGGCACCCGGCGCGGCGTCCGCGCCGTCCCAAGCGCAGCAGCCGCAGCAGGAAGCCGAAGCGCTCGACCTCATGCAGTACGCGGGCGGCTCGGTCGCCAAGCGGCTGGGTCCGGTCATCGCCGCACTGGTTGCGGGGGCGGTGCTCTTCGTGGTGTTGCGCCGCCTGCGCCGCTGACCTCGGTCCGTATCTGTACGAAAAGTGTTCCCGGGTGCGAAGTTTCGCCCCCGGGATCATTTTGTTGCGCTCCCGTTCCGCAGTGATCACGAGCAAATGGCCGCCTGCGGCGGCATTTCAGGGGCCATTTGTTCGGTCTCGCGACACCGAACAGATGGCCGCATTCCGGGCCATCTGCTCGTGATCACGGCGAGAGCGGTTCCCATTTGTGCAAGGCCAGCACCCGGACGCGGCGCAGAATTGGGTACATGGCGATCACCTGGGAAGAAGTCGTCGACCTCGCGTCCAGCTGGCCCGGCGTCGAGGAGTCGACGTGGTACCGCACGCCCGCGCTCAAGGTCCGGGGCAAGGGCGTGGCGCGGCTGCGTACCGACGCGGAGGGCGGGCTGATGGTCAAATGCAGCCTGAGCGAGAAGGAGGCGATGCTCGCCGCCGGTAATCCCGCCTTCTTCACGACCCCGCACTACGACGGCTACGGCGCCATTCTGGTGGATCTCGACAAGGTGGACCGTGATCAGCTGACCGAGCTGCTCGAGGAGGCATGCCGTGAGCGGTCGCGCTGAGCGCCTATTATTTCGCGTGTGTCCAAGCCACTGATTGCACCGTCCATCCTGTCCGCCGATTTCTCCCGCCTCGCCGATGAGGCCCGCGCGGTCGAGGGAGCGGACTGGCTGCACGTGGACGTCATGGACGCACATTTCGTGCCCAACCTGACTCTCGGTTTGCCAGTGGTGGAGAGCCTGCTGAAGGCGACCGATATTCCCATCGACTGCCACCTGATGATCGAGGATCCGGCGCGTTGGGCGCCGCCGTACGCAGAGGCCGGGGCCTACAACGTCACCTTCCACGCCGAGGCGACCGACGACCCGGTCGCGGTGGGCCGGGACATTCGCGCCGCGGGCGCGAAGGCGGGCCTGAGCATCAAGCCGAACACCCCGATCGAGCCGTACCTCGAGATCTTGCGCGAGTTCGACACGCTTCTCGTCATGAGTGTTGAGCCCGGTTTCGGTGGCCAATCGTTCATCGCCAGCGTGCTCGAGAAGGCGAAGGCGGTGCGCCGCTTGGTCGATTCGGGCGAGCTGCGCCTGCTCGTCGAGATCGACGGCGGCATCAACGACGACACCGTCGAGGCAGCTGCCGAGGCCGGGGTGGACTGCTTTGTCGCCGGCTCCGCGGTGTACGGCGCGGCGAACCCCGCCGCGGCCGTGGAGGCGTTGCGCCGCAAGGCCGCAACTGCTTCGCCGCATCTGTCGCTCGGCTAACAATGAGCGCGCAAATCGGGCGAATCCCTGCCATCATTGTCCGATGACGCGTGCCTGGCAGCGCTGGGTCCTGCCACTTCTACTATTGCCCTTGGTCTTTGTCCTCTCCGGCTGCGTGCGAATCTTGATCGACGCCGAAGTGAAGAGCGACGACACCGTCTCCGGCACGATCGTTTTCGGTCTGCAGGACGAGATGATGGATGCCGTCCCACCCGAGGAACAGGGATCGGGATCCCTCCAGGACGAGATGGTCAGCGAAGGCTGTGACCTGCCGGGCGCAGAGTCCGAACCCTATGCGCAGGGCGGCTACAGCGGCATCAAGTGCACCTTCGAGAATGTCCCGCTCGACGAATTCAGCGGCGGCACCGATGGCGACCTTTCGATCACCCGCACGGGCGATACCTACGCCATGAACGGCACGCTGGATCTGGCAGACACCGCACCGTCCGAGGGTGACGACAACTTCAATATGACCGAGCTTCTCGACAGCGCGGACATCCGGCTCACGTTCACCTTCCCGGGCGAGGTGACCGATACGAACGGTGAGTTGAGCAACGACAACCGCACGGTCACGTTCACGCCGAACGACCAAGGAGTGGTCGAGGTAGCGGCCTCGGCAAGCGCCGAGGACGAGGGATCGTCGGGTAATTGGCTGCTCTGGGTGCTGCTGGCTGTTGCCGTCGTTGTGTTTGCGGTGATCGTGGTGGTTGCGCTCCTGCTGGTCCTGCGGCGCGGAAAGAACAAGCCGCCGCACGATCCGAATGCGGGCCCGCCCGGGTACGGCCCGCCCGGCCCGTATGGCTACGGACGACCGCCGGGCGCAGAGCCCATTCGCCCGCCGCCGGGTGCGCAGGATTACGGACGACCGCCGGGCGCAGAGCCTATTCGCCCGCCGCAGTCGGGTTATGGACCACCACCCGGTCAGCAGGGACCGCCTTATGGGCCTCCGCCGGAAGGTGGCAGGCAGGGCAGTTAGCGGGCGCGGGGCGAACGTCGGCCCATCCGTTCCAAGATGGCCATCGCCGCCTCCGCCCGGTCGGCGTCGACCAGGATGTGGTCGTGGTGATAGCCGGCGAGCACGTTGCAGCTGATTCCGGCATCGGCCAACGCGGAACTGAATGTGGCGGTCAGCCCGATCGCGTCGAGCGCCGAATGCACGGTGAGCGTGATCCACCGCGCGACGAACTCGTATTCGAAGGAATGCGCGTCCGCGACCGCGCGGTGCAGCACCAGCGTCGAGCCCTCGTCTTCGTCGATTCGTGCACGCGCGGGGATGGCGTCGCCCTGCTCGGGCGGCACGGACACAAAAACGAACTCCCCCTCGAGCAATCGTGGGTTGGACTCCGCCAGCAGTTTTCTCAGATCCCGCTCACCGGCCACGCCCGGATTTTCCCACTTCCAGGGCGGTTAGACTCCGGGTGTGGCGATCCCGGAAACCGCGTTGCACGCGGCGATGCGCTCGGCGATCGAAGCATCCGAATCGGTCCGCGGCACCACCAGCCCCAATCCGCCCGTCGGAGCGGTCATTCTCGACACGGAAGGCAACCCGGTCGGTGTCGGCGCGACGCTGCCCCCGGGCGGAGCGCATGCCGAGGTTTCGGCGATCTCCGCGGCAGGGGAGCGGGCCCGGGGCGGTACCGCAGTCGTCACGCTCGAGCCCTGCAACCACACCGGCCGAACGCCGCCGTGTTCTCAGGCGCTGATCGAGGCCGGTGTCGCGGCGGTCTACTTCGCCGTCGGCGACCCGAATCCGCTGGCCCGCGGCGGTGCCGAGACCCTCGCAGCGGCCGGGATCGAGGTACACCGGGGACTGCTTGCCGAGGAGGTGGCCGGCGGCCCGCTGCGCGCGTGGCTGCACCGCCAGAAGCACGGTCGGCCGCATGTCACCTGGAAGCTGGCCTCCAGCCTGGACGGCCGCAGCGCGGCAGCCGATGGCACCAGTCAATGGATCACCGGGCCGCTGGCCCGTGCGCGAGTGCACGCGGAGCGAGCGAAGCTCGACGCGATCATCGTCGGGACCGGCACGGTACTTGCCGACGATCCATGGCTGACCGCGCGACTGCCGGACGGTTCACTCGCCGCGCACCAACCGCTGCGGGTGGTCGTCGGTGTTGGTGAGATTCCTGCCACAGCCCGCGTCCTCGACGATGCCGCGCCGACGTTGCGGCTGCGCACCCGCAACCCCGACGAAGTGATAGCTGCGCTCTCCGATCACGTCGACATTTTGCTCGAGGGCGGGCCGACGCTGGCCGGTGCTTTCCTGGCTGCCCGCCGCGTCGACCGGATCCAGGCCTACATCGCGCCGATCCTGCTCGGGCAGGGGGCGGCCGCGTTGCACGATGCCGGGGTCGGCAATATCGAGCAGGCTGTGCGTTTCGACCGCGAGAGCCTCGAGACGATCGGACCCGACATTCTGCTCAGCCTGGTGCCGGGCGGCACCGGCACCACCGAGACCCTGACCGACAAGGAGTAACGACACAGTGTTCACGGGCATCGTCGAAGAGCTGGGTGAAGTTGTCGCCAAAGAAGATCTCGGTGACGCGGCACGCTTCACCCTGCGCGGAGAATTGGTGACTTCCGATGCGGGACATGGTGATTCGATCGCGGTCAACGGCGTTTGTCTGACCGTCGTCGACGTGCTCGCGGGTGGATCATTCACCGCCGACGTGATGGCGGAGACGCTGAAGCGGTCCAGCCTCGGTGCACTCGAAGTGGGCAGTCGGGTCAACCTCGAGCGCGCCGCGGCCGTGAACAGCCGCCTCGGTGGCCACTTGGTGCAGGGCCACGTCGATGCGACCGGTCACATCGTTTCGCGGTCACCATCCGAGCACTGGGAGGTGGTGCGGGTCGCGCTGCCGGCGGAGATCGCTCGATACGTGGTGGAGAAGGGGTCGATCACGGTTGACGGGATCTCGCTGACCGTGTCCGGGCTCGGCACCGACGGCACCGAGAACGGTGACTGGTTCGAGGTTTCGCTCATTCCGACCACGCTCGACCTCACAACGCTCGGCCGTTCGCCGGTCGGTACGCCGGTGAACCTGGAGGTGGATGTGATCGCGAAGTATGTCGAGCGTTTGAATCAATACAAGGCCTGACCTATCAGCTGATTACCGGATATGATCACCGGGAAGTGCTGTGCCGTAACGTATTCGGTCTGCCGTCAGGAAACGGAGAAAACGTTCCAGAGATTGAATGGCGAAAATCTCTGGAACATTTCTGTGGGGCCGTGTTCGGTTATTGGGCCCAGTGCGTGGTCTCCGGCGGTGCGATATGGGTCTGAGTGACGTCTACGAGGGTGGCCAGCGCCGCGGGACCGCCGACGGCCACGGTGCCGATCGCACCGCCCAGTGCCGCGCCGGTGGCGGCGCCGGCGACACAGCCCGGCACGGAGCCAGCAACGCCGCCGATGATGCACCCGGCGACAAGGCCGACGCCGGTGCCGGCGAGGGTGCCGCCGATCGTGGCCGCTCCGGTGATGGTGTTGAAGTTGTCGAGCGAGGCCTTGTTCTCGGCCGGGGAGGCTGCGGTGGCGGTGCCGGTACCCAGCAGGGTGGCTGCTGCGGTGCCGATAAGGGCGAGTGTAGTGAGAGATTTCTTCATGGTGGGTTGTCTCCTTCTTCTTGGTGGGTGTTTCCTGTTGGGTTCAGGGCGATCAGGTATTTCGTGGTGGAGGGACGTCCCGCGGGACCTCGCGTCCGCCATCCGCGTCACCGCCGGTCGCGAGCATGCTGGGGTGTCGAAAGCTGCAGTCACCTAACGCCATTGGCGGCGTCGTTGGCAGTGTCGATATAGCCACGACGAGTTCGCGATTCGGATGGGTGGCTGCGATTCTCGCGGGTTTCGGTACGGCGACAGAAAACCGTGCTGGTCGCGCGTATCGAAGGAACGGACGGCGGCTTCCACTCTCACTGTCCAGTCGGGAGGGTGGGTTGGGTCAGGGTCCATACCCCGGGCGGACCTGATGAACACAGCCGACTTCGTCGAACCACGAAGGTTCGCGGCGGTAGCGCTCGGCAACTACGGGTCTAAACAGGCTGCAAATCCTCTGCGTGCACGCCGTGACCACCAGGCGAGCAGATCAGTTTCTGGGTTGTATGCGCGTCGCGGTCGTCATCGAAACGGCCACGATACGTCGTTATGACGGAAACCTCCTATCTTGTCTGTGATATCCACCATGTTGATCGGATCGGGCATACCCGGTGTTCCGGGGACGAAGTCACCGATTGTGTGGACGGAAGACCCTAGTGGATCACCCGCAGCCATGCGCAGGCGTCTCCGTCAGTGAGGTGTGCAGTGTCTAGCGAACCGGAACGGGCCGCCCAGTCCGAACATCAACTCGATCGGTGGCACGCTGTAGCGAACTCCTGCTATACGACAAGTAGGCTGATTCAAGTGTCCAGCCTGACCGATGTCCGTGTCCGTGAGTTCCTTACTCACGGCACTCGCACCGCCAAGCTGGCTTTCACCGCCGCCGACGGGCGCCCGCTCGTCGCCCCGGTGTGGTTCGTGCTCGAAGGCGACGACCTGGTCTTCAACACCAACAGCCGAACCGCGAAGGGTCGGGCGCTGCTCCGAGATCCGCGGGTCGCGATCTGCGTCGACCTCGACGAGCCGCCGTACGCCTTCGTCCAAGTGCAAGGTGTCGCTGAGGTGTCCAAGGACCCCGACGAACTGCTGCGCACCGCGACCGACATCGGCCGTCGCTATATGGGCGCCGATCGCGCCGAGGAGTTCGGCCGTCGCAACGGCGTCCCCGGTGAGTTCGTCGTGCGGGTGCGCGTGACGAAGGTGCTCGCGAACCTCGACGTGACGGGTGAATAGGTGACAGTCCATTTCATCGGCGCCGGACCCGGTGCCGCAGACCTGCTGACCGTGCGCGCCGTCCGGCTCATCGAGACCAGCCAGGTGTGCCTGTACGCGGGTACCTATCTCGACGCGGCGGTACTCGATCACTGCCCGCCGGGCGCCACCTGCATCGATACTCAGAATCTCGACCTCGACGGGATCACCGGGCATCTGGTTGCCGCACACGAGCAGGGCCACGACGTGGCGCGGTTGTGCTCGGGTGATCCGTCTATCTACTCCGCGCTCGCGGAACAGACCCGCAGGCTCGATGCGCACGGCGTGCCTTGGGATGTCACGCCGGGTGTGCCGGCCTATGCGGCGGCCGCCGCCCGGCTCGGGGTCGAGCTGACCGTCCCCGAGGTTGTCCAGTCCGTGGTGCTCACCCGCGCCCAGGCCAGGTCCACGCCGATGCCCCAGACCGAAGCGCTGGGCAACTTCGCGCGGACGAAGGCCACGTTGGTGCTGCATCTGGCCATTCGCCATGTTCGCGCGCTCGTCGAGGACCTCATTCCCGAGTACGGCATCGATTGCCCGGTGGTGGTGGTGTACCGGGCAAGCCAACCCGGTGAACTGGTGCTGCGCGGACACCTCGGGGATATCGCCGAGCGGGTCGAAGCTGCCGGGATGCGGCAGGCCGCGGTCATCGTTGTGGGTGCTGCCGTAGGACGCGCCGCAGGTGCCGAATCCCACCTCTACGACAGCCGCCGCAACCGGATTCCCGAGGCGTGACGAGTGCCTTCCCAGAAGTTGGCCGCGCCGCCGGACGCGGCGGTAAGTTCGGTAGAGGTGATGCCGGTCGGCAGCGGTGCGCCGATCATCGCCCTGAGCTCGTCGAATCCACGGAATTCGGGCTTCGGCGCCCGGAGCCGCGAGTGTGTCTCGATTGTGTAACGCAGGCCACTCTCGACATATATACACATGGGTATTTCACACAATTTCAGCCATCAGTCCCCCGACCAGCGGCGGGACTGATGGCACGTGGGTTTCCGCAGCCGGTCGGCCGCGGTAGTCGCAGCGAGGAGTTTCGGGTTGGTTCGTAAGGGCTTCGACGGATTCGGTGACGAGACTGTCGCAGATCACGCGCAGGGCGAGCCCGAAGTTTTTCCGCTCTCCCCAGCCCAGCTCGGGCTCTGGTTCGCCCAACAGTTGATCCCGTCGGTACCGATCAACATTGCGAACTTCGTCGAACTCCATGGCGATCTCGATATCGAGCTGCTCGAGCGGGTGAGCGCCGAAGAGGGACGTGCATTCGGCTCGGTCTTCATCCGGCTTGTCGAGCGTGACGGCATTCCAGCTCAATGGGTCGACTTCGATCAGCCCGCTCCGCTGACCTACGTCGACCTCCGCTCGGAAAGCGATCCGCAGGCCGCCGCGGCCGCATGGATGCAGGCCGATATGAGTGCTCCGGTGGACCTGCTGAACGACATGCTGTGCCGGGCCGCGGCGCTTCAGCTGGGCGACCGGCACTGGTACTGGTACTCGTGCGCGCACCACATAGTGCTCGACGGTTTCGGCGCGTTGACGAACATGCAGCGGATCGCGCAGCACTACACCGCGGCCGTCGCCGGCGAGGAGATCGCGCCCAACCGTGCCCAGGACATCCGATCGCTCTACGAAGCCGAACAGACGTACCGCGGCAGCACGCGGTTCGACAAGGACGGCGAGTATTGGGCGAACCGAATCGCCGGTATCGAGAGTGGCACCAGTCTCGCCGCACGTCCGGCGCCGCCCGCTCCCAAGGCGGATGTCACCAGCGCGGCGCTGAGCGAGCTTCAGTCAGACCTCCTCGATGCCGCAGTCGCCGCGAACGACTCATCGCCCGCCGGAATCGTGCTCGCCGCATTCGCGGCCTACCTCGCGCAGTTCACCGACAGCTCGGACGTCGTCCTGAGCCTGCCGGTCGCCGCCCGCACCACCGCCGTGACGCGGCGCTCGGCCGGAATGATGTCCAACGTGGTGCCGTTGCGGGTCCAAATCGCGGACGACACCACGGTCGGTGACCTGCTCACTGCCGTTGGCGTAGAGGTCGTCGGCGCGCTTCGCCACCAGCGGTATCGGCACGAGGACATTCGCCGCGATTCGCCGGCGGACAACACCACCCGCTCGTTCTTCGGGCCGTGGGTGAACATCATGCTGTTCGACACCGAACTGAAGTTTGGTGAGATGAACGGCCAGCTCAACGTGTTGTCGACGGGCACATGCGAGGACCTCAACCTCACGTTCTACGAATCGGGCGAGGGCGGTCGGAAGACGATCGACTTCATCTCCAACCCGAACATGTACACGCTCGACGAGGCGCGTCTCCACCACGACCGGTTCATGCGCTTCCTCGAACGATTCCTCGCCGCCGAACCGAATACCCCGGTTTGGCAGATCGACGCGCTGACCTCCGACGAGCGCCACACCGCTTTGGTGGAGTGGAACGCCACCGCGGTGCACGAAGTCCCGGACGGGACGCTGCGGGATCTGCTCGATGCGCAGGCCGCGCGGACGCCGGACAACACCGCGATCGTGTTCGAGGACGAGGCACTCGATTTCGCAGAGTTCCACGCTCGTGTCAATCGACTCGCGCGCTGGCTGATCGCGGATGGCGTCGGACCGGAATCGCTGGTCGCGCTCGGTATGCGCCGGTCGCTCGATCTCGTCATCGGCATGCACGCGGTGCTGGCCGCGGGCGGTGCCTATGTGCCGATCGACCCTGACCACCCGGTGGATCGCACGAGCTACATCCTCGACGCTGCATCGCCGGTGTGCCTGCTCACCACGACTCGTGACGAATTCACGACCACGGCCCCGGTTCAGGTGGTCGAGATCGACAGGCTCGATCTCGACAGCTTTGCGACCCACCCGATCGCGGCGGCAGAGCGCCTTGCGCCGTTGCGTCCGGACAACACCGCGTACGTCATCTTCACTTCCGGCTCGACCGGCAAGCCGAAGGGTGTCGCGGTCTCGCATCGCGCGATCGTCAACCAGATGCTCTGGATGGCAGACCATTACGGGCTGAACGCAGACGATGTGTTTCTGCAGAAGACGGCCACCACGTTCGACGTGTCCCTGTACTGCTTCTTCCTGCCGTTCATCGTGGGCGCGAAGCTGATCGTCGCCGATCCGGATGGGCATCGCGATCCCCGTTATGTGGCGGACATGATCGAGCGGCACTGCGTGACGGTGACCGACTTCGTCCCGTCGATGCTGACGGTCTTCGTCTCGCACGTCCCTGCGGCCCAAATCGCAACGCTGCGACATATTTTCGCGATCGGCGAGGCACTGCCGCCGGAGACGGCGACCGCCTTCCGGATCCTGTGCGACGGCGATTTGCACAACCTGTACGGCCCCACCGAGGCCGCGGTCAGCGTCACCCATCACACCGTCTCCGAACTCGACGTCGTCACCGTGCCGATGGGCGGCGCGGAGTGGAATGTCGAACTGTTCGTTCTGGATTCGCGCCTGCGACCGGTTGCGATCGGTGCCACCGGCGAGCTTTATCTCGCCGGCCGCCAGCTCGCGCGCGGCTACTTGAACAGGCCCGACCTGAGCTCGGACCGGTTCACTGCCAACCCCTTTGGCGCACCCGGTGAGCGGATGTACCGCACCGGTGACCTGGTGCGCTGGCTGCCCCCGTCGGCCGACGAGCCGGCGAACGGCAACGCGATCGCGGAGCTCGACTACCTCGGCCGGTCCGATTTCCAGGTCAAGTTCCGCGGTCAGCGCATCGAGCTCGGCGAGATCGAATCTGCTCTGCTGCAAAATGATTCGGTGAGTCAGGCCGTCGTACTGGTGGCCGATTCGGCGACCGGGCAACATCTCGTCGGCTATGTCGTTCCTGCGCCGGGCGCGACGCCGGAGCCTCAGCAACTCATCGATGCAGCCTCGGGAGTGCTGCCGGTCTACATGGTTCCCGCGGCAATAGTGGTTCTCGCCGAGTTCCCACTCAACCCCAGCGGGAAGCTGGACCGGAAGGCTTTGCCGCAGCCGGTCTTCGCCGTCGATTCGGGACAGTATCTCGAACCGCGTACCCCCGCCGAGGAGATTGTCGCCGGCATCTTCGCCGATGTACTGGAGCAGGATCGCGTCGGCGCCGAAGACAACTTCTTCTCCCTCGGCGGTAACTCGCTCGTCGCAGCCAGGTTGGTCGCCCGCGTGGACGAGGTGTTCGGCACGAGGATCGGCGTGCGCGCGATCTTCGAGTCGCCCACGGTCGCCGGACTGGCTGCCCGTGCGGAATCTGCTGCGCGCGAAGGTGATTCGTCCTTCGGCCTGCGGACAGTGACGCGTCCGGATCGGGTACCACTGTCCTACGCGCAGCAGCGCATGTGGTTCCTGAACCGCTACGACGCCGAGTCCTCCGCGTACAACCTGCCGGTGGTGATCCGGCTTGCCGGCGAACTCGATGTCGCGGCGCTGCGTGCGGCGCTCGGTGACGTCCTGGCGCGGCACGAGTCGCTGCGCACGCGGTACCCCGAGCACGATGGCGTGCCCTACCAGTTGGTCGTGACCGCCGAGGAAGCGGCGCCGGCGCTCGAGCCGGTGTCCGTCGCTTTCGACGGATCACACAGTGTCCTAGCGGAATTCGTTTCGGCTGGGTTCGACGTGGCAGAGCAGATACCGTTCCGCGCGGGGCTGTTCCGCATCTCGGCGACCGAACATGTCCTCGCGGTAGTGGCGCACCACATCAGTGCGGACGGTTGGTCCATGGGACCGCTGGCGCGAGACATGGTGATGGCGTACAGCGCGCGTTCGGCGCAAGCGGCCCCGGCCTGGACGCCGTTGCCGGTGCAATACGCCGATTTCGCCGTGTGGCAGCGCCAGGTGCTTGGCTCGGAAAGCGATCCGAGCAGTGTCCTGTCGGCACAGGCCGAGTACTGGCGGTCGACTTTGGCCGGTATCCCCGACGAATTGGGTTTGCCCACGGATCGGCTTCGCCCGAACGTGCAGTCCTTTGCCGGTGGGCGCGTCGACTTCTCGATCGAATCCGATCTGCGTTCGGCGCTTTCCGGGATTGCCCGGGACAACGGCGCGACAGAGTTCATGGTGGTGCACGCCGCGTTGGCGTTGTTGCTGGCGCGCATCTCGGCCACCGACGACGTCGCAATCGGAACGCCGATCGCAGGCCGAGGCGAGCGTGATCTCGATGATCTGATCGGCATGTTCGTCAACACGCTCGTGCTTCGTAGCCGAGTGGAACCCGGCATGACGTTCCTGCAGTTCTTGCAGCAGGTTCGGGAGACCGACCTCCGGGCATTTGCCAATGCTGACCTACCGTTCGAACGACTGGTGGAACTGCTGCATCCGCAGCGGTCGGCCTCCCGGCATCCGCTGTTCCAGGTGGCCCTCTCGTTCGAGAACCTGCCCCCGATCAATGCCGAGCTGCCGGGCTTGAGTCTGAGCCAGGTGGACCTCGCTGCCGAACTCGCGCGCTTCGACCTGGAGCTGACGCTGCGGGAATCCGAGGGCGGCGGCATGGCTGCGTCGCTGAGCTACGCGCGCGACTTGTTCGACGAATCCACCGTCCGGGGATTTGCGGACCGATTCATTCTGTTGCTCAACACCATTGTGGCGCAGTCGGATACCGCGATCGGTGATCTGCCGGTGCTCTCCAATGTCGAATACACGTTGCTCACGCAGGTGGACGGCGATGCCGGTGTGGAGCGTGAACTGTTTGCAGATCTGTTGACCCGGGCGGTCGCCTTGGATCCGGACAAGACTGCAGTTCGCTACGCGGGACGGTCGATCAGCTACCGGGAGTTGGACGAGTATTCCTCGCGCTTGGCCGGGGTGCTCATCGACCGGGGTGTGGGCCCGGAGACGTTGGTGGCGTTGGCGTTGCCGCGCTCCTACGAGATGGTCGCGGCAGTGTGGGCGGTGGCAAAGGCCGGCGGCGCACACATCCCGGTTGATCCGAACTATCCGGCCGACCGGGTCGCCTACATGCTGACCGATTCCAGCGCGGTGCTGGGTATCACTGCCACCGCGCAGGTCGATGGTCTGCCCGGTGACGTCGAGTGGCTGGTGCTCGATACACCCGGCACCGACGAGATGTTGGCCGGGTACCCGCCGGTGCGGCCGGTCCCTGCGGCGCCGGTTCGCCCCGGCAACACGGCGTACGTGATCTACACCTCCGGCTCGACGGGACGCCCGAAGGGTGTCGCGGTGACGCATGGCGGTTTGGCTGCGCTGACGGAGTACGCGACCGGTTTGTATGGGGTGGAATCGGATTCGCGATTCCTGCATGTGTGTTCGCCGAGTTTCGACCCGTCGGTGTTGGAGTGGACGGCGACGTTCTCGCGTGGGGCAACTCTGGTGATCGTGCCTGCTGGGGTGATCGGCGGACCGGAGTTGATCGATTTGCTGGTCACCGAGCGCGTGACGCACGGGATGATCACCCCGGCAGTGCTGGGCACGATGGATCCGGCGATGTTGCCGGAGCTCGTCATGGTGCAGACCGGTGGAGATGTGTGCACGCCGGAGGTGGCGGCGCGCTGGGCCCCGGGGCGTCGGTTCTTCAACGGATACGGTCCTACCGAGACCACGATCATCTCGTCGTATGCGAAGCTCGAAGCCGGTGCGGCGGTGACGATCGGAACTCCGGTCCCCGGCACGTCCGCGCTGGTGCTCGACGATCGGCTCCATCCGGTGCCGGTCGGGGTCGCCGGCGAGCTGTACCTCTGGGGAGGCGCACTCGCGCGCGGCTATCACGCTCGACCGGGACAGACCGCGGGCAGATTTGTGCCGAGTCCGTGGGGAGCGCCGGGTGCGCGGATGTACCGCACCGGCGACGTCGTGCGCTGGAACGCCGTCGACAGTGCGCCCTCGCTGGGCGACCCGAGCACGGCAACACTGGAACTCGAGTACGTCGGGCGTAGCGACTTCCAGGTCAAGGTGCGCGGTTACCGCATCGAACTCGGAGAGATCGACGCGGCGGTCGCCGCACATCCGGATGTCGACTTCGCCACGACCGTGGCGCATCAGACCGCATCCGGTGCGACCATGCTGGTCACCTACGTCACCCCGCAGCGCGGCCGGTCTGTCGATACGAACGATGTGACCTTCTTCGTCGCCCGGTCGTTGCCCAGCCATATGGTGCCCGCATCGGTGGTCGTCATCGATTCGGTTCCGCTCACGCCGGTCGGCAAACTGGACCGCAAGGCGCTGCCGGCGCCCGTGTTCGAGACGCGCGAGTTCCGGGCACCGAGCACCCCGATCGAGGAGATCGTCGCCGGCATCTTCACCGAGGTTCTCGGTGTCAACCGAGTTGGCGCAGACGACGACTTCTTCGAACTCGGCGGAAACTCGTTGAGCGCCACCCAGGTTGCCTCGCGCCTCGGTGCCGCGCTGAACGTGACTGTTCCGGTGCGGCTCGTCTTCGACGCGCCGATGGTGTCCGCGCTTGCCGCGCGCGCCGAACTCGACACGGACCGGGGCGGACGTCAGCCGCTTGTGGCAGGTGAGCGTCCGGAAGTGATGCCGCTTTCGCTTGCACAGCAGCGCATGTGGTTCCTCAACCAGTTCGACAGGTCGCTGTCGGCCGACAACATCGCCGTCGCGATCCGGCTGCGCGGCGAACTCGACATCGCCGCGATGCAGCTCGCACTCATCGACGTTATCGAGCGGCACGAATCGTTGCGGACCGTCTTCCCGTCGTCGCCGACGGGCGCCACGCAGGTAATTCTCACTGCGGCGCATGCGGTTCCGGACTTGACTCCGATCGTAGTCACGGCGGAGGAGCTGCCACGCCTGCTCGGCGAGGCGAGCATGACCAACTTCGATGTCACCAGCGAGGTTCCGCTGCATGCCGAGCTCTTCGAGCTCGACGACACCGAGCACGTGCTGATGATGGTCGTTAATCACATCTCCGCCGACGGGTGGTCGATGGGCCCGCTCGCGCGCGACGTGATGCTCGCCTACTCCGTGCGGACCGAATGGCAGCCACCGGAATGGGCGACGCTGCCGGTGCAGTACGCCGACTTTGCGCTGTGGCAGCGGGAATTGCTCGGCTCCGAGGACAATCCGGAATCGTTGATCTCGCGCCAACTCGACTACTGGACGAAGACCCTTGCCGGGTTGCCCGACGAAATCGGACTGCCCAAGGATCGGCCGCGCCCGGCGGTGGCGACTTTGGCCGGTGCCGAGGTCGGCTTCGAGATCCCGGCCGAATTGCACAAGCAGATCGACGGACTCGCACGCCGCCACAACGCCACCCGGTTCATGGTGGTGCATGCCGCGCTCGCAGTGCTGTTGGCACGGCTCTCGGACGGCGACGACATTGCGATCGGTACGCCGGTAGCGGGCCGCGGCGAGGCTGCCCTCGACGATCTGATCGGCATGTTCGTCAACACCCTGGTGCTGCGTACGGAGATTCAGCCCGCTGAATCGTTCACCGGGCTGCTCGAGCGTGTGTGTGAGTCCGACCTCGCGGCGTTCGGACATGCGGACGTACCGTTCGAGCGCCTGGTGGAGGTGCTCAATCCGGTTCGCTCCCAGGCGCGCCACCCCCTGTTCCAAGTTGGGCTGGCATTCCAGAACCTCGGTCCGGTGCGGTTCGACCTGCCCGGACTGTCGGTTGAGGGAATCGACGCACCGGTCCTGACTGCGAAGTTCGATCTGCACATCACGCTCACCGAGAATCCCGGTGACAACTCCGGCATCGCCGGTTCGATCGAATATGCGACCGACATGTTCGATGCCGCGACCGTCAGCGAGTTTGCCGCGCGTTTCGTGCGGCTCCTCGATGCGGCGGTATCCGATCCGGCTGTGCCGGTTGGCGATATCGAGTTGCTTACATCCGCCGAGCGGACGTTGGTCGTGTCCGAGTTC
>NZ_LRRB01000195.1 GCF_001646865.1 Aldersonia kunmingensis | reverse complement strand
GTAATGGCAGCGCTCATAGTGCTGATCGTCGTCGTCATATTGGTGGCGATCGTCGTATTCAAGTCGATCGCGTTGGTGCCGCAGGCGGAGGCGGCGGTAATCGAGCGGCTCGGCCGCTACTCCCGCACGATATCGGGACAGCTTGCCTTCCTGGTGCCGTTCGTCGACCGGATCCGCGCCAAAGTCGATCTGCGCGAACGAGTTGTGACGTTCCCGCCGCAGCCGGTGATCACTCAGGACAACCTGACGCTGCACATCGACACCGTCGTGTACTTCCAGGTGACCAGCCCGCAGGCCGCGGTCTACGAGATCAGCAACTACATCGCTGCCGTCGAGCAACTCACGGTGACCACGCTGCGCAACGTGGTTGGCGGCATGACGCTCGAAGAGACGCTGACCTCCCGCGACTCGATCAACGGACAGCTGCGCGGCGTGCTCGACGAGGCCACCGGCCGCTGGGGTCTGCGCGTTGCGCGAGTCGAGCTGAAGAGCATCGACCCGCCGCCGTCGATCCAGGAGTCGATGGAAAAGCAGATGAAGGCGGACCGCGAGAAGCGCGCGATGATCCTTAACGCGGAGGGTGTTCGCGAGGCATCGATCAAGACCGCCGAGGGTCAGAAGCAGAGCCAGATTCTGTCCGCCGAGGGCGCGAAGCAGTCTGCGATTCTCGCTGCCGAGGCCGAGCGGCAGTCGCGCATCCTGCGGGCGCAGGGTGAACGCGCCGCCAAGTACCTCCAGGCGCAGGGTCAAGCAAAGGCCATCGAGAAGGTGTTCGCCGCAATCAAGGCGGGCAAGCCCACGCCCGAACTGCTGGCCTACCAATACCTGCAGACGCTGCCGCAGATGGCGCAGGGCGACGCGAACAAGGTGTGGCTGGTGCCGAGCGACTTCGGCGACGCGCTCAAGGGTTTCGCGCAGACGCTCGGCGCGAAGTCCGAGGACGGTGTGTTCCGCTACCAACCGACGGACGATGGTGCGGATCTGCCGAGGCCCGAGGATGATTCGGCCGAGGTCGCGGACTGGTTCGACACCTCGACCGATCCGGAGATCGAGCGAGCGGTGCGTGCCGCCGAAGCCGACGCGCGCACACCGGTCGACAACCCGACGCACGCGTCAGCGCTGCAGAACCGGCCGCAGCAGCAGGCGGTCGGGTGGCAGCAGCCCGCGCAGGAGCATCTGCCGACGGGGCAGCTTCCCGCCGAGCAGCAGCCGCCGGAGCAGGTGCCGCCCACCAGCTGACTCCGTACATACCGAAGGCCCCCAACACCGTTGGGGGCCTTCGGCGTATCTGCGGACCCTCGACGCGCACCCTTTCGTGTGGCCGCGCACGCCCAGGTGTGCGCGGGCACGGCAATAGGTGCGCGGTGACGGTTGCAGTGGCGCGGACTGTTCGGGGTGCGCGGTCGCCGAGGCTCGCTGTCAGCGCGCACTTTTCGGGCAATCGCGCACGCCCAGGTGTGCGCGGGCGCGGCAAAAGGTGCGCGGTGAGGAGTGGTGAACAGTGCTAGGTGAGGAGGCCTCGGCCAATGCCTCCCATCGCGAGCGCCCACAGGACACTGGCGAACGTGCCGATTATGAACTGCTCGGGCGCATGGGCTTTCGGTTCACGCAATTCGGGGTAGCGGGCGAGGCCCTTGACGCCGAGCACGACCACGATGCCCTCCGGCCATCCCGCGAGGATGGTGATCGCGATCGCGAGGCGTTCGAAGACGCCGATCATCTGCCCGCCGCGCAGCGGGCCGGGTTCGGCGACGTCTCCGTTGGCGAAATCGCGCTGTCGCCGGGCGATGCGGAATGCGAACGGCGCGAACGGGAGCCCTCCGAGGGTAGCCGCAGCAACGCTCAGTACGACGGTGGCCCCGACCGCGAAGCCTTTGGCGGGAGAGCCGTAGCTGGCGAGTATTGCCGCGGCGGCGCCGAATATCGCGGTGACGATGGGGGACACCCAGAGCGGAATCCGGCGGTGGCGCAAGGCCAATGGCGCGACGGCGGTCAGGCCAAGCAGTATCAATGCGGCAATGTTCATGCCGGTCTTCATGTGGCTCCCGCTTCGGTCAGCAGTTTGACGGCCAGCGACCGCCCCGGACCCTCGGCCTGCCAGCCGGCCGCCGACAGTCGTTGGGACATCGCCTGATTGCTGATGCCGAGGGTATCCGCGGCCACCGACTGATTCGCGTGAGTGCGCATCAAGGCCACCGCGGCGTGTCCTTGTTCGGAGCGGCGAGCTACGAGCAGTGCGAGCAGGGTGAGCGCCGCCTCGGCGTCGGCCGCGGCGGACGCGTCACGACCTTCCACAGCGACCTTGGCGGGAGCCCGTTTGGCGCGCTCGACGGCGATTCGGGCCGCCTCGAACGCGGGCCCACGACCGGCGCGGGTGGACGCCGGCAATGGCTCCTCGACTTCTCCGATGCCAATTCCGATGCTCCAGTGGCCGCGGCGGGTGAGGTCGAGTGCGAGCTCGATGACCGCCGCGGGGGAGTCGGTGACGCCTTGGACCTCATCGCCGGCGGTGCGCTCGAAGCCGCGCACCATGGGTACCGGTGGCAGGTCGTTCAGCAGATCTTCGACCCGGTCGGGTTCCTTCCGGGAACGTTGCTGGTCCACGGTGAGCACGAACATGGATCAAGCGTAAATGCTTGATATGAAAGTATCAAGTGGTATGACTTGATTTTAATAAATCAAGCTTGGGAACTTGATTGAATCGGATCGGAACCAGTCTGCTCGGTAGGGAGTGTCGGCGCCTCGAGGCGCGAGTCCAGCACCAAGCCGGCCGCGCCGAGCGCGAGGCACACGGCCGAAACCACGAACATCGCGGGATGTGCATCGCCCGTGATCGCCGCTCCGAGCACGACGATCGAGATTGTGCCGGGAATCACACAGACCAGCGTCGCAAGCGTGTATGGGACCAACCGGACGGACGATACCGCGCAGCAGTAGTTGATCACCGAGAAGGGCACCGGAGCCATCAGGCGCAGTGAGCCCACGGCCAGCCATCCGCGGCGTGCCAGCCGCACGTCGACCGCCCGGACCACCGGATGGGTCAACCGTGCCGAGACCGCCTCCCGACCGAGCGCTCGTACAAGTAACAGTGCGAGCACTGCGCTGACCGTGGTGGCGGAAACTGCCAGGCCAACCCCTACCCAGGGGCCGAAAAGCAGTCCGGCGGACAGCGTGAAAACGGTGCGCGGGAAAGGCGCGATGGTGACCACCGCGTGCAGCAGAAAGAACACCACTGGGAAGGCGGGGCCGAATGAGCGGACCCAGTCCTCGATGCGGCTCGCGTCCGGGTGCTGCACGACGAGCGCGATGGCGATGGCGGCCACCAGGGCGGCGACCCCGGCCAGCAGCTTCGGATCGGCTTTCGTGCGCATGAGGAAGGAGGTTACCCGTGAGTACCGCAACCATCCGAAAAGCGCGGCCGTACGGGCGGTTAGCATCATTGGACATCCAAGCGTCGCGGGCCACACGGGCCCAGAGACTGCGCGGAAATCACAGCCACGATTCGAGTGGAAGAGGAAGCTCAGCAATGCCGATTGCATCAGGGCACGACGCTGGCCGGGACGAGGCCTATGCCAGCTGGCGGAAAGCCGTCGGCGCGGTGTTGGCGAAGTCGCGCAAGGTGGATCCGAGCGAACTGCCGGCCGAGCCCGAGCGGTTGCTCGACGTCATCACCTACGACGGTGTCACTGTCGCGCCGCTCTACACCCCGCACGACGAACTCGCCGAGCCGACTCTGCCTGGCGCGTTCCCCTTCATCCGCGGCCGCGACGGTCTGCGTGACGTGAACCAGGGCTGGTTCGTCGGTGCGCGCTACGGCGCGGCCGAAGGCGATGCCGGAGACGGCACCTCCGGCGTCGGTGCCGGAGACGGCACCTCCGGCGCCGGTGCCGCCGCGGTGAACCGTCTCGTGCTCGACGGCCTGAACAACGGCGTCAGCGCGCTGTGGCTCGCCGCCGGTTCCGCCGGAGTCCCTGTCGCTGATCTCGGCACCGCCCTCAACGGGGTGCTGCTCGACCTGGCGCCGCTCATCCTCGATGCGGGTGCCGATGTCGTCGACGCCGCCGCCGCGGTTTACGCGCTGCTCGACGAGCGCGCCGCTGGTGTCGACGGAGTCGCCGACCGAGCCGACATCAAGATCGACCTCGGTGCCTCGCCGCTGACCGATCGCTTCGCTGGCGTCGACTCGATCGACACGGCGGCGCTCGTCGCACTTGCCGCCGCCGCCAACGATCGCGCCGAGACCGTGCGTGCGATCACTGTCGACGGCGCCGTGTTCCACAACGCCGGTGCCTCCGACGCCGAGGAACTCGGTGCCGCTGTCGCTGCTGGCCTGGACTACCTGCGCACGCTCACTGCGGGCGAACTGAGCGTTGAGGCCGCACTCGGCCAGCTCTCGTTCCGGTTCGCCGCGACCGACGACCAGTTCACCGCGATCGCCAAGTTCCGCGCTGCCCGTCAGGTCTGGGCCCGCGTCGCCGAGGTTGTCGGTGCCCCCGAGTCCGGTGGCGCCCCGCAGCACGCGGTCACGTCGGCCGCGATGATGTCGCAGCGCGATCCGTGGGTGAACATGCTGCGTACCACGCTCGCCGCATTCGGCGCCGGTGTCGGTGGCGCGGACACCGTCACGGTGCTGCCGTTTGATGCCGCGCTGCCCGCCGGCGCGCTCGATGTCACGGAGTCCTTCTCCCAGCGCATCGCCCGCAACATCCAGCTGCTGCTGCTCGAAGAGTCGCACCTGGGCCGCGTGCTGGATCCCGCTGGTGGCTCCTGGTTCATCGAGTCGATCACCACCGACCTCGCCGCCGAGGCGTGGGAGTTCGTGCAGCAGATCGAGGCTGCCGGTGGCTACACCGAAGCGCTCGCCAAGGGCGTAATCGGTGACCGCATCTCGAGCACCGCGGCTCGCCGCCGTGCCGATATCGCGCACCGCAAGACCTCGCTCACCGGTATCAACGAGTTCCCGAACCTGGGTGAGCCGGTTGTTCCTGCGGCTGACGGCCGCCTGCCCGGCGTGGCCCGCTACGCGCAGGACTTCGAGGATCTGCGCGATCGCTCGGACGCGTACCTCGCGAACAAGGGCGCTCGCCCACAGGTGTTCCTTGCCCCGCTCGGCTCGGTGGCCGAGCACAACGTGCGCACCACCTTCGCGGCCAACCTGCTCGCGTCGGGCGGTATCGAGGCGATCAACCCCGGAGCCACCGCGCTCGACGCGCTCGGCGCCGCTGCTGCGGAGTCCGGAGCGTCGATCGCCGTGCTGTGCGGCACCGACAAGGCCTACGGCGTGGAGGGCGCGGCGGCGGTTGCCGCCCTGCGTGCCGCGGGTGTCCGCGAGGTGCTGCTCGCCGGACCGGAGAAGGCGTTCGCCGACGCGGAACAGAAGCCGGACGGCTACCTCACCATGAAGATCGACGCCGTCGCGTCGCTGACCGAGCTGCTCGAGAAGTTGGGAGCCTGACAATGACGACGGTGCACAACGCCATCGGCAGCTTCGCCGAGGTTCCACTGGTCGATCCGGCCGCCCCCGCGCCGGTCGCGCCGACCGCCGCCGACACCTCCGCGCATATTGACGCGGGTGCCGCGGCCAACGGCTACACCACCGAACAGGTGGTCTGGACGACGCCCGAGGGCATCGACGTCAAGCCGGTCTACACCGACGCGGACCGCAAAGAGGCTGCGGCGCAGGGCTACCCGCTCGACACCTTCCCGGGTGAAGTTCCGTTCCTGCGCGGTCCGTACCCGACCATGTACGTCAACCAGCCGTGGACCATCCGGCAGTACGCCGGCTTCTCCACCGCAGCCGAGTCGAACGCCTTCTACCGCCGAAACCTCGCGTCCGGTCAGAAGGGCCTGTCGGTCGCGTTCGACCTCGCCACCCACCGTGGCTACGACTCCGACCACCCGCGCGTGCAGGGTGACGTCGGTATGGCCGGTGTCGCGATCGACTCGATCCTGGACATGCGCCAGCTCTTCGATGGCATCGATCTCGGTTCGGTGTCGGTGTCGATGACCATGAATGGTGCCGTTCTCCCCATCCTCGCGCTCTACGTGGTTGCCGCGGAGGAGCAGGGTGTTGGGCCGGAGAAGCTGGCCGGAACGATTCAGAACGACATTCTGAAAGAGTTCATGGTCCGCAACACCTACATCTATCCGCCGAAGCCGTCGATGCGGATCATCTCGAACATCTTCGAGTACACCTCGACGTACATGCCGAAGTTCAACTCGATCTCGATCTCGGGTTACCACATTCAGGAGGCCGGAGCGACGGCCGACCTGGAGCTGGCATACACGCTCGCGGACGGTCTCGAGTACATCCGCGCCGGTCTCGACGCGGGCATCGACATCGACAAGTTCGCGCCGCGCCTCTCGTTCTTCTGGGGCATCGGCATGAACTTCTTCATGGAGGTCGCCAAGCTCCGCGCGGGCCGCCTGCTGTGGAGCGAGCTCGTCGCGAAGTTCGACCCGAAGACCTCGAAGTCGCTTTCGCTGCGTACGCATTCGCAGACCTCGGGCTGGTCGCTCACCGCGCAGGACGTGTTCAACAACGTCGCGCGTACGTGCATCGAGGCGATGGCTGCGACTCAGGGTCACACCCAGTCGCTGCACACCAACGCACTCGACGAAGCGATCGCACTGCCGACCGACTTCTCCGCTCGCATCGCGCGCAACACGCAGCTCGTGCTGCAGCAGGAGTCCGGCACCACCCGCCCGATCGACCCGTGGGGCGGCTCGTACTACGTCGAGTGGCTGACCCATCAGCTCGCCGAGCGAGCCCGCGCCCACATCGCCGAGGTCGAGGAAGCCGGCGGTATGGCGCAGGCGATCGGCGAGGGCATCCCGAAGCTCCGCATCGAGGAAGCCGCCGCCCGCACCCAGGCGCGTATCGACTCCGGTGGACAGACCCTGATCGGTGTCAACAAGTACATCCCGGACGAGGTCGACTCGATCGAGGTCCTCAAGGTTGAGAACTCGAAGGTCCGCCGCGAGCAGATCGAGAAGCTCGAGCGCCTGCGCGCCGAGCGCGACGCGGACGCTGTCGCGGCCGCACTGGCGAACCTGTCGCGTGCCGCGGAATCGTCCGAGGGCGGCATGGAGAACAACCTGATGGCCCTCGCCATCGAGGCTGCTCGCCACAAGGCCACCGTTGGTGAAATTTCCGACGCTCTGGAGCAGGTCTACGGGCGGCACCAGGCCGAGATCAGGACAATTAGCGGCGTGTACCGAGATGAGGCGGGCAAGTCCCCGAACATCGCCACGGCGATCGAACTCGTCGAGAAGTTCGGCGAGGAAGAGGGTCGTCGCCCCCGCGTGCTCGTCGCCAAGATGGGCCAGGACGGTCACGACCGCGGCCAGAAGGTGATCGCCACGGCGTTTGCCGACCTCGGCTTCGACGTCGACGTGGGACCGCTGTTCCAGACCCCGGAAGAGGTGGCGGCGCAGGCTGCGGACAACGACGTGCACGTGGTCGGAGTCTCGTCGCTGGCGGCGGGTCACCTCACCCTGGTGCCGGCGTTGCGCGAAGCGCTGGCACAGGTGGGCCGGGACGACATCATGATCGTGGTTGGTGGAGTCATTCCGCCGGGCGACTTCGACGAGCTCTACGCCGCAGGTGCGGCCGCGATCTTCCCGCCGGGAACGGTCATCGCGGACGCCGCCATCGGTCTGCTGGAGAAGCTCGGCAAGCAGCTCGGTCACGACGCCACCGATGGGTGACCGGCCGGCAGCCGGTTCCGGGGATCTCCCGGCGGCCGCGGCGGCCAAGCGTCGCCCGGTCGACGTCGAGGCGCTCGCCAAGGCAGTGCGCTCGAACGAGCGTGCCGGGTTGGCGCGTGCGATCACACTGATCGAGTCGACCCGTGCTGATCATCGCGAGGCGGCGCAGCGGCTGTTGCTCGACCTGATGGCCGACGGCCCCGACCGTCCGACCGCGCACCGGGTGGGTATCACCGGTGTGCCGGGCGTCGGCAAGTCGACGTTCATCGATGCGCTCGGCGAGTACCTGATCGACAAGGGCCATCGCGTCGCGGTGCTCGCGGTGGATCCGTCGAGTACGCGCACTGGTGGTTCGATCCTCGGTGACAAGACTCGGATGGCTCGGCTGTCGGTGAACCCGAAGGCCTACATCCGCCCGTCCCCGACGGCCGGCACGCTCGGCGGTGTCGCGAAGGCGACCCGTGAGACGATCGTGCTGCTCGAGGCCGCCGGATTCGATGTGATCCTGATCGAGACGGTTGGCGTCGGGCAGTCCGAGGTCACGGTCGCGAACATGGTTGACGTGTTCTGCTTCCTCACCTTGGCCCGTACCGGCGATCAGCTGCAGGGCATCAAGAAGGGCGTGCTCGAACTCGCCGATCTCGTGGCGGTGAACAAGGCCGACGGCAAGCATCTGATCGAGGCGAAGTCGGCGGCGCGCGAGCTGTCCGGCGCGCTGCATCTGATCCATCCGCGCGACTCGCTGTGGCGCCCGCCGGTGATCACCATGAGCGGACTCGAAGGCGACGGCCTGGACAAGTTCTGGGACACCGTTCTTAGGCACCGCGAGGTGCTCAGCGAAGCCGGACAGTTCGAGGAGAACCGGCGCCGTCAGCAGGTCGACTGGACCTGGACGATGGTCAACGATCAGCTGTTGCGCCGGCTCGCGGACAACCCGCGGGTCAAGGAGATCCGGTCCGACGTCGAGCAGCGGGTGCGCGAGGGTTCGCTTACCGCGGCGCTTGCGGCGCAGGAGATTTTGGACGCGTTCGACAACTAGCGGTGCCGCAATTTTGAGCTGTGGATGGTTGAGGCCCTGTGGATGAGCGCACCCCGATGACTGCCGTGAACGGAAGATTTGTTGCGTTAGACGGAGTGAACGCTTCCGTTCACTCCGCCCAACGCAACGCAAGTTCCGTTCGCAAAGTGGGACGGCGCGGCCTTACGACGCCGGGTGCAGCAGCTTCCAGCTCGGGGTGTCGTCGAGCGACTCCATCGCCTCGTAGATCCGGGTGTAGCCGATCTTGCTGATGCGCCACTTGCCGTCGGCGTCGCGGCGGTAGCTGTCGCGGTAGTAGCCGGCGCCGCGGATCTTGACGCGGTACTCAGGCACAATCACGGTGTCCTCGAAACACCAAGAGGCCGTGGCGGTATCGCCGTCGACCTCGATTTCGGGGTGGTTCGCCACGTGCACAGTGAGCATCGTTTCGGTGATGTTCTCGCGCATGAACTTGGTGACCTCGTCGCGGCCCGTGAAGTTGAGTGGCTTGTCATAGACCTTCGTGCCGTAAGCCCCGTCGACGTCCTCGGTGAGGGTGTCGGCGAACTCGTCCCACAGCTTGAGGTCAAGCGAGCGGAAGTAGCGGTACTTGAGCTGCCGGATGCTTTCGATCGCCTCGAGGTCCATGGGCAGAGCTTTGCACGCTCCGTGCGCCAGAGCAAGAACGTGTTCTAGTTTTCGCGCACAGCCTAGTTTTCGTGCAGCGCGAACAGCTCCGCGCCGTTGTGATAGCAGACCCGGCGCAGCCAGTCCTCGCCAAGTTCGGCGCCCGGCAGCGCCGTGAGCGCGTCGAGGTAGCGATAGGGGATGTTCGGGAAATCGCTGCCGAACAGAATCCGGTCGGAGAAATCGGCGAGCCGGTCCAGTTCGCTCGTGGGGAAGTTCGCCATCCGCTCGCTGAAGTCGGTGAACACCATCGTTGTGTCGAGGTAGATGGCGGGAAACTCCTCGGCCAGGTCGAGGAACTCGACGAAGTCGGGGCTGCCGAGATGCGCGATGATCAGCGGCAGATCGGGATGCCGGTGCAGCAGCGCCCGCATCGGTTCGACACCGGTGAACTTCCCCGGAACGGGGCCGGAGCCGCAGTGGATGACGACCGGCACGCCACTGTCCTCGAGCAGCCCCCACACGTCATCGAGATCCCGGTCCGCCGGGTTGTAGTTTCCGACCTGGAGATGCACCTTGAAGACGCGGGCGCCCGCCTCGATGGCGGCGGTGGTGTACCACAGCGCATTCGGCTCCGGGAAGAACGTCGCGGTCTGCAGGCAGCCGGGAGTACGGGCGGCGAACTCCGCCGACCACGCGTTGAGCCACTCTGCCATGCCCGGCTTGTGCGGGTAGACCAGCGAGGTGAACGCGCGAACACCGAACTCGCGCAACAGGTTCAGACGGGTCAGCTCGTCGTCGCGGTAGGTGATCGGCCAGGGCCCACCGATCAGCGGTCCGCCGTCCTCGAAGTATGCCCACACCTTTGCCATCACCGGTTCGGGCATGAAATGCGTATGTACATCGACGATTCCGGGCAAGCCGAGCCCGCGCCAGAATGCGGTAACCGCCTCGGCTTCCCCGGACCGATCCGTTGCGTCGTCTGTGGTCATAGTCGCGCTCCCTCCGGTGGGTACAGGCGTGCGGCGAAATCTCCGACCCGTTCGATGAGTAGATCGAAGAACGCCTCAGGGTCCGTGCGCCAAGCGATATCGGCATTCGGGTCGCGGCCCCACATGCCCATCCAGTCGGCCACGGTCATGCCCCGGGTCAGCGTCCCTACCAACTCGACGTCGACAGTGGCAGGGCGGGTTTGTACCAGCGACGGGTCGAGCGCGACCGCGGCAGCGAATGGATCGTGCATGTGGCTGATATGCCCGAGCCCCTGCTGGCGGTGAAACATCATGTAGAACCGGACGGCGTCGGACAGGTGCCGCACCACGGGATTGCTCGCTGCGGACCGTACGTTATCGGCGTCCGCCTCGTGGACCCGTTCCTCGGGCATACTTCCGGCCCGGACGCCGAGGCGCTTCAGGTGCTCGGCGGTCATTTCGATCCGCTCGGTGATATCCAGCGCGCACACGATCGGCCGCCGTTCCGCGGGTACGACCGAGAACGCATCGAAAACAACCTTGGCCGCTTCGGGGTCGACCGAGATGTTCCATTCGGTGGTCGGTGTCGTGTTTCCCGCGTAGTTGAAGGCGCCGCCCATCACGACCAACCGGTGCAGCAGGTGGGGGAGTTCGGGCTCGATACGCAGTGCCAGTGCGAGATTGGTCAGCGGGCCGGTGACCAGGCCGGTGACCTCGCCGGGATTGGCCCGCACGAGGTCGGCCCACATGTCCGCGGCGGAGCGGGCCGAGAGTGGCCGCGACGACGGTGGCAGTTCGGCATATCCGATGCCCTGTGGCCCGTGGGTGTCCTCGGTCGTCTGCAGTGGAATCACCAATGGGACCGGGGAGCCGACCGTGACCTCGATCGGGGGTGCCTGACATACGTCGAGCCATGCCAGGTTGTTGGCGGCCACCTGCTGCACTCCGACATTGCCCGCGCTGCTTGCGATACCGAGAATCTCGGCGTCCGGACTGGCGAGCAGGAAGACCAGTGCGAGTGAGTCGTCGATACCCGTGTCGACATCGAGCACCAGTTTGGCCACCGTCCCATCATGCAACCGATTCGGGGGCGGGTGCACGGACCGGTCGAGTTTGGGTCCGGTGTGGTGCGCGGTGTGCGAACCTGGACGGGTTCGGCCAACCAACGATTGATCGAAGGTGAATCGGATGTCGGCACGATCAAGGCTCGGATTGGCGTTGGTCTTCGCGACCGTGGCACTCGGCGCGCTCGGGGCGTGTGGCACCGACGACAAAAGCGTCGCGGCGCCGGATGTGGAGGGCCAGATCACGCAGCAATTGACGATGGCGGGGCGTCAGATTGACAGCGTGACCTGCCCGAGCGATCTCCCCGCCGAGGTTGGCGCGACCATAACGTGCACGGTGGTCGGGGGCGGCGAGACCTACGGCGCGAAGGCGACGGTCACCGAGCTTTCCCAGGGGACCGCCAACTTCAACATCGAAGTGGTCCCGGCGCCGGCGCCGTGATCCGCTACTTACCGCCGGACGCCGGTTCGAGCAGTTCGGTACGCAGGCTCGCGATATCGGCTGCGGTCAGCCCGAGTCCGTCGCGAACGTAATTGTCGAAGCTGCCGTAGGTTTCGTCCGCCTGCGCGAACGCGGCGCGCAACCAGTCGATGTTCACGCCATTGAACGGGTCAGCGGGCGTGCTGTTCCGGTAGGCGTTGCTGGCCAGGAAGTCCGCTTCGACGGTCGCACGATCCACGCCGAGGATCGTGAGCAGCACGGCGGTCGTCCAGCCGGTGCGGTCCTTGCCGGCCGAGCAGTGGTACAGCACGGCCTTGCCGTCCGTCGAGGTCGCCACGATGGTGTGCAGCGTCGCGCCGATCGCGCGCCGGGCACCGGGATCGGTCACAAACGCGCGGTAGCTCGAGGCGAGGTCGATCAATGCGGTCGGCGGCAGCGCGCCGAGCACGTCGAACCACTCGGCGCGGGTGTCGGGAATCGCCTTGTCGTGGGAGAAGGCGCGCTCGAGCCCGGTGCGCAGGTCCACCACGACCGCGAGTCGCTGGTCCTGTAGCCGCACCAGATCGGCCGGGCTGAGGTCGGCGAGGTCGTCAGAGCGCAGCACTCGGTGCGCACGTACGACAGCGCCGTCGACGGTGCGGAACCCGGCGAGGGTGCGGGTGTTCTCGGTGCCGTCGAGGGCGATGCGCGCGCCAGCGACCCCGGTGGCGACGGAACTGATGGGGGTGGCCGCGGCCGGCACGAACAGGACCGGGACCGACGCCGGCGCCAGGACGATCGCTGCCGCTGCTGTCAGTGCTCCGAGGGTGTTGAGGCTGCGCCGCATATATGTCCCTTTTCCCGGTGTGCTGTGCAGGTGGTCGCTCCGCCGGCTCCGCTCCTGACTGCCGACAACTTTACGCAGACGGCGTTCACGCCGGGCCGCGCGCTCGACCCCGTCCGGTCAGTCGGCGATCCGCACCGCGTAGCCCATGTAGGACGCCGCGGTGCTCTTCGTCTTTCCGAAGTGCAGTCTCCGGCTGAACTCGCCGAAGCTCAGGCGGCCGATTCGCGTGCGAAGGAAGTCGATTGCGATCCGCGGGTTCGCCGTGTGCGGTGCGAGTCCGACGAACTCGCATACGACGAAACCGTTGCGCCGCAAAGCTTCCGAGAGCTCATTCGGCGTAATGAACATCGTCGGATCGTGGATCGCGGTGTCGAAAACTCGGGTGAATCGCCAGTCCTGCATCAGCTTGATCATGAGCAGGTTCGCCGCCCACGTCCGGTTGATAGTGTCGAAGAAATACAGCCCGCCGGGTTTGAGTGCGCGCGCGGTCTCCGAGATGACCTTGTCGAGGTCGCTCACATGCTCGAGCACGTCGCAGCAGAAGGCGATATCGAATGCCTGATCGTCGACGGGCAATTCTTCGCCGAATCCGGTGCGGTACTCGATGGGCAGTCCATTTGTTTCCGCATGCTTGCGTGCGGTGGCCAACGACACCTCCGACGGATCGATGCCAAGCACGGTCACGCCGGCGCGCGCGAAGCGTTCCGACATGAAGCCGCCGCCGCACCCCACATCGAGGCCCCGCAAACCGTCCGGCGAGCGACCGTGGTCGCGCATCACCGAGGCGAAGTAGTCGAACCGTGCGGGGGTCATGCTGCCCTGCAACATGTTGAGCGGGTTGTCCTCGTCCCACCACCCGGACCCGATCCGGTCGTAGACGCCATTGTCGATACTCACCGTGTTACCGCCCTCCCGTTTCGGTTACCCCGCCATGTTGCGGCATCGCTGCCCCAGGGAGAAGCGGGTTCGGGATAGTCGTCGTATTCGGGTAGCACCGGCCTGGCCGTGCGGATTCGACCGTTCGTGATCAGGATGTCGTCGCTGGGCAACGCCGCCGCGCGATGGTCGGGCGTGCGGGCCGGATCAGCGAGTAGTCGGGCCGCGGTTCTCGCCAGCGATGCGTCCACATCCCGGCCGTGCCGATCAGCGAGTCGCCCTGTCAGGGCATCGAGTACGCCGGCGGCCAGGAAGTATCCCGTCGCGTGGTCCAGGGCCTGGGCGGGCAACGCGCCCGGTGTCCCGTCGCCCTCGATGAGCGCGATCCCGCTGGCCGCCTGCACGATGCTGTCGAAGCCGCGCCGAGCCGCCCAGGGGCCGGTCGTACCCCACGCGCTGACCCGGGCGCGGACCAGGCCCGGCCGCGCGCGAACGGCCTGTACGCCGAAATCGTCGAGTGCGCCGGGCCGGTATCCGGTGACCAGGACATCGGCGCCGGCGACAAGTTCGAGCGCGCGTTCCGCTTCGGTGTGCACATCGAGGAGCGCGCTCCGCTTTCCCTGGCCCATTTCCAGGTGTTGCCAGGCGATCTCGGGCAGCTCGGGTGAATCGATACGCAGCACGTCCGCGCCGAGCAGCGCGAGTGCACGGGTGGCCGTCGGCCCGGCGATCACCCGGGTGAGGTCGAGCGCCCGGACTCCGGTGAGCGGCAGCTCGGCGGTCGTGCCTGTAACGGCGGCCGGGTCCGAAGTGTCCTCGCGAACGGTCGCCAATAGCGGCGGGAGGTGTGCAGCCGCTTGCCCCGGTTCGCTTGCCGCCCATTCGAATTCGGTCCGCACCCGAACGGCGATCGCTCCGGCCGAGGCTGCCCCGTCCTCGAGTTGCGCGGCGGTGCCCTCCTCGATCCGCCGCGCGACCGTTTCGCGGTCTGCACTGGCATCGAGTCCGAGCACCGCGAGCAGCCGATCCCGGTGGTGCGGGTAATTCGCATGCGTGCGGACCCAGCCGTCCGCGGCTGCGAAAAACCCGGACAGCTCTGCGAACCCGGAGACCGGCGCACCGTCGATCCGTAGCAACCGGTCCGAGGCAAACGAGGCGGTGATCCGGTCCAGTCGAAGGGTGCTCGGCCGTGCCGGCATCGATACCGCCGCGCGATAGCGGTCGGCAGCGTCTGCGAAGGCCGCAACCGACTCCACCGCCAATGCCCGGACCGGAAGCGTCGCGGCGAGGTAACCGGGATGGTCGGCGAATGGGTCCACGCCGCTACTTTGGCATGAGCGGGCGGTGCGAGTGTCGTTGGCCGAGCACGACATAGCCGATCCACGACGTGACCACACAGGTCAGCACCAGGAGCCGGACCAGGCCCAACGCGCTCTCCGGATAGATCACCCCGGTCAGGTAATGATCGATGAAGCCCGACGAGGGGAGACCCGCCATGCCCGCCTGCTCCCGCGCCCAGTTCTCCAAATATGTGAGCGGACAGTCGATTCCGATCAGTACCGTGCTGAACCCCCATGCCACGACGGGAATATGGAACCAGATCGTGCGCCGCCACCGCCACGCGAGGAATCCACCCACCACCAGGTAGGCGAGGAATAGGAAGTGGGCGAGGACAGTCAGATCGACCAGCAGCCGATAACCCATCCGATCACCAGCTCCACGTGTGCACCGGGTCGCCGTGATGCATATTCACAAGATAGTCCGCCAGCATCCCGGCCAGCGCCTGTTCCCGGCTGTCACCTGCGCGTTCCCGGGCTACAACCGCTTCGCGCTGCCAGCCTGAACCGGACTGCTGGCGCAGCGCGCGACCCTCGATGACACCGAGATAGCGATCGCGGACCGCCGCCGACACACCGTGTGCCTCCAGCCCGGCGTGCGCCATTGGCAGCAACCTGCGCAGCACCAGTTCCTGTGGGCTGACCCAGCCAACCTCGGGCCAGTACAACCGTGCGGAGAATCCACTACGCGCGGCCGAATGCAGGTTCTCGTTGGCGGCATCGAATGACATCTGGGTCCACACCGGGCGGTCGGCATCGACGAACGAGCGCAGCGTGCCGTAGTAGAAGGCGGCGTCGGCGAGGGTGTCGATCACCGACGGCCCCGCGGACAGGACGCGGTTCTCGAGACGTAGGTGATAGCGCCCGTCGGCAATGTCGTAAATCGGCCGGTTCCAGCGGTACACGGTGCCGTTGTGGAGCTTGAGTTCGCTGAGCGAGGGCACCTCGCCGCTGTCGAACATCGCCCGCGGATCCTCGTCGTCGCAGATCGGCAGCAGGGCGGGGAAATAGCGCGAATTCTCCTCGAACAGATCGAAGATCGAGGTGATCCACCGCTCGCCGAACCACACTCGGGGCCGTACGCCCTGGTTCTTGAGTTCGGGCGGGCGGGTGTCGGTAGCTTGCTCGAACATCGGGATCCGGGTCTCGTGCCACAGTGCCCGTCCCGCGAAGAATGGCGAGTTGGCCGCCAGCGCGACCTGTACGCCGGCGAGGGCCTGCGCCGCGTTCCAGTGCGCGGCAAAACTCTCCGGCGCCAGCTGGAGATGCAGTTGGACGGACGTGCACGCCGCCTCGGGCAGGATCGTGTCGCAGATGACCGACAGTTCGTCGGCCTGCGATTGTCCCGGAAGGCGGACGCCGGGGATGCTCAGCTCGATGTCCTCGCCGCGTGCCGCGAAAATCTGCTGGTTCAGCAGGTCGTAGCGGGCATTCGCCGAGATCCACTTGTGTTCGAACTGCTGCTCGGTCAGCGTCGGCAGCATCCCGACCATCGCCAGCCGGCTGCCCACCGACCGGGCCCGCTCGTCGGCGGAGTTCAGCGACCGCCGGACATCGCGCTCGAGGTCGCGGATGTGATCGCCACGCAAAGGCCGCGGCGCGAGGTTGATCTCGATGTTGAACTGGCCGAGTTCGGTCTGGAAGTCCGGGTTCGCGATGGCGTCGAGCACTTCGGCATTGGCCATTGCGGGCTGCATCGCCTCATCGACCAGGTTCAGCTCGACTTCCATGCCGATCTTCGGCTCGGCGACCTCGAAATGCCCATCTGCGAGCATCGACGCGAGCACGTCGAGGCACTGTTGCACCTTTACGCGGAAGCGCTGTCGGTCCTTGCGGCTGAACTTCCGCAGTTCGACATCCTGGCCCATGACTGGAAGCTACCCACGATTGCGCGGGCGTACCCCCCGAACATGCACAACCGGGGGACCAGCCGTTACATGGCGATTATCGGGTCACCAGGCGGCGCGGCGGTAGTCCTTCAGGAAGCACCCGTGCAGGTCGTTGCCGATTTCGCCCTGCACGATCGGGTCGTACACCCGCGCCGCCCCGTCGACCAGGTCGAGTGGGGCGTGGAAGCCCTCGTCGGCCAGGCGCATCTTGGTGTAGTGCGGGCGCTCATCGGTGATCCAGCCGGTGTCTACAGCTGTCATCAGAATCCCGTCCTGCTCGAGCATCTCGCCCGCACTCGTGCGGGTGAGCATGTTCAGCGCAGCCTTCGCCATATTTGTGTGCGGGTGGCCCGGGCCCTTGTATCCGCGGCCGAATTGACCCTCCATCGCGGACACGTTCACCACGTACTTGCGCCGCGCGTCCGCGGCGGCCATCGCCGGGCGCAGCCGGGAGATCAGGATGAACGGCGCCACCGAGTTGCACAGCTGCACCTCGAGTAGTTCGGTCGCGTCCACCTCGCCGACCGTCTGCACCCAGCTGTTGGTGTGCGCGAGGTCGGGAACGAGTCCGCCGGCGTCGATGGCGATGCCCTGCGAAATGCGTTCGGGGGAAGCAGATTTCGCGACCATCGCAAGTTGGGCCACCGAGGCGGGCAGGTTGTCGGGTAGTGCGGCAGTCAGCGCGGACGGGTGCTCGAGGGCCGGCTTGCCGAAGGTGATGACATCGGGAATCACGCCGGCCGGCAACGGCTCGGATTCGGCGCCGACGAGCGCGGAGTAGGCGCCGGGGGAGCGGCGCACCGTCTGCGCGGCATTGTTGATGAGGATGTCGAGCGGGCCCTGCGCGGCGACCTCGTCGGCCAGTGCCACAACCTGCGCCGGATCGCGCAGGTCGATCCCCACGACGCGCAGGCGGTGCAGCCAGTCAGCGCTGTCTGGCAGCGCGGCAAACCGTCGAACCGCATCGTTGGGGAAGCGGGTGGTGATCGTGGTGTGCGCGCCGTCGCGCAGCAGGCGCAGCGCGATGTACATCCCGATCTTCGCGCGCCCGCCGGTGAGCAGCGCCCGCCGCCCGGTGAGGTCGGTGCGGGCATCGCGCTTGGCGTGGCTCTCGGCCGCGCAGTCCGGGCAGAGCTGGTGGTAGAACGCGTCGACGTCCACGAAATCGGTCTTGCAGATGTAGCACGGCCGTGGCCGGATCAGCCGCCCGGCGAGCGCGCCCGGCGCGTTGGACTTCAGGGGTATACCTGCGGTTTCGTCATCGATCCGGTCGGGCGAACCGGTCGCGGTCGCCGCGATGACGGCCTTGTCGGCCGCCGAGATCGCGTCGCGGGCGGCGTTGCGGCGGCGCTGCTTGTGCTTCTTGAACATGTGGCCGACGGCGCGCTGCACCGTCACCGAATCGGGATGGTCGATGTCGAGTCCGGCGGCTTGTTCGAGCACGCGGAGGCAGACGGCAAGGTCTTCGGAATCGATCGTGTCGGTCATCGGGCGCATCTGTCCTACGGCGAAATTGGGCGGGATTACATCCCATTGTCTCATCCGGGCGGGGGTGGACCGGTCGGTCCGCCACGGGTGTGACCAGCTTCATCGCTCCCTTCCAGCGCGGAGTCACCGCTCGCCGCGGAAGTCGACTTCGGTTCGATCCTGCGAAACGCGCTGGTAGGGGCCTCGGCGACGCCCATCTTCGCTGCCGAATCGGTGGGGACGTGGCGGTGTCGGGCAAGTGCGGCCAGCGCCGTTTCGTCGCCGACGTCGGCCCCGGCATGCTCGGACAGCAGCCAGCGCACCTCCAGCAAGTCGCAGTAGGCCTGAATCGGGGTGCCGACATGGTCGACGCAGTCATG
>NZ_LRRB01000018.1 GCF_001646865.1 Aldersonia kunmingensis | reverse complement strand
GCTGTCCGGCACGCCCGGGCCGGTGTACATCGAGTACCCGTCGCACGTGATCCAGGAGGAACTCGACGTTCCGCCTGTCCTGCCGCCCGAGCGCTACCGCCTCGTCGGCCAGACTGCCGGCCAGGACAAGGTCACCGAGGCCGCCGACCTCATTCGCGCCGCCAAGCAGCCGGTCCTGATCGTCGGCCACGGTGTGCACACCTCACGAGCACAGGCGACCGTCAAGGAACTGGCCGATCTCATGGCCTGCCCGGTCATCCAGACCTCCGGCGGCACGTCCTACATTCCGGGCCTCGAGGACCGCACGTTCCCCTACGGGTTCTCCGCCGCCGGTCTCGAGGCCGTTGTTCATCAGCTCGGCGCGTTCGATCCGGAGGACATGCTCGACACCTTGGAACGCGAGGGCACAACCTCGGTGTTCATGGTGCCCGTCCAATGGCAGGCGGTGTGCGCAGCGCAGAAGGCCAAGCCGCGCAATCTCAAGCTCAAGAACATCAGCTGGGGAGCCGCTCCTGCCTCGGACACGGTGCTCAATGCGATGAACGAGACCTTCCCGCAGGCGCCCAACGTGACGGCGTTCGGTCAGACCGAGATGTCCCCGGTCACGTGCATCCTCGAGGGCAAGGATGCGCTGCGCAAGATAGGTTCCGTCGGCAAGGTCGTGCCTGCCGTGACTGCCCGCATCGTCGACCCGATGATGAACGACGTGAAGCCCGGCGAGGTTGGCGAAATCGTCTACCGCGGGCCGAATTTGATGAAGGGCTACTGGCAGAACCCGGAGGGCACCGCGGACGCGTTCCGCGGCGGCTGGTTCCATTCCGGTGACCTGGTTCGCCAGGACGACGAGGGATTCCTCTACGTCGTCGACCGTGCGAAGGACATGATCATCTCCGGCGGCGAGAACATCTACTGCGCCGAAGTCGAGAACGTCCTGTTCGGGCATCCCGACATCTCCGAGGCCGCGGTAATCGGTCGCGCACACGAGAAGTGGGGCGAGGTGCCGGTGGCTGTTGTCGCTCTTGTCGATGGCGTCGACAACCTGACCATCGTCGACCTAGAGGCCCACCTCAACGAGAACCTCGCCCGGTTCAAGCATCCGAAGGATCTCGTGATCGTCGACGAATTGCCGCGCAATGCGAGCGGCAAGGTCCTCAAGCACGAGCTTCGCAAGTCGTACGGGAGCAAGGACGCGGGGTTGGCCAATTGAGCGGGGGAGTCGTCAACACTGCCAAGGTTGGCGATGTCGAAATCGCTTACGAGACGTTCGGATCACCCGACGACACACCGGTTCTCCTGATCATGGGCCTCGCGACGCAGATGCTGGCCTGGCGCGAGGAATTCTGCCAGCTTCTCGTCGCCGAGGGTCGCTACGTCATCCGGTTCGACAACCGTGATGTGGGACTGTCCACGCACCACGACCAGGCTCCGGTGCCGAATCTCCGTGCTGTGGCCGCCGGTGACACCTCCAGTGCCACATACACGTTGGAGGACATGGCCGACGACACAGTCGGATTGCTCGACGTCCTCGAGATCGAACGGGCGCACGTCGTCGGAGTGTCGATGGGCGGGATGATCGCCCAAACCGTCGCGATCCGGCATCCGGAACGGGTCCGCAGCCTAACCTCGATCATGTCCACACCCGGAACGCGCGTCGGGCGCGCCACACCGGAGGCATCGGCTGCGCTCATGCTGCCGCCAGCGGGCAATCGGGACGAGGCGGTGCAGAGAACGCTGGCGGTGTACCGGGCCATCGGGTCGCCGGGGTACCCCGCCAACGAGGAGGAGCTCGCAGACCTTGCTCGACGGTCCTATGACCGGGCCCACGACCCGCTGTCGGCGGTACGGCACTTGGCCGCGATATATGCCTCGGGCGATCGCACCGCCGCGCTTGCGTCCGTGCGGATACCGGCCCTCGTCCTGCACGGCGAGGACGATCCACTCGTCGGACTCGACGGAGGTCAGGCCACCGCTGCGGCGATCGCCGGCGCGCGATTGGTCACGTACCCGGGCATGGGCCACGATCTCCCACCGGCACTCTGGCCGGAGTTAATCGCAGAAATCGGGGCGCTGACCGAGCAATCCGATAACTGAGTCCGGCTAACGCGTCGGAGGTTCGGCCGCGGGCTGGAATAGTTCGACGAAGTTGCCCGCTGGGTCGCGGAGCAAGACCTGTTGTCCGCCAGGGCCACTGATGATGTCGTTGCGGAACTCCACACCGCCCGAGCGGAGCCGTTCGACGTCGGCGGCGATGTCGTCGACGACGAGTTGCAGCCGGTTCCAGCCGCCGGGGAGGGGACGTCGCCGTCTGGCATGGGACGCCCCGCGGAGCTCTTCGGTCCGGACAACAACAGCTGGAGTCGATCGCGTACCACTGCGGCGAAGGCGGGCGAAGCGTCGAAGTCCACCGTGAAGTTCAGGTGGGTCGTATAGAAGTCGACAGCAGCGCTTACGTCGTCGACCAGATATCGGACGCGAGCGAGTTCGTTGGGTGCGGTCGTGGTCATGATCAATCTCCTTCCCGTTCGGATCTACAGCGTCAGGAAACCGATTCGTGTGTCGATTTCCTTTGCGACACGGCGAAATTCCGGGTAGGTCGCACGATCGGTCTCCGCTGCGGTGGACGGGTCGGGAAGGCTCCAGTGGGTCAGGGCTGCCGATCCGTAGCCGCGCGGGAATTCGCGGACCTTGTCGCACAACGTGATCACGAGATCGAAGCGCCGTCTGTCCAACGCGTCTATCGACTTCGGCTGTCGGCCTCCGAGGTCGATGCCGTAATCCTCACGCAGCACCCGGGCTGTGTTCGGGTGCATCGAGGGTTTGGGGCGACTACCGGCACTGGCCACGTGGACCCGGCCGTCGCTGCGGTGGTGCAGCAGTGCCTCGGCGATCGGGGAGCGGGCGCTGTTTCCCGTGCAGAGAAACAGCACCGACTTGCCTGCCGGCCACTTGTGCTGTGCGGCGGTCAGCGCGGGATGCAGCGCGGCGGCGGCATTGCCGAATGCGGTGGCGCAGCGCATCAGATCGAGGTGGTAGTAGCTGTCGCGACCGTCGAAATTGCTGCGTCGCATGTCAACGAGGCCGGACGAGCGCAGCAGCCGCAGATGGTAGGAAACGAGATTCTGCGGCTCGCCAACCGCGGCTACCAGCTCCCGCACCCGGCGGTCACTGCGCGCCAGCTCGGTCAATAGCGCCCACCGCAGCGGATGCGCGGCCATCCGCATCAACATCGGCACTGGGTCGCCAGCCATGAGCCTATTTTACATCAAATGGCGTTGATGCATCAAAATAGTTTGATGTATTCCATGTTCAGGACTGTTCGATCGGCACGCAGTCGTGCAGACAGTTCGGGTTCGTCGAAGGCGAATCCGGCGTGGCCTTGCGGTGCAGCACCGCGCGCGTGGGCACGACCTGCAAGGTGTCGTCGTTGGGACGGGCAGTCCCGTCGACGATCAGCGTGTAGCCCCCGGGTTCGCGGGGCGGCCAGATGACCGTGACGTCGCCGTGGCTGGTTACGTTGGCGTGCGTCGTTCGTCCCATTCCGCCGACGTCGAGAATGCCGTCGGCGAGCACCGGTTCCACCGCGACGGTATGGGCACGGAAGTCGTCGCCGACCGTGACCAGATATGCGAACGCGAAGTCGGCCAGCGTGTCGGCCAACTGGTCCAGATCAACCTTGACGCTCATGGCCTCATTCTAGGTCGGAGTGAATGCCGTTAGCCCAGCCCGACCGGGCCAAGTGCCGAGTTGACGGCCGCCGTGTAGGCCTTGTAGCCGTTGATGTTCGGGTGGAAGCGAGCCGGATCCGTCGGCGGGAGAATCCAGGCGTCCGGCGCGTTGACGCCGTGTCCGTCGAACCGCGGCCCGACCTCGACGAACTGGAAGCGATTCCGTTCCGTTGCTGCCGCGATCGTGATGTTGAGTACGTCGGCGCCGGCGTTGAGAGCGTCCTGCTCGGCCCTGGACGCCCCGAGGTAGGGGCCGAACTCCGGGGAGAAGAGCCGCGGATAGCCGGTCACCGCCACGTGCGCGTTCGGCGCCGCCACCGCGACCTGGTCGTAGACGGTGCGGAGCTTGCCAGGCAGTTCCGTGGTGATGCGGCCGACGGCGACGGCGATGGCGCCGGCGCACTGTAGGTCGTTGCCACCGAGGCAGGCGCCGACCGCCTCCGACCAGCCGATGTCGTTGCCGCCGATGGTGAGCGTGACGAGTTCGGTGTCGGCGTTGAGGGCGTTGAGTTGCCCGCCCGTCACCAGCGAGGTTGTGGTGGCGCCGGCGCACGCGACGAAGTTGTCGAGTCTGATCTGCTGCCGGCCGTTGAGCTGTTCGGGGTAGGCCGATGCCGAGCGACCGCAGGGGCCGTCGTAGGGCGGCACGCCGAAACCGGACGCGTACGAGTCACCGAGCGCGTCGTACACCACGGTGTTCGGTGGCGCGGCGCTGGCGGTGGGCGACGCGATGGTCCCACCGGCGACGACAAGGAGGGGCACGAGGAGGAGAGCGGGCGACAATGCCCGAAGGCTGCGCATAGTGTGACCGTAGTCACACTGCGGCCCGGTGCGCCACCAGATGGCAGGTCCCGCTCGGCGTTCGCGACGGCCTCGAATCAGCCGCGCATGATCCTTTCGAGATTGCGGCGCTCCATCCAGCGCTGCTCCACGGGACGCTGGACGTCGTTTTCGATCAAGGTCGGATAGGAGGTCAGGTCCGTGAACTGGAGCCGTCCGGACTGGTATCCGATCATTGCCGAGGCTCGGCCACCGGATTCGAATTGCTCGGACAGGAATTCCACGCAGCGGGCGGTCAACTTGGTGGCATGTATCCGGTCGAACGCGGATGGGTCGCCGCCCTCCTGGAGGTGACCGAGGATCGCCTGCCGGGCGTCGAACAGATCGCCGCCCTCCTTGTCGAGCAACGACGTGATGAATCCGGTGGTGTAGATCGGATCGGCATTCTCGTTGCGGATGATCAGGCCGAGCCGCTTGCCGGAGTGGAAGCCCTCGGCGAGGGCGTGGACGTCGGCGGTCAGGTCGTCGAGTGTGACGCCCTCCTCGGGCAAGTAGATGCGTTCGGCTCCGGTGGTCAAGCCGCTCAGCAATGCCAGGTAGCCGCAGTCGCGGCCCATCACCTCGACCACGAACACGCGGCGGGAAGCGACCGCCGACTGCCGGATCTTGTCGACGTCGGCCATGATGCTGTTCAGCGCGGTGTCGCTGCCGATACTCAGTTCGCTTGCCGGGACGTCGTTGTTGATCGTCATCGGCATGCAGACGATGGGGATGTCAAGGTCGGCGTATCGGTCACGATTTCGGTGCAGCTCGTGTGCGGCCTGATAGCCCGCCCAGCCGCCGGCCATGATCAGACCGTTGATGCGGTGCGCGGCAATCTGTTTGGCGATCTGTGCAATCGCGTCTCCGGTGGGTACGTATCGGTTGGTCCCGATCTCGGCGCCGCCGTAGGAAACCCAGCCACTGACATCCATCCAGCCCAACTCCTGGATGTCGCCGTCACGTAGCCCGCGGAATCCGTTGTGCACTGCGAGCACGGTGTGGCCTCGATCCAATCCGAGCCGGACGGCGGCGCGGACGGCGTTGTTCATTCCCGGGGCGAGCCCGCCAGCGTGCACCACGGCGAACCGGTAACGTTTGCGGCCCGCGGGGGTGGGCTTGGGCGCAGCTTGCTGGATGGTCCGCAGTATCTGGTATGACTCCCGAAAATTGCCACCACGCAACAACATTGCGCCATCGAAATCCTGCGCCTCGATGCGGTCGGCGACCGCCTGGGTTCGTTCGACACATTCCATCAGCGGCGACCTGATCACCCGATTGCCGTTCAGCCCGATCAGTTCGGCGGGCCTGTCCGGCTCGTCGTCGAGGAGTCGTTCGACGGCGGCATGGGCGAGCAGGGTCGCGAGGTACCTGTCGAAGGCGCTCGGCGCTCCGCCGCGCTGCACGTGTCCAAGAATCGTGATGCGGGCGTCCTCGCCGAGCTCGTTCTCCAGAATCGTCCTGATGTGGTCAGCGGTGATCGCGTTGCCGCTGCGATCCCGCGCGCCCTCGGCGACAATCACCACGCTTTGCCGCCGGCCGATGGCTCGGCCCTGTCCAATGTCCCGGCACATCAGTTCGGCCCAGTTGTCGGGCGGCGGTTGCTCCGGGATCAGCAGCCAGTTCGCGGCAGTGGCCAGGGAAGCCATCAGTGCGAGGTATCCGCAATGTCGTCCCATCACCTCGACGACGAACGTGCGCTGGTGGCTGGATGCGGTGCTCCGCAGGGCGTCCATCGCCTCGACGATCCGGTGCAGCGCAGTGTCGGCGCCGATGGTCATGTCGGTGCCCGACATGTCGTTGTCGATGGAACCCACAAGACCGACCAGTCGCAGGCGGGGATGCTCCGCGGCGACGTCAGCCGCAATCTCTCCGCTGCTCACGAGTTCGGCGAGTAGGTCGGACCATTCTTGGCGGAACACGTTTGCGCCGATGAGACTGCCGTCGCCACCGATGACAATGAGCGCGTCGATGCCGCGCTCGATCATGTTGCGCGCGGCCGATTGACGGCCGTCGCGCGTTCTGAATTCCTTCGATCTGGCGGTGCCGATCGCGGTGCCACCCTGGTGCAAGATGTCCTCGGCGTCACCCGGTTCCATCCGCTGGATGAGATCGCCGCCCTCGACCAGGCCGTGATATCCCTCGTGAATGGCGTAAACGTCGATGCCGTAGTGCAGGGCCGTTCGGGCAACGGCCCGTACGGCCGGGTTCATCCCCGGAGCGTCGCCACCGCTGGTGAGTACCCCGATACTGGCCGGAGCGGATCCGGTCTCGCGCATGACGCCATCCTATTTTCTTCAGGCGTGCGTTCAGCACGTTTTCAGTCAACGCCGGATCACCGTGAACAGCGGAGATATGCTCGGTACACCGGTCGTGGCGGCGTGAATCTTCGAGGCGAGCGATGGTCGACAGTGATCCACTAACGACGCAGCGGGATGAATACCGCAGTGTCGTGGATGAGCTGTCGGCGGCGGGTTTCGCGAACGCCGAGGAGATCGGCCGCGGTGGTTTCGGGGTCGTCTATCGCTGCGTGCAGCGCGAGCTCGCGCGCACGGTCGCGGTGAAGGTGCTGGTGGCCGATCTCGGGTCGGACAACCTCGACCGTTTCGTTCGCGAACAGATGGCGATGGGGGCTTTGTCGGGCCACCCACACATCGTCAATATCTTCCAGGTCGGCGCCACGCCGAGCGGCCGTCCCTACATCGTGATGCAGTTCCACCCGCATGGATCGTTGGAGGCGCAGGTCCGGCACGGTGGGCCGATCGGGTGGGAAGACGCGCTGCATGTGGGGATCAAACTGGCCGGTGCCCTGGAGACCGCGCACGGGCGCGGCATGCTGCACCGCGACATCAAACCGGGCAACATTCTGCTCGACGAATACGGCGAGCCGCAGCTGACCGATTTCGGGATCGCGCGGGTGGCCGGCGGGTTCGAGACCACCGACGGTGCAGTGACCGGTTCGCCAGCCTACACAGCGCCGGAGGTGTTGCGCGGCGAGTCACCGGGCGCGGCCTCGGATGTCTACGGTCTCGCATCGACGCTGTTCAGCGCCGCGACGGGTCACGCCGTGTTCGAGCGGCTCGAGGGCGAGCAGATGGTGGCTCAATTTCTGCGGATTACCCGGCATCCGATGCCGGATCTGAGCGAGTCGGGTCTTCCCGCGGACGTGGCCGAGGTGCTGGAGCAGGCGATGTCGCGAGACCTGGGTACGCGGCCGGAATCGGCTGCAGCATTCGGTGAGCAGTTGCGGGAGTTGCAGCGCGTGCACGGCATTCCGGTCGATGAGATGGCAGTCCCCATCGCGCCCACTGAGATTCCTGTGATGCCGACGTTCTCACCCAGTGAACTTCGGACGGGATATCTGACGGCGGGGTACGCGTCCGCGAAGTCGACGCCGCCGCCCGTGCCGGCGACCCGCTTCCTCCCTCCAGTGTCGTCGCGAGAGATGGTCGCGAGGTCTCGGCTTATCGATGTGCTGCGTACGGGTCAGGATCGCAAACTCACGGTGATCCACGGCCCCACCGGATTCGGCAAGAGCACGCTCGCCGCGCAGTGGTGCGAGACACTGCGAGCCGAGGGAGTCTCGGTGGCATGGCTGACCGTCGGCACCGACGACAACAATGTGGTGTGGTTCCTGTCGCACCTGACGGAGGCGATCCGCTCCGTGAGCCGACCGCTTGCCGCCGAACTGATGGCGATGCTCGAGGAGCATGGCGAAGACGCGCAGCCGTATGTGTTGTCCGCGTTGATCAATGCGGTTCATCGCAGCGGGACGCGGATGACACTGGTGGTGGACGACTGGCACCTGGTCACCTCCGACGCGACGATCGGCGCGATGCGCTATCTGCTGGACAATCTTTGTTCTGGACTGCGGCTGCTGGTGACGGGACGAAATCCGAGCGGGCTCCCCTTGAGTCGCCTCCGGATGATGGATGAGGTCGCCGAAATCGATACGGCAGCTTTGCGTTTCGACTCGGTCGAGTCGCAACGTTTCATGGAACTCTGTGGCGTCGATCTCGACAGGGGAGATGTCGAAGAATTGTCCGCGAAGACCGACGGATGGGTCGCGGCCATGCAGTTGGCGGCGCTCTCGCTGCGCGGCGCGCAGAATCCGGCACGGCTCATCGAGACGATGACGGGTCGGCATCATGCGATCGGCGAGTTTCTTGCAGAGAACGTGCTCGACGGGCTTGACGCGAGTACGCGGGACTTTCTCTTGAAAACGTCTATCACGGAACGGATCTCGGGTGAGCTGGCAGCTGCGCTGTCGGGAGTGGCGGATGGGCAGGCCATGCTCGAGCAGGTCGAACTGGCGGACCTGTTCCTCCACCGGGTCGATGAGCAATGGTTCGCCTATCACCATTTGTTCGCGGAGTTCCTCCGGCACCGCCTCGCCCGGTCGAACCCCGAGCGAATCGTCGAATTGCGCCGTGTGGCCGCAAGGTGGTTCGCGGAGCATCGGATGGTGGGTGAGGCGGTCGATCAAGCGCTTGCCGCCGGCGACGAAGAGGAAGCGGTACGAATCGTCGAGGACGACGGCCGCGCATTGCTCGAGCAGTTTCAGATGGCGACCCTGATCGGTTTGATCGGCAAACTCCCGGCGTCCGCGCAGACGCGCCCGAAAATCCAACTGGCCCTGGCGTGGGCCACCGTGATGCTGCACCGTCCCGAGGGCACCAAACATGCGCTGGGCATTTTCGAATCGACGCTTGGCGATACCGATGCAACTGCTGATCAGATTGCGGATCTACGCATTGAGGCAGACGTCGTCCGTGCCGTGATCCTCCGTCGCGAGGATCGGGTCGGTGATGTCGACCACCTGCTCGCACCCGCCCTCGCTCAACCGGAACGGATGCCTCCCTTGGTCATTTGCGTCGCAGCCAATACCGCATCCCTGGCTGCGACATACCGGGGCGACCTGGACGAGGTGCATCGGCTGCAGGCGCTGGCATCGCCGCACTTCCGGAGAAGTGCGGGCACACACAGTCAGGTGTACGGGTTGTGCATCAACGGCCTCGCCGCATGGATGCAACTCGAACTCGACGAATCCGAATCGTGTTACCGCGAGGCCTTGCGGATCGCCCGTAGATCCGGCTCCACACATGCCTTCACTGCTCGACTGGCGAGTGTGTTGCTCGGCGAGCTCGTCTATGAACGCGGTGATCTGGTCGAGGCGGAGCGGCTGCTCGACGAGGGCTATCGGCTCGGCCCGGAAACCGGGACGGTCGAAGACAAGATCGCCCGTTTCGTGACCGGGGCTCGGATCAAGCTGATGCACGGCGATCGAGGGGCAGCGATGCAGCGGCTCGACGACGGCGCCCGGGTTGCCCGCGAGTTGTCGCTGCCCCGGTTGCGGGCACTTGTCGAGAACGAGCGTCTCCGCCTGGGGATGCCTCCGAATCCGGATTATGCGCCCCAGAACACAGCTTTCGATGCACGTCGCGAGCCCGTCGATGAGGTTGACGTGTTGACCGTGCAGGCCGAAGAGGCCACAGCGATCCGTCGACTGCTCGCCGAACACGATCCGGATTCCACGCGCCTGGCATGCCGGTGGGCACAGCAGTGGGTCGATCAGCTCGCACCGCGAAGGCTGCCACGGGGGCAACTGCTGTCGCAGCGGCTTCTGGTGGCCTGCTTGTCGGCGGCAGGGCGCGACGACGAGGCAAAACTCGTGCTGGCCAACGTGCTTGCGCGGTGTGCAAAGATCGGCGCCCTACGCTTCCCGATCGATGGCGGACCGTACGTGGTGGCAACCCTCGCCGAACTTATCGGCGACCACAGAGTGGGAGCGTGGTCCGCGATTCCGGCCGATTTCATCGACCGGCTCGACACTGCGCTGCGAAGCGAACGCTGACCGGCGCTTGGTGGCTCGCGTTACTCGTTTCGTTCTGCGAGCGCTGAACACACCCGGCCGTTCTTAGAAGCACCGCGAGCATAACCGTGTTTGTTCGGCTCGCGTTCTGCGAACCTCGATCCGCGTCGATCGACGCGGATCGGGTGTGTGCTCAGTGGTGGTCGAGCGCGATATCGATAGGGAACAGGACGAATTCATGGTTAACCAGCCAGTATTCGGGATCGACCTGGACAGCGCGGTGGTTGCCTCACTGTTCGGCCCCGCCGCGCCGTTCTCGCCAGATGCGCTGGCGCGGTTACTCGATGAATCGGGTATCGACGTCGTGGTACTTGGCGGCGACACGCTGCATCCCGAACACCCCGCGTCGACGGAATTCGACGCGAGTGTCGCCGCTGCGGTGCTGGCGGCAGCGTCGGAGAACGTCGGTTTCGTGATCGCGGCCAATCCCGCTTTGCATCATCCGTACAACCTTGCGCGTCGGCTCGCGTCGCTCGATCACCTCACCCATGGGCGAGTGGGGTGGCTCGTCGGCGCGCGACCGGCGACGAAAGAACTGGAGCCGGATTACACCCTGCCGGCCGATGCCGTCGAGGTGGCCCGGAAGTTGTGGGAGAGCTTTCCTGCCGAAAGCGTCGTCGCCGATACGGATCGCGGGGTTTTCGTCGAATCCGAGCACATCACCTTCATCGATCATGACGGCGTATTCGCCGTCTCGGGTCCGCTCAATGTTCCGGAGCCGCCCCAAGGAAAGCCGCCGATCTTCTGGCAGGCGCATTCGGATGTGGAATTCGCTGCGGCGAGGAGAGTGGCAGATGTCGTTGTCGCTCGCTCGCAACACGTGCCGATTGATGAAGCGACGCCAATTCTCGATGCCGTGGAGTGGTCGGGTTCATGGCCGAACACAGCGCCGAATCGTTTCGTCGGCACGATCGTCCGGATTCGTGGAGTGGCGGAGCTAGAGAACGCCATCGCGCGTGCGGAAGGCAATCGGCGGTCGGATCGCGCAACACTGCGGAATCGTCTGGGTCTCCCGCCCTCCCTCCCCGCGTTCCACGGCCCGCGCCGCAGCCTCTTTCCCGTCTCCTGAGGAGGACGAAACCCTTAATGTCTTCTCCGAATCGACAGCTCGTCCTCAATGTCAACGTGCTCGACGCCGGCATCGCGCCCCGCGCTTGGACGATCGACGGCACGGCGGGCGCATTCCTCGACCCAGCGCATTTTGTTCGTGTGGCGCAGACCGCCGAACGTGGCACCCTCGACGGCTTCTTTCTCGCCGATAGCCCGGGCTTCTGGGAGAACCCGAGGGTGAAGCCGCCACGCGCACTCGAACCAACGGCGATCCTCGCGACCGTTGCGGCCAACACCCGTCACATTGGGTTGATCGGCACCGCCTCGACTACGTTCAACGATCCCTACGAACTCGCCTTGCGCTTCCTGTCACTGGACCGGGCCAGCGGTGGCCGCGTCGCCTGGAACATCGTGACGACCTATTCGCCCACGGTCGCAACGAATTTCGGAATCCGCGAGTTGCCGGATCGAGACACCCGTTACGCGCGCGCCGCCGAGTTCGTCGAAGTCGTCACCGGGCTATGGGAATCATCGATCAGCGGGGTGCCGTTCGAGTTCCGCGGAAATCATCTGAACGTAACGGGCTCGCTGGACGTCGCGCCATCGGCGCAGGGCTATCCTGCGCTCATCCAGGCCGGCGGCTCGCCGGCGGGGCGTGAGCTTGCCGGCCGAACAGCGCATGGCGTGTTTACCGCCGAACTCACTCTTGCCGAGGGAATTCGGCACTACCGAGACGTCAAGGAGGCGGCTGTCCGCGCGAGCCGCAACCCCGACGACGTGAAGATTCTTCCCGGTCTGATCACGGTCCTCGGATCGACGGAGCAGGAAGCGATCGAGCGGCACGCGCGTTTGCGTGCCAACACGCCCGAAGATTTCGGCGCCGACCGATTGACCGCCACGCTCGGCGTCGACGTCCGCGCTCTCGACTGGGATGTTCCTATTGCGGACGAGATTCTCGCGGTCCCCGCCGACGCCGCTAGTTACCAGGGCTCGTTGGGCTTCCGCGAATCGGTGGTAGGGCTCGTGCGCGAGCGCGGCCTGACAGTCCGTCAATTGCTGCGAGCGCTCAATGGCAGCGGCGGACATCGTGCTGTCATCGGGACGCCCGAACAGATCGCGGACACGATCGAGGAGTGGTTCCTGGCCGGGGCGGCGGATGGGTTCAACCTCATGCCGGACGCGTTTCCGTCGGGACTAGACGACTTCGTCGACCATGTCGTCCCGATCCTGCGCCGCCGCGGCCTGTTCCGGCACGAGTATGCCGATTCGACCCTGCGTGAGCGACTTGGCGTCGAACTGCCCGAGCGCGCGCCGGTTCCCGCCGCATGACAGCCCCCACGCCGATTCGAAGGAGACAAGGATGACCCAGGCCCCAACCCGGATCGAGATTCGCCCGCAGTCCGGCTGGACGGGCGCCGAGATTCGCGGTGTCGACCTCCGTGGCGAACTCGGCGCGGACGAGGTGGCGGCTATCCGGCAGGCACTGCTGCAGTGGAAGGTGGTCTTCTTCCGCGATCAGGTCCTCGACCACGAACAGCATCTTCGCTTCGCACGGTATTTCGGAGCAGCGACGCCCGCCCACCCGCTTTTCGATTCGATTCCGGATCCGAATTACCCGACGATATATCCGATATTCCGGGACCGCTTCAAGGCACGTGTTTCGGGCAGCACCGGGTACGACCGCCCGGGCTGGCATGCGGATGTGACGGCGGCAGTGAACCCGCCCGCGGCATCGATCCTGCGGGCGGAGGTGTTGCCGCCGTACGGAGGGGATACCCAGTGGTCCAACACAGTTGCCGCGTATCAGGGTCTCTCCGCGCCGTTGCAGCGATTGGCAGATGAACTGCGCGCAGTGCATCGGTTCAGTCCCGGCGCCGGCGCCAAGCCAACCGAGGATTACCTGCGCCGGGTCGAGAAGCGGCCGTTGCTCACCGAGCACCCGGTGGTGCGAGTGCACCCAGAGACCGGCGAGAAGGCGCTCTACGTCAATCCGGGATTCACCAGTCACCTGGTCGGCGTATCGCCGCACGAGAGTCGCCGGCTGCTCGACTTGTTCTACGAAGAACTGGTGCGACCGGATTACACCGTGCGATTCCGGTGGGAGTCGGGCTCGATTGCCTTCTGGGACAATAGATCCACGGTGCATCTCGCTCCGCGGGATCTCACCACCGACGACGACCGTCGGCTGTACCGGGTCACGCTCGTCGGCGAAGTGCCGGTCGGACCGGATCATCGTGAGTCCGTGGCGCTGGAAGGTGAACCGTTCGAGGCGATCGAATGACGGACTATCGGCCGACACGGCTAGGACGGCTGTACGACGGTGATCCACTGCCGGTGGTGATTGATGCCACGACGTACTATCCGGCGGGTGCAATCACGTTCGGTGTGGAGGGCCGCGCCCTCTACGCCCATGGCGAGGACGCGCCCTGGGCGGGTGGTCCGACACTGCACGTGTTCGACGCGGAAAGCGGGCGCGAACACTTGCGCTTCGACGCCTTCCCGGGCGACGAGCACTATCACTACCTCACGCCGGGAGTGCAGAACCACTGGATCGGGTTCGACACGGCTGCGAACGGCGAGTTCACCGCGTGGATCGTCGACCGATTGCGCACCAGACTCCCGGAATTGCTGCGGGCAGCGGGTGCGACGGACCTCGCTGCCCGGGTCGACGTCGCCGATGTCGACGATATTCTCGAGCCGGTGGTGGCCCATTTGCGAAGCAGATCCCTGCAATTGCCCGCGCCGCAACGGGCCGTAGCGGGCAGCTGAACGAATCCGCCGTTTCAGCCCCTGCTGATCGGTGCATCGCACTCGACCGAAACCACGACGAGGACTGCTTTCATGTCGAATCAGTACGACGCGGGTACCGCCCGATGACCAACCACGAGCAGATCGTCGCCGACGAGTTGTCTCGCCAGTTCGGTTACGGGGCAGCCAATCACATCGCACCGATCGACGGAGCCGACCACGATGTCGCGGTCATCGGCGGTGGACAGAGTGGTGTGACGATTGCCTACGGGTTGCGCCGCGCGGGCGTGACGAACGTGACGGTGATCGACGCGGCAGCCGACGAATCAAAGCTCGCCTGGCAGACCCGCGCCCGGATGCGCACGCTGCGCACGCCGAAGGCGATATCGGGCCCGGAGCTGGGGAATCCGGCGCTGACGTTTCGGTCGTGGTACGACGGCGTGCACGGCGCCAACGCGTTCGACGCGATCCGCCTCATCCCCACCTCGGACTGGATCGAATACCTGGCGTGGTTCCGGCGGCAGGTCGGGATCGAGGTGCGCCGTGGGGTCCGGATGACCGACATCGAACCGGTCGGCGAGGGACGGCTGCGGCTGCACCTGGCCGCCCACGGCAAGACCTGGACCGAGGACGCCCGCAAAGTTGTGCTCGCCACCGGTGTCTCCGGCACCGGGGCACCGCATGTCCCCGACGTGCTGTCCGGGCTGCCGCGCCACCTTGCGAGGCACACCGCCGACGACATCGATTTCGGTGCGCTGCAGGGCAAGTCGGTGGCAGTGCTTGGCGCCGCTGCTTCGGCGTACGACGCGGCAGCCACTGCGCTGGAGGCCGGCGCCGCCGATGTCCACGTGTACACCCGCCGGCCGGAGCTGGTCGTGGCCCCGGTCGGAGGTGTCCGGCCGAATCCACTGGTGCAGGACGTGTTCCACCTTCAAGGTGACGAGCAGCGCTGGGCGCAGCGCTGGCAGCACGCGGCGCGCGGTGCGAACGTGCCGCCCGAATCCGTCGAGCGGGTAGCGGTATTCCCGAACTACCACCTGCACGTCGCCGCCGAGTGGGCCGCTGTTTCCGAGCACGACGGCAGGGTGGTCGTCGATGCCGCGGACGGGACCCGTTCGTTCGACTTCGTCATCGCCGGGACCGGATACCAGCAGGATCCCGCGACGCGGCCGGAACTGGTCGCCATCGCACCGCTTGTTGCCCGTTGGTCGGATGTGCATTCGCCGGCGCCGGGATTCGAGTCGGAGTTGCTTGGCTCCGCGCCGTATCTCGGCAGCGGGTACGAGCTGACCGAACGCGATCCGGGAACGGCTCCGTGGCTCCGCGACATCCACGTCTTCAGCATCGGAGCCAGCGTCAGCTTCGGGCTACCGGTGGGCGATATCCCCAGCCTCCGCACGGGCGTGCCCCGGTTGGTCGAGGCGATCACGCGTGATCTTGTCCTCGCCGACCTGCGGCGGACAGATCAGGTCGCTGCGGGCATTCGCCGGTAAATGCCGGAAAGGCGGCGCCGCTGTAGTTTTGGCAGCAGGCGCCGCCCCGTCACTCCGCGCTGCCGTAATACGAGATCGGTCGCTCGTCGAAGTCCTCGAGATCGGCTAGGGAGTGCAGCGGGTGCGCCAGGCTCCATGCATCGGCGACCTGCTCCTGAAGCAGCCACTTTCCCACCGAATACGGCTTCCACCGGACTGCGTCGTGCAGCGTATGGGTGCGGGCGTCGCGCCAGTATCGATCCAGGCCGAGGCTCGGCTTCGTGGAACTGGATCCACCGACTTCGAACAGCGCAGAGGTCACCGAAAGTGCAGCCCGGGTGCTGACCACCTTGGCCTGCATCACCTCGTAGAACACGTCCACCACGTCGCGCAACGCCGAACTGTTGTCGAGCCGGTCGAGTTGGCGCGCCGCGGATTCGACGAGTCGACGCGCGGTCGTCGTAGCGATCCGCAGCTCACCAAGTTGCGCAACGCCGAGAACGTCGTCGGCAAATGCCGCCGCGCCGCTACCACGCGCGCCATGCACCCTGCGCGCCAGTGCCACCGTCTCGACGAGTGCGCCCTCCGCGATGCCGGTGTCGATGGCGGCGTGGATCAACTGCGACAGCGCCGAGCCGCGGTAGGTGATCGCCGGGTCCGGCGATCGGGAAAGCACCTGTCGCCGTTGTACTTCCACGTTGTCGAACTCGACCGAACCCGAGCCGGTGGTGCGCTGACCGAGACTGTCCCAGTCGTCGTGGACGAGCACACCCTGGTCGGTCGGGCGGACCAGGACGGTCTCTTGTCCACCCGACTCGTTGCGAGATTGCACAGCGATGAAGTCGCCGAACAACGAACCGGTCGCGTAAACCTTGCGACCCGACAGGAAAAGCCGCCCGCCGCGTTCAACCAGGGCGGTATGGGATGCGCCGGGCCGACGTTCGCCCGGTTCGGCAGAGGCGTTGCCGAAGATGGCGCCGGCGCCGAGTGCACTCAGATAATGGTCCCGCTGTTCGGACGACTCGGCGAGCAGTAATCGTTCGACGGTTGCGAAGTGGTTCTGCGGCAACTGTCCAAGGCTGCCGTCTGCGCTCGCGACGGCGATGATCGCCTGAATCAAGGTGTCTCGATTGAACCCGAGCCCACCGCGTTCGGTGGGAACGTCCAGGGCCCAGAACCCAATGCCGCGCAGTTGCTCGATTTCGGCGACGGGGTAGCGCCGTTCCCGGTCGCGGTCCGCGGCGTCGGCTCGGAAGTCGACGACGAGTTCGTCCAGTCGCGCCAGAAAATGCTCGGGTGTCACTCGTTCGAATGCTGTGTCGCCCGAGGCTGCCGGGGCCGCGGTCATGATGCGGCCTTTTCAAAATCGAAATGCGGGTCACCGTCGGTGTTTTCCAACAGCGCCAGTTCCCACTCGAAGTACGCGGCATACCAGCGGTCGCGCTCCGGACCGAACGGCGGCGGACCCGTGCGATCGGCGATCGCGCCGGCGTAGTGCGGGTCCTCGTCTGTCAGGACGTCGGCGGCGGCATCGATTCCGCCATCCAGTACCGCAACCTCGGCGGGCACCGCCGACGCGACGAATTCCGGTTTGTAGGAGGCATTTCCGACAAGCACGAGGATCGCGTTCGGCGCCTTCTCTGCTTCCTGCACGAGGTGCTCACGACGTGCATGAACGGAACCGGGGATGTGTCCGGCGGCGTAGTCCGCTGAGGACCGGAGGTCGATGACACGCAGTTCGGTATCGCCGGCTCGCCACAGCTCGAACTGCGCCCACGACACGTACCGCGCGTCCGGCACTTCGAGCGCTCGATGGGGTCGAGTCAGTGCGGAATTCGGTTCGTAGGCGACCACCGTCACCGGACCGGTGTGGAGATAGCGCAACCATTGGACGGTGCTCGCGGCGCGCACGAAGTCACCATTGTCGACCAGCACGATGTGCGCGCCCCGGACAGCGACGAAATTGTCGACCTGCTGCACCAGCTGTCCGCCGGGCGCCGAGACACTGACGTCGAAATGCCCTGCAGCGAACTCCTCGGGAGTGCGTACATCGAAGACGTAGGTTGTCGTGGAGGTATCCGTCAGGCGGTTCTGCACCGCCGCCGGATCGAGGATCTGTACCTGCGCCCGGTCGAATGTGGTTCGCACCCACTCTGCAAGCTCGGTCGAGATGCTGGTTGGGGCGCGCAAGTCGTTCTGCAGGCCGAACGCCAGCGGTCGTCCGGACTGTTCCCACGCCGGTGTTCCGTTGTACAGCGAGAAGATCTGGTTGGTGATACCCGTGTTGATCAGTGACTGGGCGCCGACGATGCCGCGGGTGCGCCCCGCGCAGTTGATCACCACCTTCGTGTCGGCGGTGGCGATGACCCCAGCCGCGCGATAGGCGATCTCCGCTCCGCCGCCGGTGTTGTGCCCGCCTGGGATGTGGTGGTGCGCGAATTCGGCGGTCGGCCGGCTGTCGAGAATGACGACGTCCTCGCCTTGCTCGATCCAATCCGCCACGGTCGCACTGTCGACGGTAGGGGTATGGAATTTGTGCTCGATCCACTCGCCGAGGGTTTTGCTGCGGACATTCGTGCCGGTGTACAGCCGGCCACCGGCCTGCGCCCAGCCCTCGATCCCGTCCTCGAGCACCCGAACATCGCGGTAGCCGAGCGACTTCAGTACCTCGGCGGCGGCACCGTCGACATCGGGCCGCCCCGCGAGCACGACCGACGTGTGCACATGCGGCACCACGGTGGCGATGCGCTGCTCGAGGTCGTGGAAGGGGAGCGACGCGCTCACTGCGATATGGGTCTTGCTGCGCTCGAGCGGAGTGCGCACGTCGAGCACCGCAAGCTCTCGATCGGAGGACGCGAGCAAGTCGAACAGATCTGGCCCGGAAACGTATTCGGTCATGAGGTTCCTTGTCGACGTTCGTGGCTGACGACGCAGTCGGCCGAGCAAAGTGAGCCGTCACCGCTGGACCGCGCCAAACCCCCACGTTGTCTCGCTCGGTGAAACCGGAACAGGTTTGCAGTCAAGCTGATTCGATGCCGCGGCACGCGATCCGCGCGGGCAGCGTCCGATTCACGTTGATCGGATCTCTCGGAGCCCTACTCGAGCACGTCTAGCGTCGAGGTGCATGCCGATCCGGCTGCGACACCCGGATGGAGAGGTGGCCCGGACACGCCATGTCGAAACTCATTCTCAATTCAGTAGTTCGAGCCATCGGGTTCACCCAGGGCGGCT
>NZ_LRRB01000119.1 GCF_001646865.1 Aldersonia kunmingensis | reverse complement strand
GATATCGGCACCGACGAGGTGCAGCTGATCCCGACGTCGTCGGACATCGATCAGGTATATCGGGCCGCCGCGGTGGTGAAGGAGTTCGGCAGAACTCACGGCAGCCAGCCCACGTGATCGCGAAGTAGCGCATAGCCGACGAACGCCACGATGTCGATCAGCGCGTGGGCGATGATCAGCGGCCACAGTCTGTTTGTGACCTGCCAATACCGGCCGAAAACCAGGCCCATCAGCAGGTTCCCCAGCCCACCGCCTATGCCCTGATACAGGTGATAGCTGCCACGCAGCACCGCTGATGCGGCGAGGCTCGCGTTCTCCGACCAGGTGAGCCGGCGCAGCCGCGTGATCAGATAGCCGACTACGATGATCTCTTCGGCCGCGGCGTTCGCCACCGCGGCCAGGATCAGGACTGGAACGCGCCACCAGTGGTCGTTCAGTGCGCTCGGCTGCACGGTGAGGTTGAGGCCCAGTGCGTGCGCGATCAGATAGAACAGCAGCCCCGGCACACCGATCACGGCGGCGAGGACGAGGCCGGGCACGATGTCGCGCCGGAGCTGACGCCGGGCGAGGCCGATGGCCGCGGGCCCGATTCCGCTGCGCCAGAGCAGGTACAGCCCCAGCGCCGCCCAGCCGGCGAGGCGTGCGATCGACAGCAGTTGGAACAGCAGGTCGATGAGCGAGTACGTCGAACGCGATTGATTGAGCGCGACGGTCTGGTCGGACAGCGCGCCCGTCTGGAGGGCGTCCTCGATGAGCGACAGCATCGAGCCGAGCCCGCTGAGGCCGAAGGTGACGACGAGAACGATGCCGATCTCGATCCACGTCGCCGTGCGTTCGCGCTGGTCGAGTGGTTCGCCGAATTCGGCCCCGCGAATGGAAGAAATGTTGCGTTCAACGGAGTGAACGCTTCCGTTCACTCCGCTCGAAGGGGGTGCGCCGCGCAGGTACACGCGGAACCAGTCGGCAACGCTCACGCCTCGGGCTCCGGGTCGTGGGCCCCGGCGAGTTCGTCGCGCTCGGCCCACTCGAGCAATGGATCGAGCGCGAATACCGCGTCATCGATGCCTGCGTGCAGGTCGCCGAGTTCGGCGAATCGCTTCGGCACGGTCAGGACGGTGCAATCGCGCGGGTTGACGTCGTCTACTTCATCCCAGTGGATCGGCGTCGAGACTGTCGCGTCTGGAACTCCGCGGATGGAGTACGCGCTCGCGATGGTGTGGTCGCGGGCGTTCTGGTTGTAGTCGACGAACACCAGCTTCGGATCCCGGTCCTTGCGCCACCAGGTGGTGGTGACGTCGTCGGGCGCGCGGCGCTCCACCTCGCGCGCGAAAGCCAGTGCCGCCCGGCGCACATCGCTGAAACCGTAGTTCGGTTCGATGCGCACATAGATGTGCATGCCTTTGCCGCCCGAGGTTTTAGGCCAGCCGACCGCGCCGAGTTCATCGAGCACTTCGTGCGCGACATGGGCGACGCGGCGAACCCGGTCGAACGGGCAGTCCGGCATCGGATCGAGGTCGATGCGCCACTCGTCCGGTTTCTCGGTATCGGCACGGCGGGAGTTCCAGGGATGGAACTCGACTGTGGACATTTGGACCGCCCAGATGACACTCGCCAGCTCGGTCACGCACAGTTCGTCGGCGTTGCGGTTGTAGCGGGGGAAATGCACGCGGACGGTCTCGACCCACGGCGGTGCGCCATTTGGCAGCCGTTTCTGGTGCACCTTCTCGCCGGCCAGGCCTTCGGGAAAGCGGTGCAGCATGCACGGTCGTTCCCGCAGCGCGCGAACGATGCCGTCGCCCACGCTCAGGTAGTACTGGACGAGATCGAGCTTGGTCAGCCCGGATGCAGGGAAGTAGACGCGGTCTGGGTTGGAGATTCGCACGGTGCGGTCTCCGACGTCGAGCTCGACCGACGGGGGCTTCCCGCGCGTGGCAGCCATGCGCTCAAACTAGCGCGCCTATCCGACTTCGGCGGGGCGCACTGGTTTTCGGATGAGCAGGGCCGAGCACCGCCCGTTCAGGGCCGAGCACCGCCCGTTCAGGGCCGAGCACGCAGTCCGTTGAGGAACGGGCAGCCCATCAGGATGCGGATCGCCTTGGTGAGTTCGGTGAAATCGGTGACGGGATCGCTGAACGGCAGCCGCACGTCTCGATCGCCGTCGACGGTCTCCACTCGCAGCGTGAGTCCGAATCGGTCGAGAGCGAGCGGGCGGACGCGGCCACGGCGCATGCCGCTGGGCAACCGCTGCGAGAGCCGCTCGATGACATCGGGGTGGTCTGCGTCGAGGTGCTGCAGCCAGGGCTTTTCCATCTCGGCGAACGGGTCCGGGGTAATGCCGCGCAGTACGTCGGGTTGCACCGACTCGGCACCCGAGGCGTCGGCGACCACGGCCGAGGCGACGACCAGGCGCAGCAGGGTGGCGCCGTGACCGACATCGAGCAGCGAGGGATGGGGATGCTCCGCGGCGACCTCGGCGGCCAGCGCGCGCTCGGCCTGGCTGTTCACCGCAGTCACCGTGCCGCGCAACCACACCAGCGACCGGACCGGCTCGCGCAGCGCGAGCGGCGCCTCGTCGGTCAGTTCGAGCACCGCCGGGAGTCCGGTGCGACCCGCCTGCCACGCCATCGCGGTCGCGGGCGAGTCGGTGGGGATCGCGATGATCGTGTCACCGCAGGAACGCAGGCGATGCAGTGCGGTGGGCACCGGATCGCTCCCCGGAATCGCGAGCACCGAGCTGTCCGCGCGTGCACATGCGCTGTGGATGCGTTCTGCTGCGGTGGGGCCTGCGATTGCGATCGAGCGTGTCATCGGGTCTCCCTTGGCACCGGGTGGTTAGGTAAGCCTTTGTTTAGGTAAACCTAAGCTAAGACATGGATACGTGTCGTGGCAAGAGTTCCGGACGGCAGAGTCTGATCGAATACCGTTGACGGGTGCCGATCCCGCTTACTCTCGGTGTCCCGCAACGCCCCGACGCCCGCCCGCTCACCGCGCAGTTGCTGCTCCCGCTTGTTTCCTCCGTCGATCTCGAATCCGTCCCTCCGCACCTGCTCGGAACGCCCGTCGTCCCGCTCGCACAGCTCGGTGCCGGTGCGGCGGGTGCCGTGATCGGGGCATTCGATCTGACCGGCTACGACCACGACACCGAGCTGGATCTGCCGTCGGGCATCGAGCTGCATCTCGACTGCCCGCCGGATCTGCTCACCGATGTGCTGACGCTTCCCGTGCGAGCCACGATCTTCGTCGCCGGGCGGGTCGACGCCGAGGTTGTCCGAACGATCACCTCGACCGGTCGCCGGCCCGGGCTCGATCTGTCCGTATCCCCTGAACAGGTCGCGGATTTCCTCTCGGTACTCGCCCATGTCGACACGGGTTTCGTGGCGCGCGCGGCGACTGGGGAACAAGCACTCGCCGGGATCGCCGCGACGGTCGCAGCGCTGCGCGGTGACGACGTGCGCACCGCGTTTGCGAAGCCGAATATCGAGATGCTGAACCGGCTCAACCCCGAGGCGGCGGCCGCGGTGCGCGAAGTCCTGATCGGGATCGAGGTAACGGATCCGGTAGGGGTCGCACGCGAACTCGCGGTGCTGTCCTGACCGTTGAGTAATCTCGAAGAGTGCCGCGTATCGCCTACTTCGGTCCTTCGGGGACCTTCACCGAAATGGCTCTCGCCGCGCTCGAATCGGCAGGCGCCTTCGTCGGGCCGGTCGAGCGAGTAGTCGCGGGAAGCCAGCCCGCTGCGCTGGAGATGGTGCGCGCAGGCGCGGTCGATGGTGCCGTGGTGCCCATCGAAAGTTCCGTCGCGGGGTCGATCCCGGCGACGCTTGATTCACTGGCATCCGGACCGCGGTTGCAGATCGTCGCTGAGACCGAACTCGACGTGACCTTCACGATCGTCGCGCGCCCCGGTACGACGATGGCCGATGTGCGCTCCCTCGCGGCCTATCCCGTCGCGGCCGACCAGGTGCGTGGGTGGATCGCCGACAAACTGCCCGCCGCACAGATGGTCATTTCGGCCTCCAACGCGGCCGCTGCCGAAGATGTGGCGGCCGGACATGCCGACGCGGGGGTCTCCACAACGCTGGCCGGAGAGCGACTCGGCCTGATCGCGCTGGCGAACGGTGTGGCCGATCACGCCGACGCGATCACCCGGTTCGTGCTGTGCACCCGGCCCGTTCCCGCACCCACGCGCACCGGCGCCGACCGCACCTCGGTCGTGCTCGAGCTGCCCAACGTGCCGGGCTCGCTGGCCCGCGCGTTCGAGGAGTTCGCAACGCGTGGGATCGATCTCACGCGGATTGAGTCGCGGCCGACGCGCACCGGGATGGGTGCCTACCGGTTCTATCTCGACTGTGTCGGGCATATAGACGACACCGCGGTCGCGGAGGCGCTCAAGGCGCTGCACCGTTTCGGCGCCGAGGTCCGGTTCCTGGGTTCGTGGCCCGCGCACACCCCGTCGGGTTCGCCGCCGCCTTCGGACGACGAGGCGCAGGAGTGGATGTCCGCGCTGCGCAAGGGGACGGCGGAAGCGTGAGCGGCAAACTGATCCTGATGCGGCACGGGGAGACGGAGGCGAATGTCGCGCGCCGTCTGGACACCCGGCTGCCTGGTGCAGCGCTGACGCCGAGGGGAGCCGAGCAGGCCCGTATCGCCGGCACGCTGCTCGCGCCGACACCGCCACTGGCGGTAGCCAGTTCGCAGGCGCTCCGAGCGCGGCAGACCGCCGGGCAGATAGAGATCGTGACCGGCGTGTCGATGCAAGTGGTGGATGGGCTGCACGAGGTGCAGGTCGGCGATCTCGAGGATCGTGACGACGACGAGTCGCACGAACTCTTCAAGGACGTCTACCGACGGTGGCATATCGGCGATCTCGACGCGCACACCCCGGGCGGGGAGACCGGCTACGAAGTGCTCGACCGATACCTGCCGATCTTGAACGACCTACGCGGGAAGTTCCTCGACGGCACACACGGTGACGGCGGGAGCCGCGACCTGGTCGTGGTCAGTCACGGCGCGGTAATCCGGCTCGCCGCCGCGAACCTACTCAATCTGCCCACAGGTTTCGCGGCCAAGAACCATCTCGACAACACCGAGCGGATCGAGTTGGTGGCGGTCGACGGTGGCGGCTGGGCATGCGCGCGCTGGGGGCGGTTCGAGCCGCCGTTCGAGGACGCGGACGTGAGCCCGCTCCCCGACGACCCTATGGGCTGATCGGGCTACCCGCTGCGCGGCCCGATCAGGCGCGGCGATACGGGAACGGCGAATCCTGCGGCAGCGCATCGATCAAGGTGTGCAGTGCCTGCCTGATGCGCGCATCGCTGCCCGGGGACAGCGCGGTCCATTTCGTACCGTCGAGTGCCTCGCTCGCGGTGGCGAGGAACCGGCCGTGGTGCGTATCGAAAACCGCGAGGTGGCCGGGTGCCTGCTCCCGCACGCCGTCGCCGTAGACCACTCCGACGATCTCGGCGTGGGCTAGGCAGTGCAGCATCGCGTGCCCGATCGCGGTCGCATCCGCCGGCGCTGCGCCGAGCAACTGCAGGCGACCACTTGTGCGGTCGGGGTCGCCGATGTCGTCGAAGACCGGGCTCAACTGCTCGGTGGGAGCGTTCAGGCCACCGAAGGAGAGTGTCTGCGCAGCGCCGAGCGCGGCAAGGACCGGCCCCACGAGGTCGCCGGTAAGTTCGCTGATCACATAGCTTTCCGGCCCACGCAGGGCGAGGACACACATGTCCTCGCCCTGGGCAACACAGAGTCGGGAGACTTGCTCGCCGGTGAACAACCGCAGGGCGAGCACCCAGTGCGGCCGCCCGAGCACGCGCAGTCGGTCCTCGAGGTCCCGCGAGACAGCGTCGCCATCGAGCAGGCCGCGCGCATCCAGTGACTCGCGGGCGGCGCGCATCGCGAGGTCGTGATCGTCGCGATTGTCGTAGCGCCCGAGCGCATCCAGCACCACCGGAAGATCGACGTCCTCCAATGACTCGAGCAGCCACTGCATTTCGTCGAGGCCGAGTGTGACCGCCTCTAGCGACGACGGTGCGTGGCAGGTGCCGAGGTCGATCACTGCGTAGGATCCGCACCGAGCACTGACGGAACGACCATCCGGCCATCCTCGAAATGCTCTACGTTGCGCAGGTATTCGGGGGAGTCGTGCTCGGTCTCATCGTCGCTCGCCGCCCGCGGCCCTGCCAGGTGGCCCATGCCGGCGGTGCGTGTCGCGGCCGGATCGACCCGACCGCCAGTGAAGTTCTGCTGTCCCGCTTCGACATTGGGCCCGGTGAGGCCGGTGGTTCCCACACTCGCGGAGGTGCCGCCGAGCGCGCCGCCCGCCCAGCCCTCCGGCAGGGCGACCCCAGTCATCCGGGCACCGGCCAATTCACCGACACCCGCCGCGCGGGTTGCGACGGCACCGCTGCTCGCGGCGCCACCGATCCCGCCGAATCCGCCCAGCGAGCCCATCGGCGCCACCGAACCGCCGAGCATCGCGTGCGCGTTGCCTGTCACCGCGGATACCGCTGCGCCACCGATATTTCCGCCGACCGAGGCTGCGGTACTGGCGATATTGCCGGCCTGGGCCGCGATCGTCTGGACGCCCGGATTCTGTAGGAGGCCGGTGACGGCCATCGATGCGGCCCGGACCGGATCGCCTCCCAATAGGACCTGCAGCGCGTCGGCGTCGCCACCGGACTGTGCTTCGGCACCATCGACGCCAGCCGCGATGGAAGGTGCGGGCGCGAAGACGCTCGGGGTGAGCACGGTTGTGGTGGTCGCGGCCTCGTAGGCCTCCATCACGATTGCCGCGCGGATATCCATTGCGCGGTCGGCTACTTCGGCGGCCTCGGCGGTGCCGTTGAGCACGCCACCGGTCGTGTAGGCCGCGGTTTTTGCCGTCTTCACCGCGATGATCTCGGGGAGGCTCGGCATCGCGACCGATGCCACGGTGTACGCGGTGGCGTTGGCGCCGGTCTTGGCCGCCATTATCGCGGCGTTTTCGGCGCCCCGTTCGGCCCAGACTCCGAACCCGACGAGCTTGGCGGCTGCGACAACGCCGTTGAGGCCCTGCATCCCCACGCCCAGTTCGGCGACCACTCGGGCCACCGTGAACGTGGCATCCGCGTATGCGCCGGCGATCGCGGTCCAGGCGGCGCTGGCACCCGAGATCGGGATCGCGTGCGCGCCCGCGCTTAGCGTGGTCGAGTTGGCCGTTGCCATCCTGGGCAGCCAGAAAACGCCCGTTACACCCAGAGTCATGAGTTGTCCCCCGTGCTAGTTCGTGCGGTGATTGCCAGTGCCCGGTAGCTCAGACCGAAATCGTGCCGATGGATGCCGCGTTGGCGAGATCCTGGCCGACGTACTGTGCGGCGTGGTTGCGCAGGGTCATCGCTGCGTTGCGCAGTTCGAGGATTCCCTTCGCGAGCGATTGGTCCTGCATGGCCGCAACCTGGTTGAAATGCGTCGCGGCCAGCACCGAAACCTCTTCTGTGCCAGACGGAACCACGTGCGTCGCCGGGCCACTGACAGCCGCGACTCCGGACAGACGATCGGCGAGCAGGTCGAGTTCCGTTGCTGCGGCGAGCACCATTTCGGAATGGACGACAACAGTCATGCGGCGAACTCCTTCGTAGGCCAGGTCAGTGGCATCCGACCGGTGGAGCCGGGAGCGCGAGTGCTCTCAGATTCCCCTCGACAATGTTCGACGCGAGCGGATTTCCGTCGGTTCCCAAAGGTGCAGAAAAACTTTCGCGCTTCCGGCCATCAGCCACGCCGGCGGGCCGGCATCAACCACGCCGGCGGGCCGGCCATTAACCCCAGCCGAGCTCGTGCAGCCGTTCCTCTTCGATCCCGAAGTAGTGCGCGATTTCGTGAATCACGGTGATCGCCACCTCGTCCACCACGTGTTCCTCGTCGTCGCAGATCGCCAGGATCGCGTCGCGGTAGATCGTGATGGTGTCCGGCAGGGAACCGCCGTACTGGCTGTCCCGCTCGGTGAGCGCAATGCCCTGGTAGAGCCCGAGCAGGCCGGGGTCCTCGGGATCGCGATCCTCTACCAGCACCACGACGTTGTCGATCGCGCGTGTGAGTTTTTCCGGGATGAGATCGAGTGCCTCGCCGACCAGTTCCTCGAATCGATCGGCGCTCATCGTGACCGGCACGATGTCAGCCCGGCGGCAGCGGCGCGGGCGCGGCGCCCGGCAGCGGGGTCGGCACCGAGCGGCCGTCGGGCACTGCGGGCGGCGGCACCGGCGGCTGACCGTCGATCAGGATGTCGCCCTTCGCCGAATTCTGTACCGGCGCAAAGCCGACGTCCGCGCCCTTGCCGACCGAGCAGTTCACCTTGCGGCTGCCGGCGAGCCAGCTGGTGGCGTCGAACTGACCCCAGAACAGGGTCAGGGTCTTATTGCGCAGCGCGTCCGGTGAACCGAGGTAGTCGCTCGACGCCTTGGTGCAGGCGGGCTCGATGAACCTGTCCTGCTCCTCCACCGACGGAGGGCCCGCGGGGAACTGCGTCGCGAGGTCGATGACCGCGACCGTCTCGAACGCATGCGGTTGCGCGCAGTCCACCGGGTCGGCGGGCAGGTTCTGATTGATACCGACGCATACGCCGGGATCGAGCACATCCGACTGATCCTGCTCGGCGACGGGACCGATGATCGGGCGCAATGAGCCGGAGTTGCCGGAGTACTGCAGTCCGCAGCGCAGGGTGCGCTCGTTCGATGCCCAGCCCGCGTCGCCGGGATTGATCAGCCCGACGCTGAACTTGCCGTTCGGGTCGAACTGCGCGCCGAGGTACTGCTGCACCGCGGGGACACACAGCTGATCCTTCAACTCGGCGAACCGCAGGACCCCGGGGAACTTTGAATCCGGGCCGAACTCCGCGCCCGGGTACTGGCTCAGATCGATCTCGGCGGCGACCTCGAACAGGTGCTCGGATCCGCAGTCGACCTTGTCGAGGTCGCTGGCATCAGACTTCGACCAGGTCAGGCAATCGCCCTGCCGTGCCGTGCCGAATGCCTCACCGGCGGCCGCGCCGGAGGTCACGGGATGCCCGGGCGGCCGGGTCTGCAGGTTGGACTCATTGCTGAATCCGCCGGTCAGGAAGATCGTCACCACCGCGGCCGCGACGGCCCCAACGGCGATAACCCCGAGCGCGCGCCGGGTCGTGGAAGCGGAAAAGTGCAGCCCGGACCCTCCACCGCTCGGTTCGTCAGGGGTTCGGTCGGCATCGGCCGAGCCATGTCCGGAGCCTTGGATCGACGAAGCGAGGCGCGCGATATTGGCACGCGCCTGGGCGAGCGGATTGCGTTTGCGTGGCATCTGTTCCTCCGGCATCGCGCTCCATAATGCCCAATCTTTGCCGGACAGGAAGGAGGTGACCGGGAACGACGTTCCGACAGGCTGAGTCAGGCGGTCGGCTCACCAAGTAGGGTTGCCAAGCGTGATCGACCTCAAGTTCCTGCGTGAACAGCCCGACGTAGTGCGCGCATCGCAGTCCGCGCGGGGTGAGAACCCCGCTCTGGTGGATGTGCTGCTGGAGGCCGACGCGTCCCGCCGCGCGGCCATCGCCACCGCTGACAAGCTGCGCGCCGATCACAAAGCGCTCGGCAAACTGGTCGGTAAGGCCACGCCGGAGGACCGGCCCGCCCTGCTGGCTCAGGGCCAGGAACTCTCCGCCAAGGTCAAGGAGGCCGAGGCCGAGCAGCACCAGGCGGACGCTGCCCTCGATGCCGCGCACCGCGCCATCTCCAATGTCATCCAGTCCGAGGTGCCGCCCGGCGGCGAGGAGGACTTCCGCCTCATCGATACGGTCGGCGAGCCGCGCGCCTTTGATTTCGAACCGAAGGACCACCTCGCGCTCGGCGAGTCGCTCAACCTGATCGACATGGAACGCGGCGCAAAGGTCTCCGGCTCCCGATTCTTCTTCCTGACCGGCTACGGCGCGCTGCTGCAGCTGGGGATGTTGCAGCTCGCAGCGCAGAAGGCCGTTGCAAACGGCTTCACGATGATGATTCCGCCGGTCCTGGTCCGGCCGGAAATCATGGGTGGCACCGGCTTCCTCGGCGCGCATGCCGAGGAGGTCTACAAGCTGGCCGACGAGGATCTCTATCTCGTCGGCACCTCGGAGGTCCCGCTCGCCGGCTACCACTCCGGCGAGATCCTGGACCTGAGCGCGGGACCGAAGCGGTACGTGGGATGGTCGTCGTGCTTCCGTCGCGAAGCGGGTAGCTACGGCAAGGACACGCGCGGCATCATTCGGGTGCATCAGTTCGACAAGGTCGAGATGTTCAGCTACTGCCGCCCCGAGGATGCCGATGCCGAGCATCAGCGCCTGCTCGCCTGGGAGCGAGAGATGCTCGCCGCGGTCGAGCTGCCCTACCGGGTGATCGATATCGCGGCCGGCGACCTGGGGTCGTCCGCGGCGCGGAAGTTCGACTGCGAGGCGTGGGTGCCGACGCAGGGCCGGTACCGCGAGCTGACCTCTACGTCGAACTGCACCACCTTCCAGGCGCGCCGTCTCGCGACTCGTTATCGCGACGAGAACGGCAAGCCGCAGACGGCGGCAACGCTTAACGGCACGCTGGCAACCACGCGCTGGCTGGTGGCGATCCTCGAGAACCATCAGCAGGCCGACGGTTCGGTGCGGGTGCCCGCGGCGCTGGTGCCGTTCGTCGGTACCGAGGTGCTGCGCCCGAACTAGAGCTAATTCGCTTGACGCGGGTCCGTTACCGGTCGCACAGTTGTAGCCATGTTTGCTCGCGCTCCGAGTTGACCAGGCACAAGTAGATCCGTCGCATTCCGCGCCGTCGCCTTCCGAGGCGTCGGTGAATTCATTCCGTTCTACGCGCTGTACGCGCTGCTGTTCGCCGACCATGGCCTGAGCACGGCGCAGATCTCGGCGCTGCTGGCGATCTGGTCGATCACCGCATTCCTGCTCGAGGTCCCCTCCGGCGCCTGGGCCGATGTTGTTTCGCGGCGTTTGCTACTCATGCTCGGCGGTGCCCTCACGGCATCGTGCTTCGTGATCTGGACCGTGCTACCCGGCTTCTCCGGTTTCGCATTGGGATTCCTGCTGTGGGGCGCGGCCGGCGCGCTGCAGTCCGGCACCTTCGAGGCGCTGCTTTACGACGAACTCGACGTCCGCGGGGACGCAGGCGGCTACCCGCGGGTGCTCGGTTTCGCCACCGCCGCCGCGGAATTGGCTGCGCTGCTGGGGATTCTGGCTGCCGCGCCGCTGTTCGAGTGGGGTGGCTACACGCTGGTCGGCTGGACCAGCGTGGCTGCCGCGCTCGTGCAAACCGCACTCGCCGCGTCATTGCCGTCCGCGCCGCGAGTCGTCGCGGTGGCGCCCGACGGCGATGCCCTGGTTGATGACGACGCCCCAGCGACGCGCGCCGGACCGATCGCGAGCTACCTCGGCATGCTGCGCTCGGGAATCGGTGAGGCGGTGCGCTACGGTCCGGTCCGCGGCGGTGTGCTGCTCGCCGCGCTGTTGTACGGACTCACCGCGACCGACGAATACTTCGGCCTACTCGCCGAGGACGCCGGCGCATCGACCGCGACCGTTCCGCTGCTGGTCGGGCTGACTGTGTGCGGGTCGCTACTGGGCAGCACCCTCGCATCACGCACCTCGGGAATGCGCGGGCGCACGATGGCGATCGCGCTGATCATCGCCGGTATCGCGCTGGGTAGCGGTTCGTTGATCGGCGGTCCGGGCGTGATCGGCCTGATCGGATTCGCGCTCATCGGCATCGGTTACGGCATCGTCATGAACGCGACCGTGGTGACCGAGGCACGCCTGCAGGAGACCATTGCCGGTCCCGCGCGGGCGACGGTGACCTCGGCCGCCGGACTGCTGTCGGAGGTGGTCGCGCTGGCGATCTTCGCTGTCGTCGCGATCGGGTCGGCCGCGCTGCCGATCTCGGCAACCCTTGCTCTGCTCGCGCTGCCGGTCGTGCTGTCGGGCGTCATCGCGCCTCGTTGGCTACCGCGCAAGACCTCCGAACACGGCACTACCCGGGCAGCCGAGGATCGGCTGCCCGGGTAGTGGGGTCGTATCAGGGCTGGATGTAGCGGCGGTTCTCCGCATCCCAGCGGGGTGCGTTGAAGGTCGACCGAGTGAGGCGGTCGAATGCGTACGCCAACCGGCGCATGGAAGCGATCATGAGATTCGTACTCCTGGATCGAGGCGGGTAGAGCGTGCCTCGTTGCACACATCAGTACATATTCAAACGTAGCGAGACTGCTCGGCATCGGCAAAAGATATGGGCGTGGAAGTCCGCACAGCCCGCCGCGAAAAGTGATCGAGATCACGCTGCGCGAACTACCCGAACTCGAGCGGAACGAACGTTAGATTCGGTACCCAATGTGTCGGATCGACCGGAAAGTCGTGATGTGACCAGTCCGCCGAGCGGGAAGATGAGCCGCGGTGAGCGCCGCATGCTGCTGGTGTGGAGCGCTGTCGCGGTCGTCGCGGTGGTAGGTGCCGGGGTGGTGATCGCCATGCGCTTCACTGCCGATTCCGATTCTCAGGCCGATGCGACGCCGACCCCGACGACAACGACGGCGTTCCCGGTCACAGGCGTTCCGCTGACCGCACCCGAGGACACGATCCAGCTCTCGCAGCTACCTTCACCGCCGACTATCGTGCCGCTCAGCAACACTGCCCGCGCGACGACGGCGTCGGAATCGTTGCCGATCATCCCGGGTGTGTCCGAGCCGGTAAACGCGACCGCGGCGAATCCGCTGACCAGCGTTAATGTTTCGCTCGCTAGGCAGGCCTGCAAGCTGCCGCGTTGGGGCGATGACGATGCTGCCGCAACGGTCTTCCTGCAGGGCGCGCTCGGCTGCCTGGATTCGGCATGGCGGCCGGTCCTGGAACGGTTGAAGCTGCCGTTCGCCCCGGCGAACGTCGTGGTCACCGACAAGGTCACCGGCGGCGCGTGCACGGCAGTGCCGGATCAGACCAGCTTCTACTGCGACGGCACGATTTACCTTGTGCCCGCTAGCTACAAGAGCACCACGACGGGCGCTCGCGGGGTGCCCGCCGCCGCGATGGGCATGCTCGCCCACGAGTACGGCCATCACCTGCAGCGGCTCAGCGGCACGCTGCAATCCTCGGTCGAGCAGATGGACGCGGTGGGTCGCGGGACACCGGCCGGCCTCGAACTCTCGCGCCGCGCGGAACTACAGGCGCAGTGCCTGTCCGGCATGTTCTTCGGAGTCACCTTCGATCCGCCGAGCATCGCAATGGCACAGCAGGACAACTTCACTCGCGGCGATCAGCCGGGCGGGGTGCAGTCACACGGCACGCCGCAGAACTGGGGTGAGTGGTTCACCAAAGGGGTGCAACGCAATTCGCTCGATATCTGCAACACCTGGGTGGCGCCGCCGAACACGGTGAGCTGAGCGGGTGCATCGGCGACTCGGCCTGCTGCTCGCTTTCCTCGTCGGAGCGCTCGTGGCCGCCCAGGCCCGGGTGAACGGCGAACTCGGAGATCGCCTCGGCGACGGTGTGCTCGCCGCCCTGATCAGCTTCGGTGTTGGCTTGGTGTTGCTGTGCATCGCACTTGCGGTGAGTGCCGAGCCGCGGTCAAGGTTTCGCGCAGTGCGAGAAGCGGTCCGGGGTGGCAGTCTCCCGCGCTGGCAACTTCTCGGCGGACTGTGCGGGGCCGCGCTGGTCTCCTGTCAGGGGCTGACTGTGGCGACGATCGGCGTGGCCACCTTCACCGTCGCGGTGGTCGGCGGGCAATTGCTCGGCAGCCTGTGGGTGGACCGGACCGGGCTGGCACCGTCAGGCGCGACGCCGGTGACGGCACTGCGCGCGCTCGGCGCGGCGGTTGCGCTGGCCGCGGTCGCCGTTGCCGGGTTCGGGCAGTGGAACGCGGAGGGCGGTTCGCTGTGGCTCGCGGTCCTGCCTGCAATGGCCGGTGGCGGACTGGCTTTCCAGCAGGCAGTGAACGGCCGAGTCGGTGTGTCCGGCGGTCCGATCGTGGCGGCCTGGGTGAACTTCGCGGTCGGCACCAGCGCGTTGGTGCTCGTCGCCGGGGTGGTCGTCGCAGTTCGCGGTTGGCCGGACTCCTGGCCGACCGATGTGTGGCTCTACTTCGGCGGCGCGCTTGGAGTGGTGCTGATTGCGCTCGGCGTTCTCGCGGTGCGATGGATCGGTGTGCTGCTGCTCGGGCTGGCGTCGGTTGGTGGGCAGCTCGCGGGCGCGCTCGTGCTGGACGTGCTGACGCCGACGGGCGCGGGGCTGTCGTTGCCTGCGGTATTGGCGTGCGCGCTCATCGGTGTCGCGGTGGTGCTAGCCACCCGTTGACGCTTCTGGGGCCTGTTGTGCGTTGGGTAAGCTGCGGTGGTTTTTGTGGGGGAATGATCTTGTGTCACGACTTCGGGGGGAGACGCGTGTGACGACGAATTTCGCGGATCAGTTTGGGGCGCTGCTTGCCTCGTCGGCACCGGCCGCGCCGGTTGCGCAGACGTGGCAGGAATTGGTCGATCCGGCCGGCCTCGCCGATGCGCCGCCGGTGGGGGATTTCAAGGCGTACATGACGAGTTACGTCGAGGGTGGCGGGCAGCTCGAGATGGATCCCGATGGGATGCGGGATTGCATCGCGTACTGCGACAACCACATTGAGGAAATCCGTGTGTTGCAACGCAAGGCGTACAACGACCTGTATCCGGAGACGCTGGGGATCGGGGAGCACGGGTTCGAACCGGCTCGGCAGTTACTCGCCAAGTACCAGCCCAAGGCCCGAGGCGGAGGCAGCCTTCCGAAACACAGTTCGGCGGTCGGCTATTTCCAAGGGCTCATCGAGTGGGTCACTGATTTCCGCGATGGATTGCAGACCGCTCTCGACGCCTATCTCGTTGCCGACTTCGGTACCGAGGCCAGCTTCAACTCGATCGGAATCGAATGACCTTCAATTCTCGACGCCAGCGCATCGGAGCAACAGTTGGTGTCTGCGTCGCAATTGCGGCGGCAATCTCGAGCTGCGGGACAGGTGAGGCAGACACACCGTCTGAGGCAACGCCGACTACAGTCGCGGTGAGGCTCGACCCATGCCAGCCCTTCGCGGCCGTCATGGACGCTGCTGGCCACCACAAGGCCAGCCGGGATCGAGATCGTACCTACCCCTGGCCCGAAATGACCTGCGGCTTCAGCCACCGGAATCCCGGTTACTCGGCAGGAATCTCGGTAATGGGTAAGCCCTACGACGCAGTGATCGCCGACGACCGACTGGTCGAGCGCGAGCATCTAACGGTCGCGGGCCGGGACGTCTCCATCTCGGACGCCTCCGAGGCCACCAACATGTGTTTCGTCAGCGTCGACATCGACCCGGGCACCTTGCAGATTCGGGTCCCGTTCATCCCGCCGGAACTCGGTCCGCTCAAGGACGACCTGACCAATATGGATCAGGCGTGTGGAGAGGCCGAAAAGATCCTCGACATCATCACCCCGGTCCTCCCGGACCGCCTCGACTGATCAGAGGTTCCACAGGGAATGATCTTGTGTCACGACTTCGGGGGGAGACGCGTGTGACGACGAATTTCGCGGATCAGTATGGGGCGCTGCTTGCCTCGTCGGCACCGGCCGCGCCGGTTGCGCAGACGTGGCAGGAATTGGTCGATCCGGCTGGCCTTGCCGACGCGCCGCCGGTGGGGGATTTCAAGGCGTACATGACGAGTTACGTCGAGGGTGGCGGGCAGCTGTCGATGGATCCCGAAGGTATGAAAGGGATTATCGCCGACTGCGACAAGCACATTGACGAACTCGTCCAGCTACAACAGCGAGCGTATGAGGACTTGTACCCGGAGACATTGGGGATCGGTGAGGACGGGTTTCCACCGGCAAAGCAATTGCTCACCAAGTACCAGCACAAGGCGCGCGGTGGCGGCAGTCTTCCCCATCACAGCTCGGCAGTGGGGTACTTCGATGGGCTGATCGCTTGGGTGACTGATTTCCGCGACGGTCTACAAACTGCGCTCGACGCCTACGTCGGTACCGACGGTGGTACCGAGTCGCGCTTCAACTCGATCGGACTCGAATGAACATCAATTCCCAAGTTTGGCGCATCGTCGCGGTCGTCGGCGTGAGTGCCGCGCTGGTGGCATCTATTGCAAGTTGCGGCTCGGGCGACGACGAAACAGCTCTCAACGCGACACCGACCACGGTTGCCGTGAGCCTTGACCCGTGTGCGTCTTTCACCGGCCAAATGACTGCCGCGGGCTATACGGCGCCGGACCGTAGACCCGACCGCACCTCCCCGTGGCCTGAACAGAGCTGTGGGTTCAGCCACCGGGACCCGCGTTACGCCACCGGAATTGCAGTAATGGGAAAGCCCTATGAGGCGGTGATCGGCGAGAAGAGTCTCGTCGAGCGAGAACAGCTTTCGCTGGCCGGACGGGACGCTTCGGTCGGGGATGCCTCCGCGACCACAAATCTGTGCATGGGAAGTATCAATATTTCGCCCGGGACTTTGCAGGTCCGCGTCGGCTATACGCCGCGCAACGAGTACACCCAGCCGGATGCGCTCACCACGATCGACCAAGCCTGCGCCGAGGTTCACAAGATCCTCGACATCATCACCCCGGTCCTCCCGGACCGCCTCGACTGATCAGCGCTTCGGACTGCTGAGCGCGTGACCCTAGGGTCCTGCGCCGCTTCAACTCGATTGGACTCGAATGACTTCTCTTCGCCGCCCTATTCGCAGTGCAGCCGGATTCGGCACATGCGCGACGTTTGTTGTCCTGCTATCCGGCTGCGGGACCGGCGGTGCCGATACATCAACGACAGCAGCGGTCAGTCTGGACCCGTGTGTGCATTTCACTGATGCGATGACTGCCGCCGATTATCCGGGGCCCACGAACCGATACGCAATGAACGTGTCGTGGCCCGAACTCTCCTGCGAGTTTCAACATCGTGAGCCGGGCTATGCAGCAGGAATATCCGTGGTGAGCGCCCAGTATGGCGACGTCCTGGCCCACGGAAAGCTTGTCGAGCGTGAGCATTTGGCCGTCGCCGGAAGGGATGTGTCGGTTGCGAATAGCGCGGCTGCAACGCCGATGTGCGTCGTCACGATCGACGTCGAGCCGGGTGCCTTGCAGATCAATGTGCCCTACCTGCCGCAGCTCGCGGGCACGCACCCCGATGAGGTCACCACGATCGATCAAGCCTGCACCGAAGCCCGCAAGATCCTCGACATCATCACCCCGGTCCTCCCGGACCGACTGGACTGATCAGAGCTTCCGCGTACGGAGCTCGTGTCCCTTCGAGGTGAGGCAGCGCCCGCTGGGCAGGTCCCATTCCCAGCCGTGCAGGTTGCAGGTGAGACGTTCGCCCTCGATCACGCCGAACTTCGTCAGGTCGGCTTTGAGGTGCGGGCAGCGGCGCTGCACTTCCCAGCCGGCGACCTCGATGGAGGCCGTGTCGTCGTGGGCCTCGGCGAACCAGCCGTCGGCGTAGGCGATGCGCTCGTCGGTAAGGCATTTGAAGAAGGTGTAGAGGAACTCGTTGTAGCCGCCGATGCGCCAGGCCTCGAACCGGGTGGACAGGAAGATGCTGTTCACCCAGTCGGGTTCGTTGTCGCGCAGCACGGTTCGCACGAGTTCGGGTGCGATGCGGAAGCCGTAGCGGTACTTCTTGTCGTCGGCGGCCGGCTCGCGCACGGTGCGCGCGGGGAAGTCGAGCACCACGGTCTCGTCGCCCATCTCGAGCGCCACCGGGTATCCGATGCCGTCGCAGATGAGATCGCTCTGCCGCATGAGCGGCTCGAACAGATCGCGCAGCCCGCCGAGCAGCGGTTCACCGGTCGCCGGGGCCCAGCTCGCCTTCTCCGCCTCGAGAACCGGCGCGAGTCGGCGCGCCATGTCCTCGATGTACTCGGCCTTGTTGGCGAAGATCGCCTTGACTTCGGCCTCGGGGATCGGATGCGTGAGCGATAGTTCGCCGCCGCTCAGGTCGGCCACCGAACCGGGGATCATCAGTAGCCCGTTGTCGGCGCCGTGGATCCGCATCTGCTCGAGGAACACGATCTGGTCCGGGAAGATGTTGCCTTCGTCGCCGCGGTCGTCGTTGTGGGCGCGCAGGTCGGCGTCGAGGAACACCGGCGGGCCGGCCGAGGGCACCACCCAGGTGGCGTTCACCTGCTCGATGTAGCTGCGTGCCCGGTCCATGCCGCGCTGCCGCTTCTGCTTGCCGAACACGGTTTTGCTGCGCTCGGGGATGTCGTAGACCATCGGGTACCAGATCGCGCCGGAGAACTGCACGAGGTGGATGTCGAGCTGCCCGAACGCGTCGTGGACGACGTCCATGTCCATCGGCCGCGAGTCGTTCATGTTGAAGCATGTGGTCTCGCCATCCGACACGATCAGGCCGGAGTCGCCGATCGGGCCGTCGGCCGGCGCGCGCAGGGCGACGATCATGACGTCGAGGTCGCCGTGCTTGCCGGAAACGCGGTGCTTGACCGAGTCCTCGGTCTCGAAGAAGTTGTGGAATCCGAGCGCCTCGAGCTCGCGGCGCAGGTCCGGAACCGGGTAGTCGGGGAGCAGGACCGTGGCGTCCTTGTTGACGTACTTCGCCAGCGTGGCCGGGTCGAAGTGGTCCTTGTGCAGGTGGGAGACGTAGAGGTAGTCGCAGTCGCCGAGTGCGTCCCAGTTGAGCCCGGTGTTGTCCGGGAACGGGAACCACGAGCCGAAGTAGGCCGGCGTCACCCAGGGGTCGCACAGAATCGATCCCGCCGAGGTCTGGATATGAAATCCGGCGTGCCCGACGCTGGTGACCTGCATGGTGGTGTTCGGCTCCTTATTCGACTGCCCTGCGAACCAGGCGCCTACTTTACGTTGACCCGCTGAACACCATCGGGCGCGCAACTGGGAACGCCAGATCGGAGTGCTCCAGCATTCGAGCCCGGAACGTGCAACGGATAGGCTCACCGGCGTGGATCCCGTTTACCGGACGATT
>NZ_LRRB01000121.1 GCF_001646865.1 Aldersonia kunmingensis | reverse complement strand
TGAGTAGCTGGAGCATCCTGGTGCCGCAGGCACTGCTCGGCGTCGGCTCGGTAGCCCTGCTGTGGGCGACCGTACGTCGCTACTTCGGCGCGGCCGCCGGCCTGCTCGCCGGTCTGGTGCTGGCCCTCACGCCGGTCGCGGTGCTGATGTTCCGCTTCAACAATCCCGATGCGCTGCTGGTGTTCCTGATGATCGCCGCGGTGTGGGCGATGCTGCGCGCAGTTTCCGATGGCCGCTGGCGCTGGCTCGTACTGACCGGTGTTTTCGTCGGATTCGGATTCCTCACCAAGCAACTCCAGGTGATGCTGGTCGTGCCGCCGCTGGCGCTGACCTATCTGATTGCCGGGCCGCCCAAGCTGGGCAAGCGCATCGCGCAGCTATTCGCGGCGCTGGCTGCCGTGGTCGTATCGGCGGGTTTGTGGCTGGCGATTGTCGAACTGTGGCCCGCGTCGTCGCGGCCGTGGATCGGTGGCTCGCAAGATAATTCGATCCTGGAACTGACCCTCGGCTACAACGGCCTCGGCCGGCTCAGCGGCAATGAGCGCGGCAGCGTCGTCCCCGGTGGCGGCGGCGAGGCGCTTGCGCAGGGTGCGGCCGATGGTGGCGGCTTCCCAGGTGGCGGGGGTCCCGGCGGAGGTATGTGGGGGGAGACCGGCGTCGGCCGGATGTTCGACGCCTCGCAGGGCGGTCAGATCGCCTGGCTCATCCCGGCCGCGCTTGCCCTGCTGGTGCTCGGGCTTGTGCTGCGTGGCCGCGCGCCGCGGACCGACCTCAAGCGTGCCTCGCTGATCGTCTGGGGCGGTTGGCTTCTCGTTACCGGACTGACGTTCAGCTTCATGGCCGGAATCTTCCACGCGTACTACACGGTGGCACTCGCGCCAGCGATTGCCGCACTGGTCGGCGCCGGGTCGGTACTCGCCTGGAAGCAGCGCGAAAAGCTTTGGGTGCGGTTGTCGCTTGCCGCAACAGTCGCGCTGACCGGTGTCACATCGTGGGTTCTGCTCTCGCGCACAACCGATTTCGTGCCGTGGGTGCGCTGGGTCGTACTGCTTGCCACGATCCTTGCGGCGGTGCTCCTCGCGCTGCCCAAGTTAGCTTCCGGTCGCGTCGCACTCGTCACCATCGGCGCCGCGATGATCGCCGGCCTCGCTGGGCCGGTCGCGTATGCGGCGGACACCATCTCGACGCCGCACACCGGCTCGATCGTTTCTGCCGGCCCCAATACCGGGTTCGGTCCCGGTGGGATGGGCGGGCATCGCGACGGCATGCGGGACGGCGGGGCGCCGAACGGCATGCCCGGCATGCCGGGCGCGCAGTCCGACGGTGCCGGTCAGATGCCGGGTGGACCCGGCGGCATGATGCCGGGCGGCCCGGGCGGGATGCCTCAGGGCCGGGGAATGACGCCCCCAATCGGCCAGCGCCAGGACGGTGGCATGGGCCAGGGCGGTCCCGGGGGATTGCTGAATGGCAGCAACCCGAGCGAGGAAATGATCGCTCTGCTCGAGGACGATGCCGACTCCTTCACCTGGGTCGCGGCGGCGATCGGTTCGCAGAACGCGTCCGGATACCAGCTCGCTACCGAGGAGCCGGTCATGCCGATCGGTGGGTTCAACGGAACCGACCCATCGCCGACGCTCGATGAGTTCAAGCAGTACGTCGCCGCGGGCGAGATCCACTACTTCATCGGTGGTGGCGGTGGACCCGGCGGACGCGAGGGCCACTCGTCCGATATCTCGCAGTGGGTGCAGGACAACTTCACCGCGAAGGCGGTAGGCGGGGCGACGGTCTACGACCTGACCGCGCCGACTTCCTGATCGAGTTCGAACCGACCGCCCCCGCATTCCGCGGGGGCGGTCGGCTTTCTGCAGGTGGATACATCGAGGTCGAACGGTATTCCGTATCCTCACAGCGTGCGCGTACTCGTCATTGGATCCGGAGCCCGTGAACATGCCCTGCTGCTCGCCCTCGCGAGCGACCCGGGGGTCACCGAGCTGTTTTGTGCGCCCGGCAATGCCGGGATCGCGGCCGTCGCGACGGTGCGCGAGGTCGACGCCTCGCATGGCCCGGCGGTGGTCGAACTCGCCAAGGAGGTCGGCGCCGACCTCGTGGTGGTCGGTCCCGAGGTGCCGCTGGTGCTCGGCGTGGCCGACGCGCTGCGCGCCGCCGGGATCGCGTGCTTCGGTCCGTCCGCGGACGCGGCCCGCATCGAGGGCTCGAAGGCGTTCGCCAAGGACGTCATGGCCGCCGCGGGCGTGCGCACCGCGCACAGCGAGATCGTGGACAACCCGGCCAAGCTCGATTCCGCGCTCGACCGATTCGGGCCGAACTGGGTGGTCAAGGACGACGGCCTGGCCGCAGGCAAGGGCGTCGTGGTCACCACCGACCGCGCTGCCGCCCGCGATCACGCCGCCGAGCTGCTGGAGAACGGCCATCCGGTGCTGCTCGAGTCGTTCCTCGATGGCCCCGAGGTCTCACTGTTCTGCCTGGTCGACGGCGAGACCGTCGTGCCGCTGCTGCCCGCGCAGGACCACAAGCGCGTCGGCGACAACGACGCCGGGCCCAACACCGGCGGCATGGGTGCCTACACGCCGCTGCCGTGGCTGCCCGAGGGAAGCGTCGAGCGCATCGTCGACGAGGTCGTCGCACCTGTCGCCGCCGAGCTGGTCCGCCGGGGGAGCGGGTTCAGTGGATTGCTCTACGCCGGGCTCGCGATCGGCAAGGAAGGGCCTGCGGTGGTGGAGTTCAACTGCCGCTTCGGCGACCCCGAGACTCAGGCCGTGCTTGCTCTGCTCGAGAGCCCGCTCGGCGAACTGCTGCACGCGACCGCGACCGGCACACTCGCCGACCAGCCCGCCCTTCGTTGGCGCGATGGTGCCGCGGTGGCCGTGGTGATCGCCGCCGAGAACTACCCGGGCACGCCCCGCACGGGCGACGTGATCAGTGGCTCGGACGCCGAGGGTGTCCTGCACGCCGGCACCGCCCGCCGAGATGACGGCGCGATCGTATCCGCCGGCGGCCGGGTGCTCAGTGTTATCGGCACCGGCGCGGATCTGTTGGCAGCGCGCGACGAGGCGTACCAGCGCCTGGCCGCAATCAAGTTGCCCGGCAGCCACTTTCGCACCGACATCGGCCTCGCCGCGGTGCTGGGCCGAATCACCGTTTAGCCCACAGCGCACGCCCAAACGGGCGCAAACGGGTGTAAAACATGTTCGTGGGTGCGAAGCTTCGCCCCCATTTACACAATTTGCACTCGGGAAGCGGGCGCAAACGGGTGCAACTTCCTCCCGGGTGCAAACTTCGCCCGGACTCCCGCTAGTTGATCCCAACCCCGTGCAGCGCGAGCCAGCGGACCGGGTCGACGTGCCGGCCGTTCATGATGACCTCGAAGTGCAGGTGCGGGCCGGTGGAGTCGCCGCGGTTGCCGACGCGGGCTATCTGCATTCCGGCCGGGACTCGCTCGCCGACGGAAACGAAGAAGTCGTACATGTGCCCGTACACGGTGATGCTGCCGTCGTCGTGCCGGATGCGCACCCAGAGCCCGAACCCCTGCGCCGGCCCGGCGTCGATCACCGTGCCTGCCGCCGCCGCGTAGATCGGGCTGCCAATCGGGGCGGAGATATCGATGCCCTGATGCACCGTGCCCCAGCGCGGGCCGAAGCCCGAGGAGAACGTGCCGCGCGCGGGCAGGGTGTATCCGCCAACACCGGGGAGCACGGAGATTCCGCCGCCGGAACCACCCATCCACGGCTGCCATTCGCCGGCGACGGCCGCAGCCGCCTCCCGCTTGGCGCGTTCGAGGGTCTGCCGCGCGGCGAACTCCACGACGTGCTGCTCGCGGATGCGCTCGCCCTTGGCGATCTGATGCACGTAGTTCGACGTGGACCGCGGCGTCATCAGCACTTGCTGTTCCTGACCCATGCCGAGCACCTTGGTGCTCGCCGCGTTTCGGAATGCCAGCCCATTCGGCAGGGTGTCGGCGGCAACGAACACCAGCGCGACAGCAGCTATCACCGCGTATACAACGCGTCGGCGCACCAACCCAGGCCCTCCGCTGTCCGTGCCGCTCGCTCCGATGACGGCGGAGCAAAGTACTCGCGACCATACACATCGTTCCTGAATGTGTGGGTGTTAGTGCGTGTGGAAGAGCGGCGAGACCAGGCGCTACCGTCGACCGCGTGCGCAGTGAGTCTGATCGGTCCAGGGTCGAGCCGTTCCATGTGATGGATGTGTGGAAGGCGGCGACCGAACGCGGCCGGACCCATGGCGATGTGCTTTCGCTCGCTGCGGGTCAGCCATCCACCCCGGCACCGGCACCGGTGCTGCGGGCCACGAAGGCGGCATTGGACTCGGAGTTGCTCGGCTACACGGAGACGTTTGGCATCGAACCGCTGCGCGCAGCGATCGCGGCTCATCACCACGCCACCACCGGTATCGCGGTCGATGCCGAGGACGTGGTCGTGACCACGGGTTCGTCGGGCGCGTTCACATTGATCTTTCTGGCCGCGTTCGACCAGGGCGACACGGTCGTCGTCGCCCGGCCGGGGTATCCCGCGTACCGCAACACCCTGACCGCCCTGGGCTGCAATGTGGTGGAGCTCGATTGCGGCCCGGAGACCCGATTCCAGCCGACTGTGGCGATGCTCGATGCGCTGCCCACCCCACCCGCCGGTTTGATCGTCGCGAGCCCGGCGAATCCGACCGGCACGATCATCGACCCGGAGGAACTCGCGGCGCTGGCTCGTTGGTGCGATGAGCACGGCACGTTGCTGATTTCGGACGAGATCTATCACGGCATCGTGTTCGGTGAGCAGGCCACGGCGTGCGCGTGGGAAACCTCGCGCGAGGCCGTCGTCATCGGGTCGGTGTCGAAGTACTTCTCGATGACCGGCTGGCGGCTCGGCTGGATGCTCGTGCCGCCGGGATTGCGCCGCGCATTGCAGCGGCTGGCATCGAACATGACGGTGTGCCCGCCCGCCATTTCCCAGTACGCCGCGATCGCCGCGTTCACCGATGAGGCAAAGGCCGAACTCGACTCGCATGTGCGTCGCTATGCCCTGAACCGGGAAGTTCTTCTGGATGGTTTGCCCGAAATCGGTATGGGTGACCTGGCGCCCGCGGACGGTGCGTTTTATGCCTACGCCAATATTGGGCAGTTGACCGACGACAGTACGGAATGGTGCCGTCGCGTGCTTGCCGAAACCGGGGTCGCGCTGGCACCCGGTATCGACTTCGACACCGTGAATGGTGTTCGGACAGTTAGATTTTCGTTCGCCGGCGCGACCGCTGATATCGAAGAGGCGCTCGACCGCTTGCGCAAATTCTAATTTGGCAAATCGATGTGCGGCGGCGGATTGCAACGAAATAGTCGCACTATCAATAACATTCCCGATTCCGGTGTGGGCATGTGCGCGTGCTGGCACGATGAGAAAGTGACCACCGCGGCAACACCTAAAGGTGAGCGTCGTAGACGGGCACTGGTCGCAGCCGCGGCCGAACTGATGCGAGAAGGCGGATTCGATGCGGTGCGGCACCGCGCGGTCGCGACGCGCGCGGATCTGCCACTCGCCGCGACCACGTACTACTTCGAGTCACTCGACGATTTGATCGTGGCCGCAGTCGAATTCAACGGATCGAGCGAACTCGACGGCATGCGCCTGCGGCTCGACGGTGTGACCCATCGCCGACGCGGTGCCGAGTCGACGGTGGACCTCATCCTCGACTTGATGGTTAGCAATGGGGACGGCGAGCCCGAGCGCGATCGGCTGATCTCGCGATACGAACGGCAGCTCGTCTCGGCGCGGCGGCCCGAACTGCGCGATGCGCAGCTGCAGTTGCGCAGTCAATACGACGATGTGCTGGCCGATGTTTTGCGCCGTTCCGGCCGCCAGGTCCGGTCCGAACAGCTGCGACGGCTCGCCGCGGTTGTCGACGGCGCGCTGGTGGGGGCCCTCACCGAGATCGACCCCGATCCGCGCAAGGTGGCGCGCGGGGCATTGCTGGAGGTCATCGATATCGTCGCGCCGTCCTCCGACAGTTAGCGGCCGAGGTCTCCGTAGACTGGAGAGCCGTGAGCGCCGAGAATGCCAGCCCTATCCGCGTCCCGAACGTCCTCGCCACGCGGTACGCCAGCCCCGAGCTGACCCGTTTGTGGTCGCCCGAGTACAAAATCGTGCTCGAGCGGCAGCTGTGGCTCGAGGTGCTGCGCGCGCAGGCCGATCTCGGCACCGACGCTGCGGTTTCGCAGGACGTCATCGCCGATTACGAGCGTGTGCTCGACAAGGTTGACCTCGCCTCGATCGCCGAGCGCGAGCGCGTCACCAGGCACGATGTGAAGGCGCGTATCGAGGAGTTCAACGATCTCGCCGGCCACGAGCACGTGCACAAGGGCATGACCAGCCGCGACCTCACCGAGAACGTCGAGCAGCTGCAGGTGCTGCGCTCGCTCGAGCATGTGCACTCGCACGGTGTCGCGATCGCCGCGCGGCTCGCCGAGCGGGCCGCGCAGTACCAGGGCGCGGTGATGGCCGGCCGTTCGCACAACGTCGCAGCGCAGGCCACGACGCTCGGCAAGCGCTTCGCGTCGGCCGCGGACGAGCTCCTCGTGGCACTCACCCGGCTGCGTGAGCTGATCGATCGCTATCCGCTGCGCGGCATCAAAGGCCCGATGGGCACCGCGCAGGACATGCTGGACCTGCTGGGCGGTGACGCCGCCAAGCTCGACGCACTCGAGCGCAAGGTGGCCGAACACCTCGGCTTCGCGCACGTCTTCACGAGCGTTGGCCAGGTGTACCCCCGCTCGCTCGACTTCGACGCGATCGCCGCCCTGGTCCAGGTGGGCGCAGGCCCGTCGTCGCTCGCGCACACCATTCGCCTGATGGCCGGACACGAGCTGGTCACCGAGGGTTTCCAGCCGGGCCAGGTGGGCTCGTCGGCGATGCCGCACAAGATGAACACCCGCTCGTGCGAGCGCGTCAACGGACTGCAGGTCGTGCTGCGCGGCTACGCCTCGATGGCCGGCGAGCTCGCCGGAGCGCAGTGGAACGAGGGCGACGTTTTCTGCTCGGTGGTTCGCCGCGTGGCTCTGCCGGATGCGTTCTTCGCCATCGACGGCCTGATGGAAACCTTCCTCACGGTGCTCGCCGAGTTCGGTGCATACCCGGCGGTGATCGAGCGTGAACTCAACCGCTACCTGCCGTTCCTCGCCACCACCCGGATCCTGATGGCCGCGGTCCGCGTCGGGGTCGGTCGCGAGACGGCACACGAGGTCATCAAGGAGCACGCCGTCGCAGTCGCGCTCGCGATGCGCGAGCAGGGCCGCGAGCCCGATCTGCTCGATCGGCTCGCCGCCGACGACCGGCTCCCGCTGGACCGGGCGGCGCTCGATGCCGCGCTGGCGGACAAGTCCGCGTTCATTGGCGCGGCCGATGCGCAGGTCAACGCGGTTGTCGAGGCCGTGGACAAGCTCGTGCAGCAGTATCCCGAGGCGGCCAAGTACGCGCCCTCGCCGATCCTGTAACCGTGGATCCGTACAGCATTTTCAGCGACATCGTCGCCGGTCGTGCACCCGCGAGCCGGGTGTTCGAGGACGACGACGTGGTCGCGTTCATGGACATCCGGCCCTTCACGCCCGGCCACGTGCTCGTGATTCCGAAGCAGCCCGCACGGAACCTCGCCGAGCTCGATCCGGAGATCGGCGCGAAGCTGTTCCAGGTCGGGCAGCGCCTTGCTGCCGCCCTGCGGGACAGCGAGGTCGCGGCGGACGGCGTCAACTTCTTCCTGGCCGACGGCATCGCCGCCGGTCAGGAGGTATTTCACGTCCATCTGCACGTGATCCCGCGGACCTCGGGCGACGGCTTCGGGCTGCGCGGCCGACCGACCAGCCCGCATCGCGCGGACCTCGACTACCTGGCGTCGTCGATTCGCGGCACGCTCGAACGCAGCTGATCAGGACGCGGAGCGTTTCGGCATCATCGCGGCCGCCGCGATCATGAACACGGACGCGACGGCGATGACCACGAATACCGGGTGGATGGCGTCCGCCAACTGCTCGGGCGTGGGCTGATCGACGCGGCCGATGTGCGAGTTGACGATCGCGCCGAACGCGGCAACACCCACGGCGCTGCCGATCGACCGGGTGAACATGTTCGTTGAGGTCACGACGCCGCGTTCGGCCCAGTCGACGCTCGATTGCGCGGCGATCAGAGTCGGGCTCGCGACCAGGCCCATCCCGGCGCCGATGATGAAGCAACACGCCGCCACGTACCAGATCTCGGAGCCCTCGGTGATGAGTGTGGTCAACAGCGCGCCCACGGTCACGAGGACGCTGCCGATGACCCCGGTCGCGCGGAAGCCCAGGCGCAGGTAGACGCGGCCGGACAGCGAGGCGGTCAGCGGCCATCCGAGGGTCAACGCCGCTACCGCGAAACCTGCCACGATCGCGCTGGTGCCGAGCGCACCCTGTACGAACGTCGGCACGTAGGACGTCAGGGCGAGCACAATCGCGCCGACCAAAACCGCGACGAGGCAACTTGCAACCAGAACGCGTCGCGTGAACAGCCACAGCGGCAGGATCGGGTTGGCGGCGCGGCGCTCGGCGAAACCGAACGCGATGAGCAGGATCGCGCCACCGCCGAGCACGGTGTAACTGGCGGGCGAATTCCACGCCCACGCGTGCCCGCCTTCGAGCAGACCCAGAATGACCGCACCCGCGCCGATGGTGAGCAGCACTGTGCCCAGATAGTCGATCTCCGGTTTGGTGGTGGCCGGTCGTTCCTCGTGCAGATTGCGAAAGAGCATCCACGCGGCGAGCACGCACAGCGGGATGTTGATGAAGAAGATCCACCGCCAGGACAGGTATTCCGAGAACACACCACCGAGGGTCGGTCCGAGGACGGCCGAGATCGCCCAGACGCTGGCCAGATAGCCCTGGGCCTTCGCGCGTTCGGCGACGGTGTAGATATCGCCCGCGATAGTGATCGACATCGGCTGCACCGCCCCGGCTCCGAGGCCCTGGACCGCCCGGAATGCGATCAGCGCGATCATGCTCGTCGCAAGCCCGCACAGTATTGAGCCGAGCAGGAAAACGCCTATGCCCCAAAGAATTACGGGCTTGCGGCCGAAAGTGTCGGCGAGCTTGCCGTAGATCGGCACCGACACCGCCTGCGCGAGCAGGTAGATGGAGAACAGCCAGGGGAACTGGGTGAACCCGCCGAGGTCGCCGACGATTGTGAGCACCGCTGTGGCGATGATCGTGGAGTCGAGCGCGACTAGCGAGGTCGACAGCATCAGCGCGAGCAGGACCGGACCGCGGTCGGAACGAAGGCCGATGGAGCGGCGGTCCACGATCTGCTCGGTCACTTCTGCACACTATCGCCGACGTCCGATCGCAAACCGACGGAGTACGGGAGCCACATCACACTGCCCCTGCCCGTAGGGTGAGCAAACGTGCGCCCATCCCTTTCCTCGTATGAGTACCTGGCCGGCGGCAAAGTCCGCGACCTGTATGGCATCGACGACGAGCACATGCTGCTCGTCGCATCGGACCGGATCTCCGCGTATGACCACGTGTTGAGCACCGAGATCCCGGACAAGGGCCGCATCCTCACCGCGATGAGCTTCTACTTCTTCCGCAAGCTCGCGGTCCCCAATCATCTCGCCGGACCCGCCGAGGACGAGCGCATCCCCGCCGAGGTCCTGGGCCGCGCGATGGTCGTGAAGCGCCTGAAGATGCTGCCGATCGAGTGCGTCGCGCGTGGCTACCTCACCGGTTCCGGACTTGCCGATTACCAGCGCACCGGAGCGGTGTGCGGCGTCGCGCTGCCCGAGGGCCTCGTCGAGTCGAGCCGCCTGCCCGAGCCGATCTTCACGCCCGCCGCGAAGGCCGAGATCGGCGAGCACGACGAGAACATCTCCTTCGACGACGTTGTGGACCGTGTCGGTCAGGATCTCGCGGTCAAGCTGCGCGAGGACACCATCGACATCTACTCGCGTGCGGTGATGCTGGCCGAGGAGCGGGGCATCATCCTCGCGGATACGAAATTCGAGTTCGGCGTCGATCCCAGCGGCCGGCTGGTCATTGCCGACGAGGTGCTGACCCCGGATTCATCGCGCTACTGGCCCGCGGACAGCTACGAGGCCGGACGCACGCAGCCGAGCTTCGACAAGCAGTACGTGCGCGACTGGCTCACCTCTCCCGAGTCGGGCTGGGACCGCGCATCCGATACGCTCCCGCCGGCGCTGCCGGACGATGTGGTTGCGGCCACCCGGGCCCGCTACATCGAGGCCTACGAGCGAATCTCCGGACTGTCCTTCGACGACTGGGTTAGCTAACAACGCGGTACAAAATGGCGACGACTACGGTGGTCGCCATGGCAGTCGAGCCCGATACCGAGACCACCACCGTTGTGACCCCGCCGGTGGCCAAAACAGTGCCCACCGAGCGCGTGCATCACGGCGATGTCGTGATCGACCAGTACGAGTGGCTGCGGGACAAGGACGACGCCGAGGTCATCGCCTACCTCGAGGCCGAGAACGCCTACACCGAGGCGCAGACGGAGCATCTGAAGCCGCTGCAGGACAAGATCTTCAACGAGATCAAGTCACGGACGAAGGAGACCGACCTCTCGGTCCCGACCCGGATGGGCGAGTTCTGGTACTACGCCCGCAGCTTCGAGGGCAAGCAGTACGGCGTGAGCTGCCGCTGCCCGATCGACGGCCCGGACGACTGGAATCCGCCGGTGCTGTCCGTCGATGCCGATATCCCCGGTGAGCAGATCCTGCTCGACAGCAACGAGCTGGCCGAGGGGCATGACTTCTTCGCGCTCGGCGCGTTCTCGATCAGTCACGACGGGACGCTGCTGGCGTACTCGACCGACGTCAAGGGCGACGAGCGCTACACGATGCGCTTCAAGGATCTGCGCACGGGCGAATTGCTGCCCGACGAAATCACGGGCACCGCACCGGGCGCCACGTGGGCCATCGACCACCAGCATGTCTTCTATCTGACGGTGGACGAGTCGTGGCGGCCGGACACGGTATGGCGGCACAAGCTCGGCACCGAGCGGACGGCCGACACGCAGGTGTTCCATGAGCCGGATGAGCGGTACTGGGTGGGCGTGGGTTCGACGCGTTCGGAGAAGTACCTCATGATCTGGCTGGGCTCGAAGATCACCACCGAAGGCTGGATGCTCGAATCTTCCAATCCGGAAGGCGAATTCAGGGTCATCCTCCCGCGGCGCGAAGGCGTGGAGTATTCCGCCGAGCACGCCGTGATCGCGGGTGAGGATCGATTCCTCATCATGCACAACGACGTTGTCGACGGCGTGAAGGCCGAGAACTTCGTCCTGGCCGAGGCTCCGATCGACAATCCGTCGGAAATGAACATCCTGATCGGGCATCACGACGATGTCCGGCTGGAGGACGTCGACGCGTTCTCGGACCATCTCGTGCTCAGCTATCGGCGAGAAGCATTGCCGCGCCTGGCGATCTGGCCGCTGACCGAAACCGGTTACGGCGAGCGGAGCGAACTCGACTTCGATCTCGAGCTGTTCACGGTGGGCGGTGGATCGAACCCAGAGTGGGTGCAGCCCACGCTGCGCTTCGGCATGGGCTCGTTCATTACTCCGGCTCGGGTGTTCGACTACGTCCTCGCGACCGGAGAGATGTTGCTGCGCAAGGAACAGCCTGTGCTCGGCGAGTTCGATCCTGGCGAGTACGAGCAGCACCGCGCCTGGGCGACGGCGGCCGACGGCACACAGATTCCGATCTCGATCACGAAGCGCAAGGACATCACCGAGCCGGCGCCACTCCTGCTGTACGGCTACGGATCGTACGAATCCAGCACCGATCCCTCCTTCTCGGTCGCACGTCTGTCACTCCTCGACCGGGGCATGATCTTCGCGGTGGCGCATGTGCGCGGCGGCGGCGAGATGGGCCGGCTCTGGTACGAGAATGGCAAGACGCTCACCAAGAAGAACACCTTCACCGACTTCGTCGACTGCGCACGGCATCTCGTGGATACCGGCGTCACGACCCCGCAGCAGATGGTCGCCGACGGCGGTAGCGCGGGTGGTCTGTTGATGGGCGCGGTGGCCAACCTCGCGCCCGAGCTGTTCGCCGGTATCGATGCGAACGTGCCGTTCGTCGATCCGCTGACCTCGATCCTCGATCCGTCGCTCCCACTCACCGTCATCGAGTGGGACGAGTGGGGAAATCCCCTGGCGGACAAAGAGGTCTACGAGTACATGAAGTCCTACAGCCCGTACGAGAATGTCGAGGCGAAGGACTACCCGGCGATCCTGGCGATCACGAGCATCAACGACACCCGGGTGCTCTACGTCGAACCGGCGAAATGGGTTGCGCGACTGCGGGCGACCAAGACCGGCGATTCGCAGCTGCTGCTCAAGACCGAGATGAGTGCCGGCCACGGCGGCGTCAGTGGGCGCTATGCGAAGTGGAAGGAAGTGGCGTTCGAGTTCGCGTGGATTCTGTCCACGGCGGGGGCGGTCTGAGCTAGCTGCTATTTCGGCCGGCGCGCGGGTCGATCATCTCGGTTAGCCGCTCGGCGATCTCGGGATTGTTCGTCCCGTCGCCGAGGAGCTGCACGAGCATGCTCGACCCGATGATGATCGTGAGGAGTGAGGCCGCGTCCCGGCGCGCCTCGTCCTCGTTGGCGCCGTCGCGACGCAGCTCATCGGCCAGCATCACCAGGCCCGGGCTGCCGAACTCGCGCCACAGCGAGACGCGGAGATCGGTGTGGTCGCGCAGCGCGGCAATCAGGCCCGGAAGTGCCGCGCGAACCTCGGGTTTGGCGAACAGATCGAGCGTGTAGGTGAACCCGCGGCGGATCCAATCGTCGAGGTCGGTCGCCTCTGCGGTCGGAGCGTAGGCGTCCATCCAGCCGAAGACCGCCTCGAACACGAGGTGGGTCTTGGACGGCCAGCGGCGATAGAGCGCCGGCTTGCCGACGCCGGCCCGCTCGGCAATGGCGACCATGGTGGTCTGGTCCCAGCCGACCTCGGCGAGCAACTCGCGTGCCGCGGCGAGCGCGGCGTCATCGATCGCGCGGCTGCGCGGACGCCCGCGCGCCGGACCCGACCGTGCGGGTGCTCGGCCCGATCGTTCATCGGCGGGGGAGGACATGCCCGCGATGGTAGCCGTGCGGAATTGCGTATCCGTTACGGGGCGTCACGTTAGAGCGCGCGAGGGTAGGCGCCGAGCGACACCGGGTTCTCCACGATCGCCAGCAGTGCGCCGCGCAGATCCTCCAGGGGGCGTCGGTCGCGCAGTTCGTGGAAGCTGATGTCGGCGGCCATGGCAACCGCGAGTGCCGCGACCGGAGCGGCGGGGTCCCAGCCGATCGCCGCGAGGTCCTGCTCGATCAGTGCGGCGAAGCGCGCGTTGCGAATGCTCACTTCCTCGCCGAGATCGGTTTCCGAACGCGCCTGGGCAAGTAGCGCTTTCGTGCCGCGCGTGCGCAGGCAGCCGTCCAGGAACGCGGGCAGACCGGCTCGCAGCCGTGCCATGCCGGGATCGAGGCCGTCGACCGCGGCGAGCACCGTCGCCTCGAGTTCGTCGTGATAGTGGCGGTGCAACTCGATGAGGTAGCTACGGCGGTCGGGAAAGTGCTGATAGAAGCTGCCCTTGGCCATCGAGGCCGTCGAGGTGACCGCATTCACCGACAACCCGCCGATGCCCTGCTCCTCCGCGAGCGTGAAGCCGGCCTCGATCAGCGCCTTGCGCCCGGGGCCTGCGGGACGTGCCACGGTCTCACCCTTCCGTCGTTGCGAGTGCGAGTGTACTGTCACCCGAGTAAATGACCGACCGGTCGGTCATTAATCCCGAAGTCGATGACGAGGTGGGGAAATGCAGGTTCGAGCAGTGCTCATGGCGGGACTCGCAGTCGCCGCGGTAATGGCTTCCACCGGTCCGGCGGCAGCCGATGTGCCCGACTATCCGTACAGCTACCTGCACGGCCTCACCCTGGCCGACGTGCCGGCCGAAACCGATTGCACGCCGGCGCCCGGAAAGGCCGACCCGGTGGTGCTGCTGCCCGGTTTCATCGCGAACTCCGCGACGACCTGGCAGGCGCTCGCCCCCCAGCTGCGCGACGAGGGCTACTGCGTTTACCTGTTCGACTACGGCCACACCTCGTGGTCGGGCGACTTCGGCGGAATCGCCTCGGTGGTCCCTGCAGCACGCGAGTTTGCGCGGTACGTCGATGACCTTCTCGCCGAAACCGGTTCGCGGAAAATCGATTTGATCGGCCACTCCGAAGGCGGCACCATGCCGTTCTACCACCTGACCCGCCTCGACGGCACGTCGAAAGTGGACAGTTACATCGGTATCGCCCCGCTCTACCGCGGCACGACGCAGTGGGGTCTCGCGCCGCTCATCAACCTTGCGTATGCCTCGCCGGTGGCACCGGCCCTGGGCGACTTCTGCGGTGCGTGCGGAGACATGATCGCCGGATCGCGATTCCTCACCGACCTCGCCGCGCATGGCGACTCCGCGCCGGGGGTCAGGTTCACCAACATCATGACGCGGTACGACGAGAACGCGACGCCGTACACAACGGGCATGCTCGACGGCGCCAACGTCACGAATGTCGTCGTCCAAGACCGTTGCGCGACCGACTATTCCGACCACTACCAGTTGCCGTACTCGCCGACGACGGCGTCGATCGTCCTCGACGCCCTCGATCCGGGGCGGAACCAGCCGACTGCCTGCGCGCTGTCCCTGCCGATCCTGGGCGTGCCGGGGCGCTGATTTCTGATCCGCAATCGCCGTTCACTATGTGGGACGGGGCGCAAGTTGTGAACGGAAGTTCAGTTGCGCTCAGCGGAGTGAACGGAAGCGTTCACTCCGTCTAACGCAACAAATCCTCCGTTCACTGTGTGAAACCGGTGCACGCCGTGCGGGATGCCGAAGCCGCTGAGCAGGGCCGTTGACCTTATCGTGACGGCGCGTTACGTTATGGCGACGTTGTCAGTGGTCAATCAGGAGTGTTCGAGAATGGCGCAGTTACTCGAGGGCAAGACGATCGTCGTGGCCGGTGTCGGCACCGGGCTCGGACGCGAGGTCGCCCTTGCGGCCAGTCGTGACGGGGCCAATGTCGTGCTCGGAGCCCGCACCGAAGCGAACCTGAAGGCCACCGCCGAGGAGATCGATCCCACCGGCGAGCGCGTCGCCTATGCCGTCACCGACATGGCCGAGCAGGCCGACTGCGACAACCTCATCAAGGTCGCCGCGGACAAGTTCGGTTCGGTCGACGCGATCTCGATCGTCGCGGCGAAGGATGCCGTCTTCGGCGGCCTCGAAGGCGCAGACCTCGATGCCTGGAAGGACGTCTTCGACTTCAACGTGATTGCCGCCATGCGGCTCACTCAGGCGGCGCTGCCCGAGCTGTCCAAGAACGGCGGCTCGGTCGTGCTGGTTGGCACGCAGGCGATGTTCAATCCCGCGCTGCCGCAGACGGCGTACGCGTCGTCCAAGGGCGCGCTGCACTCCGCCATGTTCTCGCTCGCCAAAGAGTTGGGCCCCAAGAAGATCCGGGTCAACATGGTCGTGCCCACCTGGATGTGGGGACCGAACGTCGAGATCTACGTGCAGATGACCGCCAAGCAGCGCGGTGTTTCCGAGGAAGAGGTCAAGGCCGGCATCGCCAAGAAGATGGCGCTGCGCGAGATCCCGGAGGACGGCGACGTCGCCAACTCGGTGGTCTTCTTCGCCTCCGACCACGCCCGCATGTTGACCGGTCAGACCCTGATAGTCAACGGCGGCGAATACTTCCGCTAATGGCGGGTTAACGGTCATAATCCGCTGATGCACAAAAGAATTGACGGCGTCCGGTGAGGGTTCTGCTCACCGGCGCGTTTGGGAACATCGGCTCCTACGTGCTCGCCGAGCTACTGCGGCGCGGCCACGAGGTGCGGGCGTTCGCGCTGGACACGCCTGCGGACCGGGAGCGTGCAAAGCAGTTCCAGAACCTGACCGATGTGCGCTGGGCGGATATCACCGACGCCGACGCAGTCGAATCGGCCGTTGACGACATGGACGTGGTGCTGCACTTCGCCGCCATGATTCCGCCCGCGAGCGAGGCCGATCCCGCGCTCGCGCGGGCGATCAATGTCGACGGCACCGCGAACGTGATCGCCGCCTGCCAGGCCCAGGCGGTCGCGCCGCGGCTGATGTTCGCGTCCACGTTCGACGTGCACGGCAACACGCTGGACAAGGAGCCGCCGCGTCAGATCGACGATCCCTTCGACGCGATTGATGACTACAGCGCGCACAAGATCGAATGCGAAGCGCTCGTGAAGACCTCGGGGCTCGAGTGCTTCGTGCCGCGCTTCGCGGACGTGCCGCTGATCGCGCTGCGCAAGGCCGAACCGATCATGTTCGAGATCGGCCTGAAGAACCGCATCGAGGTGCTGCACCCGATCGATGCCGCGCTGGCTGTTGCCAATGCCCTCGAAGTGGACGAGGTGTGGGGGAAGACCCTGTTCATCGGCGGCGGAGCCAGTTGCCAGGTGACCTACCGGGAATTTCTCACCCGCATCATGGGCGCGATGGGGTTGCGGCTGCCGCCTGAGGCTGCGTTCGCGGACAAGCCGTACGCCACCGACTGGGTGGACACGGCTGAGAGCGAGCGGCTGCTGCGGTATCAGCAGCGCGATTTCGATGCGATCACCTCCGACATCGCCGCGTTGCTTGGCCCGCGTCGTTACGTCATGCCCTTGGTCCGGCCGTTCGTGCAGCGCTCGATCCTGCGGCTGTCGCCCTACTGGCCGGCCGCCCGCGCGGGATAGAGCCCCGAGCACCGGCCAAGCGGGTGCGAATTGCGTTCTTGCGGGCAAAACTTCGCACCCACGAGGAAGGTGTGCACCGACGAGGGCATACCTAACGGGTGCAAATTGTGTTCGAGGGGGCGAAGTTTCGGCCCCGGGAACGAGGTTTGCACTCGTGAAGCATGGGCAGATCCGCTACTTCCAGCGATAGCGCACCTGCGGGCGCCCGGCCCGCCCATATTCGGTGTGCCGGGTGACCGTGCCGTCGTCGGCGAGTTTCTCCAGATATCGCCACGCGGTCACGCGCGAGACCCCGATCGCCGCACCCACTTCGGCGGCGCCGAGCCCTTCCGGCGCTGCCCGCACCGCCCGCGCGATCTCGTCGAAGGTGTCCGCGGATACGCCCTTTGGGGCCGTTCCTCGTTCGTCGGCGGTGCGTAGCGCGCTCATTGCCCGGTCGATATCGCGCTGGGACACGGCGGCTTCGCCGGCGGGCAGCGCTTCGCGGTAGGTGGCATAGCGCTCGAGCTTGTCGCGGAAGGCAGCGAAGGTGAACGGCTTGAGCAAGTAGAGGATCACGCCATGCGCGACGGCCGACCGGACCACCGCCAGGTCCCGGGCCGAGGTGATCGCGATGACGTCCGGGCTCGGCCGCAGCCCACCGAGCGCACCGGCGAGATCGAGTCCGTTCGCATCCGGCAGGCCGATATCGAGCAAGACGAGATCGATTGGCTCGCCGCTGCCGTTCGCATTGCTCACCGCACGCATCGCCTCCCGGGCGGTGTGCACTACTCCGGTGCAATGGAATCCGGGCACACGGCCGAGGTAGGTGCGGTGCGCTTCCGCGATCAGCGGCTCGTCCTCCACGATCAGCACCGAGATCATGTCGCGCTCCGCGGAATGCGAACAATGATGGCGGCGCACGGTTCCCGCTGCGCCTCGATCGAGCCGTGATGACGTGCCACGAGTTGCCCGACGAGCGCGAGACCGAGGCCGTGGTGGCCGGTCTTGGTGGAGTAACCGCGGGCGCGTGCGGCAGCGAATGCGTCGGCGTCCAATCCGGGGCCACTGTCGGCCACCTGCACGAGAAGCGACGAGTCATCTTGCGTGACTGTCACTTCCACCCAGCCACCGTCGTCCTGCGCCGCGATATCGATGGCGTTGTCGATCAGGTTGCCGACCAACGTCACCGCCTCGTGCGGCGTCAGCGGCTCGGTAGAATCGAGTGCCGTCTCGTCCGCGACGGTGAGCTCTACGCCCCGCTCGGCGGACTGATCGACCTTGCCCAGCAGCAAGGCCGCGAGCGCGGGCTCGCCGACCGTGTTGGTCAGCCGGTCGATCAGGTGTTGGGAGAGTTGCAGTTCCGCGGTCGCGAACTCCACGGCGGCGTCGTATCGGCCGAGTTCGACCATGGTGATCACCGTGTGCAGCTTGTTCGCCGACTCGTGGGCCTGGGCCCGCAGCGAATCGGCGAACCCACGCACCGAATCGAGTTCGCCCATGACGGACTGCAATTCGGTGTGGTCGCGAATGGTCAGCACAGTGCCGATGGTGCGGCCACCCCACACGACGGGTTCCTGATTCGCCACCAGCACCCGGGCCGGGGTCACGTGCATCTCGTCGCGGGTGTTCCGCTCGCCCAAACCCTGTAGCGAAGCCGGCAGGTCGCTGCGGCGCACCGGCCCGGGCGGCAGGTCGAGCAGTCGGCGCCCTTCGTCGTTCACCACAGCGGCGTACCCGTCCCGGCCCGTATCGATATCGAAGACGAGTAGGCCTTCGCGGACGGAGTGCAGTACCGCCTCGTGATGCTCGAACATCGCTCGCAACTCGGCGGGCGCCATGCCGTGCGTCTGGCGCCGTAGCCGCCTGCTCAGCAACAGGGAACCGGCGAGCGCAACCACGATGCCGAGCCCGACGACGAGCAGGATCCCCGGCAGCTGCCCGGTCACCTCGGACCCGATCTTGGTACGAGTGACGCCCGCGGAGACAAGCGCGACCACCTGGCCGTCGTCGTACACCGGCGTGACCGCGCGGATGGATGGGCCGAGGGTGCCGGCGTAGGTCTCGGTGAACGTCTCACCTGCCAGCGCGCGGTCGATGGTCCCGGTGAACTGCTTTCCGATCTGGTCCGGGTCGGTGTGCGTGAACCGGGTGCGATCGGGCGCCATCACGACGATGAAGTCCATCCCGGTTTGCATCCGGATCTGCTCGGTCTGTGGCTGCAGCAGTGCGGTCGGGTTAGCGCTGCGGACCGCGGCCACCGTGGACGGCGCCGAGGCCAGCGTCACGGCGACGGCGGTGACCTCGTCACGGGTGGCCTCGTCGCTGTCATGGCGAGCGTCGAACAGGGCGAGCACACCGCCTGCTGCGATCACCACGACGAGCACCGTCAGTTGGAGCGCGAGCACCTGCCGCGCGAGGGGCATATCGCGCAGGTTCACGTGCACTCCTCTGGGTGAACGAAATGAACTCAACGGTGACTCGCGGCTCGGATCAC
>NZ_LRRB01000258.1 GCF_001646865.1 Aldersonia kunmingensis | reverse complement strand
TTTCGACTTCACCGTCGTCCTCTCGATCAGACCCGTTTCGGTGGTTGTCACTACTGCGAAGCCTCCTCATCGGTCGCGACGACCACCGACTTCTTTGCACCGTCCCCTGCGGGCTCCGCCGGTTGTTTACTTCGCTTGCGCACGAAACGACTTCGGCGAGAGGGCTTCGGCTCGTCCGTCTCGACCTTGCTCGTCACCAGGATGTCCGCCCACCGTGTGGACGGATCGATGTCGACCAGCAGCGCCTTGGTCAACAAGGACAGCGGGATGGCAAGGATTGCACCAACCGGCCCGAGTATCCAGGTCCAAATGATCATGGACAGGAAGGTCAGCGTGACAGACAGTCCGACGGCGTCGCCGACGAACTTCGGTTGGATGATCGATTGAATGATCACGTTGATCGTCGAGTAGACGACGATCACCCACAGCATCAACATCGGTCCGCCCTCGAGCAGGGCGAGCAATGCCGGCGGGATGAGGCCGATGACGAACCCGATGTTCGGGATGTAGTTGGTGACGAACGAGACCAAGCCCCACAGCACCGGCAGCGGGATCCCGAGCGCCCACAGCGCGGCGGTATCGAACACCGCCACGATGAGGCCGAAGATGGTCGTCACCACGAGGTACTTGCGCGTGCCGTGCGCGAACGAGGTCAACGCGTTTGCGATATCGGGGCGCTGATCGCCAAGCACGCCCATCCGCGCCTTGTAAGTGGCGCCGTCGACGGCCATGAAGAGCACCAGTGTCACCAGAAAGAACAGGTCCGAGAACACACCGGCGATTGCGCTCAACACGTCGGCAAGGAAGTCGAATACCTTCTGGGCGTCGACGTTCGAGAGCACCTGCTGCGCCTGGTCGGGTCCGACGCCGTTGTCCTGCAGCGTGGACTGCACATTGCCGATCAGATCGTTGATGTCCTCGGTGTACTGCGGCATGAGCGTCGCGAGCCGCGCGACAGAGACGACGATTGCCAGAACCAGAATCAGCAGGATCGCGTACACGCAGGCGATGGCTATGGTCACCGCGAGCCAGCCGGGTAATCCCTTGCGCCGCAGCCACATCGGCAAGGGATTCACCGCGACCGTCAGCATGAGCGCGAGGAATGTCGGTCCGACGATCCCGTTGAAGGACTTGACGCCGGCGACGGTGACCACCATGCCGGCCAGTCCGAGCAGGACGATCAACCCGCGCGGCATGGACCAGCTGCCACCATTCGTTGCCGACGGAGTCGAGTCGGACCTCATCGGCACCCTCCTGGGTTCCACGATGTCGGATCAGCACGTGCGAACGGCTGATTCAACATAAACCACAGGAACCCCTCGCGGCGCGGGACGCGAGCAAGTGCAACCAACGCGGTTTCGCGCAGCATGACGAGATCGAGCAGGTCGAGTGGGCAGGCCGGAAGTCTGGTTTGTGCGCGGAGGGTGCCTACAGTATCGACACCGTCAGGCACCACAGCCCGGTCACGGCAACCCCGATGACCAACGCCACTAGCACCGAGGTCAGCAGCACACCGCTGAACACCGCGAGCGCGCTACCGAAGACGATGACTCCGATACGGGATGCGTAGCGACTGTTGAGCAGGTGTGATTCCGGCGCGACTTCCGCGGGGTGCTCGATTGTAAGAGACATACCGGGGTGACTCCGATCTCCAACACGGTCCCGAATAAGTACCGCCCACATACCGTGGCATTACGCTTTGTTCCCAACAAGGGCGATGTCTAAACGCAGCGTGGCAATTGCATATCAGTGTCATAACATTCCGACCGAGCAATCGGTAAGCAAACTTGAAACAAACCGATAGTTTGTTTGGTCCCACCCGGGCGGACTGGACACCAACTGCCGGCGGCTGTCATAGCGCCAGCTATGAGAGCCGACAGTATTGTCGCGCCGGGCATCTCAGCAACCCCAACGTAAATCGCGAATCGCGCCATGTCGTGCTCTCACATGAGTCAACATTGAATCAATTGCAATTCCGGCAAACTTTCCGCAAGGCTAAATATCTCCTACAAGGCGACGACGACATGCGCGTGATCGGAACCCGAATCCACCGTTTCCGGACCTCATGGTCGCGGATAGCCGTTGTTCTCACAGCTGCGCTTGCGATTATCGGCCTCACGGCGGTCGCCCCGTCGCAGGCAGTCACCGAAACCCCCCAGTTTGTGCAGGTCAAAAGCATTACGATGTCGGCCGCGAGGATCACGCTCAATATCGCCCCGACCGCCCCGGGCAACCTGCTCCTCGTGTACGTCAACTGGGACAACACCCGAGGCATCTCGGTGACCGATTCGTCGAACGATGAGTTCACCCCCGTCGGCAACCCCAGGGTGTACAACGGCAGCTATCACTCGCAACCGTTCTACGCCAAGAACATCAAGGGCGGCGCGACCTCGGTAACCGTCGACTTCTCCCCCAATGCGTTCGCGGATGTCGATGTGGTGGAGTACTCCGGCCTCGATAAGGACGACCCACTTTCGGGCACCTCGGCAAACAACGGCATCGACTTCCGGATGGACAGCCAGTCCGTCGGGGCCCGCGCCGGCGACTTGATCGTGGGCGTCGGAGCGTTCATCCGCGGCATGCCGCTGCCTTCCGAGGGCGGGTTCACGATTCGTTCCACGGAGTGCAACAACATCATTCAGGACAAGGTCGTGAGCGCCGCAGGCGCGTACAGCTCAACCGCGTTCATCACCGAGCCCGGTGTCTGGGTCATGCATGTCGTCGCGTTCCGGGCGGCGACGACGGAACCACCAACGGAACCACCGACGGAGCCACCAAGCGGGAGCAGGGACCCGTTCCAACAGCCATTCGCGAGCAACAGCTTCTGGAATATGCCGATAGGCAGTGGCGCACAGTATGTCCCGGCCAACCTGGCCACGGTGCCACAGGGCGACGTCTGGGCAACGATGCCGCAGAACGACGCCAACACCATCATCATGACTCCCGATGAACCAATTACCGACCTCTACTACAGCGACGCCGGGTGGTCCGGCAGGAGCAGGTGCAAGGGAACCGGGGACCTGATCTTCCAAGTCCCGATGCCGCGCGACTACATCGTCGAGGACAGCCCACAGAACGAGGGCGCTGCCTTCCTGATGCGAGACGGTCGCACCATCAATACGAGCGTGCCGTTCGCCCGCTGCAATGTGGGTGGATACGCGACGAGTATCGATACCGGATCACCGCCGATGGACCTGTACGGCGACGGCTTCACCACCGATATTGGTGCCGGCGGATTGACCGGAACTCCCGGTGGAGTGCTTCGCGTCGGTGAGCTCCGGCCGGGCCAGCAGGGTCCGAAGCACGCTCTGCGGATCGTCGTCGACAGTGCCCAGTCGTTCTTCAACTGCAGGATCGAGGTCGAGTGCTGGCGCTGGCCGGCGACCGAGGCCGACAGCGGCGCGACGGCCACCTACGGCATCTATGGCAACAACCAGAACAAGCCCATGCAAATGGGTGCGCTGCTTGCGATCCCGACGTCCAGGAACATCAATACGATGGGGCTCGAGACAGAACCCGCGCGTCAGCTCGCGTGGACGCTGCAGAACTACGGCGCATATATCGGTGACTCCACCGGTGCGGGCTTCCAGTTCGTCACCGAGCGTGGCCCGAACGGCTGGTTCGCCGATCAGGCCGAGCACGACTACGGCCCGGACCGTCGCCAGACCCAGTTCTACTCGGACTGGGGGTACAGCTTCGAGCAGCGCGTGAACAACAACACCCCATGGTCGCGTGACGTACAGAAGTTGGTCGGCGCGCTCTACGTGGTCGACAACAACGGACCGAACAGCATGGGCGGCGGTGGCACCCCGCTGCAGCCGCTGGCACCGGAGATCTCGCCGGGTCGCCGCTGATCCGCGATAAGCGAAACTTGTTGGTGCCGAGGACTATTGACCCTCGGGAGCCAGCGCACCGACCAACGAACTGCTCGACGCTGTCGCCGCCTTCCGGACTGCCTCAGGAAGGTCCGAGGAATCGGTGCTGATGATGCGCGGCTCCGTCAGCCGGAAGCGCTGCCCGCGGTACACCACGTCCGCCGATCCGGCGGCCAGGATGTTGCGCACCCAGTCCGAATTGGTTCCGTAGTTCAACGAGATGGCGATCTGAGACGCGTGGACGAACGCCATGACCGGAGTCTTGTACGTCTTCCCCGACTTACGCCCAGTGTGCTCGATGAGGGCGTAGTAGGGCACGCGCGAGGCCCACAGCCCCTGGATCGGATTAGTGACGTACTTGTTGAACCGTGCGAGGCCACGCATGCCGCGCGGGCCGATTGCCGAAGCGACTTTCATCGCGAACGCCAGCACAGTCGGTGCAATCGACTTCCACCACATCGTCATCTCCCCTGTTGGACATACGCGCCCGGTGCACGGGCCGATGCTAGAGGGCGTCGCGGACCATGACCAGAGGTCGAAGGAGCGATGCCCGCCGGCTGTCTCGGGATCGATCACCTAACCGGCCGCCGCCCCTCAAGCAGCCGGTGTCGTCGAGCTCACGCCAGTTCGTGAGACCGGCTTGATGTGGGCGAACGCACTCCGGGCGTTCCAGCCCGGGAACGCTCGCACCAGCCATGCCTGTCCGTGCAGCTGGATGCGGCCGTCGCGGGTGGCTTCTATCCAGGTTTGTTGGCCAGCATGCCATTTGACGAAGGCCTCGGCTTCTGCCGTGATGTAGAGGTCCTCATCGAGGCCGGGGTACTCCTTACAGATCTCGATATCGTCCTTCTCGATCAGCAACCAGTACCGCTCGGGGCGACGGCGGCCGGTGAAGTCGAAGCGGATGACGATGCGTCGAGTCGGAAGGCGGTCTCGGCGCAGCGTGTTGCACATCGACCACAGAGCTACAAACGGATCGAGGTGTTCAGGGGCGATCTCGAGCCAGTGGGCACCCCACTCGCCGAGCGACACGCAGACGCTGAATAGGTCGCGACCCGCGGGTGTGAGCTCGTAGTGGCGCCCGCGACCGTTCGCTTTCGCTGCCGACTGCACGATGCCGAACCGTTCGAGCTGCTTGAGCCGCTGGGAGAGCAGGGTACGGGAGAGCCCCGGCGCGCCCTCCAGGATCTCGCCGAAGCTGCAGCACCCCAGGGCCAGGTTGCGGACGATGAGGGGCGTCCAGCGCTCGGCGAAAATCTCGGCACCGCGGGCGATGGGACAGTACTGGCCGTATGTCCTCATGACACCAGTGTCGCGCACACACCATCGGCAATGAAGTCCAGTTTCTTGACTTCACGGCTGCGGTCCACGGTGGTGCGATGGGGCCATCCGAAAGCCCCCGGCCGATTACCGACCGACACCGGGCAAGTCGGCACCGGGGCTGGGAGGTAAGCCATGGAGATGAACGGGTTCCGGGGCCAGCTGATCGCCACCGACCACGCGGACTACGACAACCACCGAGCCGTGTGGAACGGCGCCGTCGACCGGCGCCCCAAGCTGATCGCCCGGTGCGGCGGTACCGCCGACGTTGCCGCCGCGGTGCGGTTCGCCCGCGACGAAGACCTGGAGATCGCCGTACGGGGCGGGGGCCACAACGTTGCCGGTACTGCGGTCTGCGACGACGGGATCGTCATCGACCTCTCGGCGATGCGGGCGGTGTGGGTCGACCCCGCCCGCCGCACCGCAGTGGTGCAGGGTGGTGCGCTGTGGGGTGACGTCGACCATGAGACCCAGGCCCACGGATTGGCCACCACCGGCGGCATTGTGGGCCACACCGGGGTCGCCGGGCTCACCCTCGGCGGCGGCATCGGCTTCCTCATGCGCAAACACGGGCTCACCATCGACAACTTGCTGGCCGCCGAGGTGGTCACCGCAGCAGGCGACATCGTCCGGGCATCGGCGCACGAACACCCGGATCTGTTCTGGGCCTTGCGAGGCGGCGGCGGCAACTTCGGCGTCGTCACCTCGTTCCGATTCGCATTGCACGACATCGGCCCGACCGTGATGGCCGGACCCGTCTTCTGGTCCGCCGAAAACACCACCGACGTGTTGCGTTTCTACCGGGACTTCGCCGCCGAAGCACCCGACGAGCTCGGCAGCGTGGTCAGGTTCGGCACCGTCCCTCCGCTGCCGGTCATCCCTGAGCATCTGCACTGGCGGCCGGCCATCGCCATCGCCTGCTGCTACGCCGGCGGCGTCGAGCACGGCGAACGTACGGTTCGAGCCCTCCGCCGGTTCCGTTCGCCACTCGTGGACTTGCTTGCACCAACCCCGTACGAGCCCTTTCAGTGTGGCCTGGACGACACCGTCCTGCACGGGTGGCACTACTACTGGAAGTCCGCTTTTCTCGACGGCCTCTCCGACGATCTCATCGACGCCATCGCAGATCGCGCTTACACCGCCCGTTCGCCCCGCTCCTACGCGGCGATGTTCCACATGGGTGGCGCCGTCGCCCGAGTCCCCTGCGACGCAACCGCATTCGCCGGCCGAGCCGTTGCCCACAACATCATCATCGACGCGGTCTGGCTCCCAGAACAATCCGGCGAGCGCGGCGACGCCGAGACCGCGTGGGCGAGGGACTTCCAGCGGGCGATCCAGCCGCACTGCACGACCGGCGTCTACGTCAATTTTCTTGACTCCGATGACGACAGCAGTCGCGTTCTAGAGGCCTACGGCGATCGCAACTACCGGCGGCTCGCCGAAGTCAAGGCCAAGTACGACCCGGACAACGCGTTTCACCACAACAAGAACATCCCGCCCGGTTGACGCGTCCATCCCGCACCCGCGACGCTCGGTAACCACTCTTCGCTATTCCTTCCGGGATCCCGCAGATCCGAGCCCTGAGTGGTTGCTTGGCACCGTCGATCTCGACTCGAGCGACTTCCGGTTCACTGCCAAGAAGAACGCCCCCAGGAGTCAATGTTCTAGGAAACGCCCATCCGTTTGCCTGACGGCACCGAACTCAGAGTGTGTTGTCCGCCGGAAGCCAACGTTCGCCGCGCCGAATCCCTGACGGGGCGATGGCGGCGTGCGTCGCCGACGACATCGCAGCCGTGGACGCCGCACTGCGTAACCACGTGCACGGGCACACGCAGCGGCTGACCGGCATCCACTCCGACATCATCCCGGTCGCGGACTATCTGAATGGCGCGCTCACCGGTGGCAAACGACTCCGGGCGCTCTTTTGTCTCTGGGGTGCGCGCGGGGCAACGGGTGGTGACCTACCCGCAGGCGCACTGAAAACGGCGGCTGCGATCGAGCTCTTCCACCTCGCGGCCCTGATCCACGACGACGTGATGGACCACAGCGATCAACGCCGCGGTATGCCCACTGCACATCGCCACTTTGCCGACCGCCTTATCACCGACCGACTCGCGGGCGATGCGGAAGCCTTCGGTCAGGCCGTCGCGATACTGGCCGGCGATCTCTGTCTGACCTGGTCGGACGACCTGATCTCCGAAGCCGTGCATGCGCGGTCGCCGTCGGTCCGCGATCGCACCAGGGCCGTGTGGTCGACCATGCGCGACGAGACGGTCGCCGGCCAGTTCCTCGACATATTGGGTCAGACTCTCCCCTCGGTCTCGACGGCGCGCACCCGGATCGTGCTGCATTTCAAGAGCGCCAAATATACGGTTGCCCATCCCCTTCGACTCGGCGGGGCGCTCGCCGGTGCAAGTGATGACCTCTTGGTCGCCTACGAGTCGCTCGGATTGGTCGCCGGTGAGGCTTTCCAACTGCGCGACGATCTCCTCGGTGTCGTCGGTGATCCCAAACAGACCGGCAAACCGGTCATCGACGACGTCCGAGAGGGCAAACGCACACTGTTGGTCGCCGTCGCGACCGAACGCGCGCGGGGAGCGCAACTCGCCGAAATCGAACGCTCTCTGGGGAATCCCGACCTCACCGACGACGGCTTCCACGCGGTGTGCGACATATTTCGCGAGACCGGCGCGGTCGATCATGTCGAGCGACGTATCGATGAGCTCGCCGCAGAGGCGATGCGTGCCGTGGACGCACTGCCGGTCGACGGGGATAGTCGCACTGTGTTGCGGCAGCTGGTTTCTCGATGCGTGTGGCGGATCTCGTGAACCAGCCGAACCCACTGGTGGTCGAATTCCGGATCTGAAGAGTCGACGATGTATTCGGTGCGCTACGGCGGTTGACGCGAAGTGGACCGGCATTGCGACGGATACCCGTGCTGAGCTTCGGCAAGCCGATGGGCGCGGGGCACCCAGGCATTCACACCGCGGGAGCGTCAGCACATCCCATTCGCTCGTGGTCGCAGACCTGTGCGGGCGGCGGACGACAAACCCCCCACGCCACCGCCGATCACGACGATCCGTTTGCTCCGGCGTTCACGAGACCCGTTTCGAGGTAGCGGAGCGGGGTAGACCACGCCGGATCGCGGCACCTGCGGCGATGCGTGCCTTTTCGGGATCGGGCACACGAATCCTGGTGCGACAGGCCACTTCCGGAGGAGTATTACGCAACCGTCGCGAGAGCTCGGCGAAGATGTCGTGCGCGGTGCACACCGCCACCCGGGTTCCGTTGGGTAGCAAGGGGATCACCTTTGCCGCCGCGGCCAGATCGCTGTCGATGTCGTCGAGCCAATATCGCCACGCGTCGGCGGAGGGGTTGTTCGGGTCGATCCCGACGAGATACCAGCGTCCCAATTGATCGCGGTCCTCACCGAGATCACGGAGAAAGTTGACCTTCTGGAACGCTGCACCAAGACGCCGCGCGCCCTGAGCGAGCTGGTCGTAGCGCGCCTTGCGATGAGGCTGATCGGCCAGAAACGCGTGCACACACATCAGCCCGACCACCTCCGCGGAACCGTAGATGTACTCGGTCAGGCTCTCATGGTTGTGTTGTCGGCAATCCAGATCAGCCCGCATCGACGCGAAGAACGGCGCGATGAGTCCTGCGCCGATACCCGAGCGCCGAGCCGTCCTGGCAAACGCGTGGACCACAAGGTTGGAACTGGACCCGGCATCCAGGGCCGTGGACACCTCGGTCTCGAGAGTGTCGAGTGCAACACGGCGCTGAGCCTGCGACTGCTCCGGGCGCGGGGCATCGACGATTTCATCGGCGACCCGCACAAGTGCATAGATGTTGCGGACGTCCTGACGCACCCCTTTGGCGAGCAACCGGGTCGCGAGCCCGAACGAGGACGAATACGAGCGGATGACCAGTGCTGCGCTCTCGTCGGCGACGTCGTCGTAGTGGTGATAAGGGCGCAACGCACTGCCGGTCGAGACGGGACGACCAATCGTCGCCGTCATGACGCCCACCGGATCGTGTCGAAGGGGCGCTTACCCAGTGCGTGCACCTGGTCGACGAACCATGGGCTGAACACCCACGGTGTTCGGTTGGCGGCAGACCACACATCGTCGATTGGGGCCCACACGAGGTCCATCACTTCGGTGGGATTCGGCGCCGGCACACCCACGGGTCGGGCCCAATAGACGGGGCAGACCTCGTTTTCCACGACTCCGCCGGCATCGACAGCCCGGTATTCGAAGTCAGGAAGAATGCAAGTCAGGTCGCCGATGTCGAGACCGAGCTCGTGAGGCGCGTACCTTCTGATCGCGTCGTCGACATGCTCACCTGGGCGCGGATGGCCGCAGAAGGAATTGGTCCACACACCTGGCCAGGCCGTCTTGGCCAGCGCGCGTCGAGTCATCAGCATACGCCCCGCCGAATCCACGAGATGGCATGAGAATGCCAGGTGGCGAGGGGTTTCGGTGCCGTGCACGCTCAGCCGTGGCGCGGTCCCACACGGCTGTCGGTGGGCATCCAGCAGAACGACCAGGTCGTCCGTCATTCCGTCCTCCGTTCGATGTGTAGCGATACCCCGATCGCAGCGAACTGCTCAGCGTGAATTCGTCGCCGACCGCGATTCGGATGGTCGTTTCCGACCGATAACGGTGCGGGTAACCGGTCGCCAGTACTGCTAGTGATGTGTCTTGGAAACAAACGGCCGGTCCCTGCTCGAACGCCGGAGACCAGCGCGGATTTGCGTGACACGCAACGCAGATGAGTCCGCGCACGACACGACGTGGAGGCCAGGATGGCGAGCATTGAGCAGTTCGCCCGAGGCCCGGTATGGGCGGCAGCCGCCGCTCAGGGCGTCCTGCTGACCGTGTTCTCCGCCGGCTACGACTACCACCGCGACGAGCTCTACTACCGGATGCTCCGGCCTGCCTGGGGCTACGTCGACCAACCTCCGATGACGCCGGCCATCGCACGGATGACTTTGCACCTGGCCGACGCGGAATGGGCGCTGCGCATCCCAGCGACGTTGGCGTCGGCACTGTCGGTGGTCGTGCTGGCGATGATCACCTGGCGGCTGGGCGGCGGTCGCACCGCGCAGAGCCTGGCCGCCTGGGGTTACGCCACGGCGATGATGCCCCTGATGCTGGGCCATGTCCTGTTCACATCGACGATCGATCTGCTGCTGATCTCGCTGGTGGTGTATGCCCTGGTGGTGGCGGTGCAGGGGCACAACCGCTGGTGGGTGGCGGCCGGGCTGGTCGTGGGTCTCACCACCTACAACCGGTGGTTGATCGTGATCGTGGTCGGCGGGCTGGTCCTCGGCCTGCTCCTGCTGGGTCCGCGGCGGGCGTTCCGGACCCCGTGGCCGTACCTCGGCGGCGTCGTCGCGGTGATCGTGGGCCTACCGAATCTGCTCTATCAGATCCAGCACGGATGGCCGCAGCTCGAGATGGGCGCGGCGCTCGGCGCGCACAACGCCGCGAGTGTGCGCAGCGGCTTCGTTCTGATGCTGATCGTGCTGCTCGGTCCGCCACTGGTGGCGGTGTGGGGCACCGGGATCGTCTGGCTGCTGCGGTCCGACCGGCGCAACGTCGACGGCTGGCTCGTGGTCGGGTTTGCCGTGCTCTTGATGTTCACCTTCGTCGGCGGTGCTCAGCCGCACTACCCGTTGCACCTGTTGTCGGTGATATATGCCGCCGGTTGCGTGCCCGTGGAAACGTGGCTGTCGGGCCACCGATTCCGACAACTGTTGCTGATCTGCGTTGTCGTCATCAATGCAACGGTGTCGATCGTGCTGGCGTTGCCGGTCATCCCGCTGCGCATCGTTGGTCACACCCCGGTGGTACATGCCGGACCGATGGTTGCAGACCAGATCGGATGGTCCCAGTACGTGGCGCAAATCGCCCGGATCTACCACGATATGCCCGCGCCGCGACCGCCGATTCTGGCCTCGAACTACGGAGAGGCCGGAGCGTTGGCCCGCTACGGCCCCGCGTTCGGACTGCCAGCCCCGTACTCCGGCCATGTCGCGCTCTACGACCATCGCCGCCTTGCAGAAGACACCGACGCGGTCGTCGTCGTCGGTGGTCAGCTTCGCAGGGCCGCCAATCTTTTCGGCTCGTGCACAGTTCTCGCGACACTCGACAACGGGCTCGGCGTCGACAATGAAGAGCAGGGCATGCCAGTGGCCCTCTGCGTACATCCGCACAATCCGGAGCTGTTGTGGCCAGCGCTTCGCCACTTGGACTGACGCCGAGGGCGGGCAAGTGAAACGACTGCTGCCTCAAGGGAAGTAGGTCGCGTTAGCCGCACAGACGGCGAGTTCTCGCAGCGCGGGCGCTACGGATCGTTCGCTCACTCATTTCGGCCAGCACGGTGGGCATGTCGACATTGTGGGCATTGGTCATCGCGTCGATCTGCAAAGGCGAGTCACATGAACCGACATTCCTGCAGGTCGGACGCTGTGGGCCGTGGATGCACCGACCTGAGCCAGTTGCGTCAGAATTTCCGGTTCACATCCCGAAAAGAATCGCCCCCTGACCCGCATATCCGCAGGTCAGGGGGCGTATGGCTCCCCCGGCTGGACTCGAACCAGCAACCGTTCGATTAACAGTCGAATGCTCTGCCAATTGAGCTACAGGGGACCATTCTCGGCCCTTCCGCGTGCGTCTGGACCGAGGACAGACTTTAGCGTATGCCCCGATCACGACCCAAATCGCCTGCGTTTGCCCTCGTGACCGCGGGGAAATCGACACGATGACGACGGTCGTGCAGGATGGACACCGGTGTCAACGGGAGGAGCTCGTTCATGTTGCGGTTGCTGATCGGTCTGGCTGCCGGGTATGTGCTCGGCGCGAAAGCAGGGCGGCGCCGCTACGAGCAAATCACCGCGTCGGCCCGGGCGCTCGCGGGTAGCCCGGTCACCAAGAAGCTCGTCACCGCAGGCCGGCAGAAGCTCTCCGAAACGCTGAGCACCCAGCCGAAGCTCGAGCCGATGACGCCGATCGACGAGCGCACCACGGTGCTCGTTCCTTACGAGCAGCTGCGCGCCGAACAGAGCCGGTAATCACCTACGGCGTCAGCCGGTAGCAACTCAGCGGACGCCGTCAGCCGGCCGCGAAATCGTCATCGCTGTTCCCCATCGCCTGTTCGAGCAGGCTGCGACGGTACTGCTCCAGCGCAACCAGGTCCCCGAACAGCGCGTGGTAGTCGTCGGGTTCTTCCGACGGTGAGATGCGCTGCAGCTTCGACTTGAGCTCGGCGACCTGCCGGCCGACCCATACCTCCTGCAGCCGGGCGAGCACGCCGGTGATGTAGCGCGGCACCGTCGCCTCCGACGCCGTCGGCAACGGCTCCACCGCGAGCTCCATCACAATCGAGCGCAGGCTCAGATCAGCGGCACCGTCGGCGACCGCGCTCACCCAATCCGCGCCACCGAGCCCGCAGGACGCACCGCCCGCATCGGCGATCGCCTGTCGCACAGCGACATACGCGGGATGGGTAAACGATTCGGGTGGAAGCGAATCGAAAATGGTCCCGGCAATCGCCGGGTACTGCAAGGCGCCCTTGAGCGCGTTGCGCTGGGGCCGCAGCGTCGGATCGCCGGGGTTCGGCCGCGCGACCGCAACCGGAGCCTCGGCCGTAGCCTCGCTACGGGCCTTGCCGCGCCGCAGCTGCTGCACCGGCATCGGGCGACCGTCGAGCTTGGCCGACTCCTCGCGCACCCGCCGGATGACGGTGGGGATGTCGTCCCAGCCCACCCAGCCGGCAAGCTGGCGCGCATAGTCGTCGCGCAGCGCGCGATCCTTGATCCGCGCCACCATCGGGATGGTCAATCGCAGCGCCGAGACGCGGCCCTCACTGCTGTCCAGATCATGTTCGGCAAGAACGGCTTTCACCGCGAACTTGAACATCGGCAGTCGCCGCGCAACGAGGTCGCGGACCGCGGCGTCACCCGAGTACTGGCGCAACTCGCAAGGATCCTGCCCGTCCGGGGCCACCGAGACGAACATGTTCCCGGCCAGCTTCTGATCGCCCTCGAAGGCCTTCAGCGCCGCTGCACGCCCGGCATCGTCGCCGTCGAAGGTGAAGATGACCTCACCGCGAAAGTAGCTGTCGTCCATGAGAAGTCGGCGCAGCAGAGCGAGATGTTCGTCACCGAAAGCGGTACCGCACGCGGCGACCGCGGTCTTCACACCGGCCAGGTGCATCGCCATCACATCCGTGTAGCCCTCGACCACCACGGCCTGATGCCCCTTGGCGATGTCCCGCTTGGCCAGGTCGAGCCCGAATAGCACCTGAGACTTCTTGTACAGCATCGTTTCCGGCGTGTTGACATACTTACCGGGCATCGTATCGTCGTCGAAGAGCTTGCGCGCACCGAAGCCGATCACGTCACCGGCGAGGTTGCGGATCGGCCACAGCAGGCGGCGATGGAAGCGGTCGATCGGGCCGCGCTTGCCCTGCTTGCTCAACCCGGCGGCCTCGAGTTCCTTGAACTCGAACCCCTTGCGCAGCAGGTGCTTGGTGAGGATGTCCCACCCATCGGGTGCGTAGCCACAGCCGAACTGAGCCGCGGCAGCGGCGTCGAAGTTGCGCTCGGTCAAGTACTTTCGCGCAGCTTCGGCATCCGGCTCGCGCAGCCGGGCGGCGTAGAACTCCTGTGCCGCGGCGTTCGCAGCGACGAGCCGCGCCCGTGTGCCGCGGTCGCGCTGGACCGATGTGCCGCCGCCCTCGTAGGAGATCTGGTAGCCGGTCCGGTCGGCCAGTTGCTCGACCGCCTCGACGAAGCTGATGTGGTCGATCTTCTGCAGGAAGGAGTAGACGTCGCCGCCCTCGCCGCAGCCGAAGCAGTGGAAGTGCCCGTGGTTGGGGCGCACGTGGAACGACGGCGACTTCTCGTCGTGGAACGGGCACAGCCCCTTCATCGAGTCCCCGCCCGCACGCTTCAGCGACACGTACTCGCCGACGATGTCCTCGATCCGGATGCGTTCGCGAATGGCCGCGATGTCTCGATCGGGGATTCGGCCGGTCACGGCAGCGAGTCTAGCCCCGCGGTAGGGCATGCCGATCAGGGTAGGGCTGAGTCCACCCGCTCGAGTCTGCTCTCCGTGTAGGACGCGATCTGATCGATGACGACCCGCACCAGCTGGGCGTCGTCCTCGGCCTCGGTCCACGCGGGCAGCAACCAGGGATCCAGGCCGACCGGCGCCGATGCGAGCAGCGCCCGGGCCACCCTGGTGATGGTCTCGCGCTGCTCGGCCTGACGCTTCTTGTGCCCCTCGTCGGACATGACGTAGCGCAGGGCCACGGTCTTGAGCAGCGCCACCTCTGCCCGCACGACGGGCGGCACGACGAGGTCCGCGGCATACCGGGTGAGCGGGGCGACACCGGCGGCCTCGATCGTGCCGCCGATAGCCGCGGTGGCGAACCGGCCAACGAGTTCGCTGGTGAGGCGTTTGAGTGCGACGGACGCACCGACCGTGCCGTCGAACGTGGGCACCGCGGCGACTACCGGCAGCACCGCGAGCCGCGTCGCGGCTTCCACCAGGTCGTCTCGAGTGAGCCCGCGATGCTGGCGGCTCCCCAGCTCGGCGAGCGCGCGCTGTTCGGCGGGATCGGCGAGGGCGCGGAGATCGATCCGCCCCGCGATCACGCCGTCCTCGACGTCGTGCACCGAGTACGCGACGTCGTCGGCCCAGTCCATCGCCTGCGATTCCAGGGACTGCCGTCGCTCGGGCGCACCCTCCCGGACCCAGGCCAGCATCTCGAGGTCCGAGTCGTAAGCGCCGAACTTCCCGCCCCCCGCCGGTCGCGGCCACGGGTACTTGATCGTGGCATCCAGCGCGGCCCTGGTGAGGTTCAGCCCTACGCTGCGCCCATCGCCATCGAGAACCTTCGGCTCCAATCGCGTCAGAATGCGTAGGTTCTGCGCGTTGCCCTCGAAGCCGCCGTACGCGTCGGCGAATCCATCGAGGGCCGCCTCACCGTTGTGCCCGTAGGGCGGGTGGCCGATGTCGTGCGCGAGCCCCGCGAGGTCGACAAGGTCCGGGTCGCACCCGAGGCCGTCCGCGATGCTGCGCCCAATCTGCGCGACCTCGAGCGAGTGCGTCAGTCGGGTGCGCGGGGTGTCCCCGTCACGGGGACCCATGACCTGGGTTTTGTCGGCAAGCCGTCGCAGCGCTGCCGAATGCAGCACGCGCGCGCGGTCCCGGGAGAAATCGGAGCGGTGTGCAGGTTCGGTATGGGGAAGGCCGGCGGTCTTGCGTGTTTCCGCGACGACGCGGTCCCGATCGTGGCCGCCGTAGTCCCCCGGCGTCGCGGCGGTCGCCGATGCCGGAGGCGTCACGTTGCTCACTGGGCCGCCGTGTAGGAGAAGTCGGCCGATGAATGCGCAATCTGGTACCAGAGCAGCGCCGCCGTCTCTCTGGCGATGCCGTGCAGCTGCGACTCCCGGGTGAACACCGCGGGGCCCTGTCTGGTCGGGGCAGTCCAGGCGTCGAGGCCGGTGTCGCGGGCCATCGTGCGGGTGCGCAGCGAATGCCAGGGATCGCTGACGAGCACCGCGGAGTTCATGTCCCGCGCGGCCATCTCGGTGTGCACCGCCTCGATGCTGCGCAGCGTGTCGGATCCTTCCTCGACCGCGACGATGTTCTCGGCCGGAATTCCGGCCTCGATGAGGTAGTTCTTGCCGGACGCCGCCTCGGTGTACTCGTCACCGATCTGCTTTCCCCCAACGGTGATCACCGTGGGCGCGACGCCTTCGCGGTACAGGTTCGCGGCCTGCTCGAGACGAGCCTCGAATACCGACGATGGTGTTCCGGAGTATTGGGCGGCACCGAGTACCACGATCGCATCGGCCGGCGCCCAATCATCGATCCGCGCGACCTGCCACACCCGCACCGCGGTTCCGGCCACGATCAGCAGCGCGACCAGCAGCGCACCGAGCAATAGCCGGGTGGCCCACAGCGCTATCGACGAGACGACACCGCGCCGGCGGGGCGCGGTGTTGCGGCGCTCGTCGTCGCGCGCGGGTGCGAAAGTCACCCTTCGAGTCTGCCAGCTGAATCGGGCGGCCCCGGGAATCGCCCGTGCGTGTCTGCCGTTGCCTGGTGCACGCCTATACATTCGAGTGATGCCTCACACGTCCCGTGTCGCCGCGCTTGCGGCGCGCATGTCGGTGATCGCCATGCTGCTCGGACTCGCCACTCTCGGAGTAGCCCCGACCGCATCAGCCGAGGCACCGCTTCGACTGCCGAACCAGATCACCGACGAGGTCGGTGCGCTCGATGACGATCAGCGCGGCGATGTGCAGGACGCGATCGACGCCCTCTACAACAGCGACCACGTCCGGCTGTGGGTTGCCTACGTGGCCGATTTCGATTCGCTCGGCGAGCAACAGTGGGCCGAACAGACCGCCTCGCTGAGTTCGCTTGGCGACCACGACGTCTTGCTTGCGGTGGCAACCGTCGACCGCTCGTACTCCCTGTCCGCGCCGACCGCGATGTCGGGCGTGTCCGAGTCGGAATGGGACGAGCTGCGCACCGACGCCATCGAACCCGCACTGCGCGAGGACGACTGGGCCGGCGCGGCGATCGCCACCGCAACCGGAGTCGAGGTCGCGCTGCATTCCGGGCCGGAAAGCGGTATCTCCACAACGACGGCGCTCATCGTGCTCGCGATCGTGGTGATCGGGGCGCTTCTCGTGGCTCTCTACCTGGTTCGCCGTCGCCGGAACCAGGCCGCGCGCGACTCCGCCGCCGCGGCAACCGTCGACCCGCTCGACACCACTGCTCTTGCCGCGCTACCCATTCCGGTGCTGCATGAGCGCTCCAAGGAAGTGCTCATAGAGATGGACAACGCACTGCGTACCAGCGCCGAAGAGCTCGAACTCGCCCGCGGGGAGTTCGGCGACGACGCGATCCGCGTATTCGATTCCGCAATTGCGAATGCGAAAACGGCTCTCGCCCACGCCTTTGCGATCCGGCAGCAGCTCGATGACGCGATTCCGGATCCGATCGACCAGCAACGCGATCTGCTGGTGGAGCTCATCAACAGCTGCGCCCGTGCCGATCGTGAACTCGACGATCGTGTGGCCGAATTCGACGCCATGCGCGACTTGTTGATCGATGCGCCCGCTCGGCTCGACACCCTCACCCAGCAGATCGTGGCGATCTCGGTGCGGCTGCCCGCCTCCGAGCAGACGCTTGCCGAACTGGGGCAACGGTTCTCCGCGGGCCTGCTCGAGCCGATTCACGGCAACGTCGGCATGGCACGGGATCAGTCCGGCTTCGCCGAACGGGCCGTCGCGGCAGGTCGCGCGGCGATCGCGCTACCGCCGGGAGAGCAGGGTGCCGCTGTCGGCGCCATCCGCTCCGCCGAGGGCGCAATCGCGCACGCGGGTGCCTTGCTCGATGCCGTCGACAACGCGGCCGACAATATTCGCGGCGCCATCGCCGCCCTGCCCGCACTTATCGACGAGGTGCGCGCCGAAATCGCCACCGCGGGCGCACTCGCAAGCGACGGCGACACGACATTGGCGCACAGTCGGGTGGCCGCGGAGTCTGCCCTCGCCCGGGCCGAATCGAACCGGGACAGCAACCCGCTCGGCGAGTACACCCAATTGCTAGCCGCCGATGTCGATCTCGACAAGGCAATCGCCGCGACGCAGCAGCGCGAACGGGAAGCAGAGCGCGTCCGTCAGCAACTCGCGCAGACGGTATCCGCCGCCGGCTCCCAGATCGCCGCCGCGACGGACTTCATTTCCACCCGGCGCGGTGCGGTGAACGCGACGGCCCGGACGCGGCTCGCCGAGGCCCAGCGCCGCCTGGCCGAGGCGCAGCGACTGGCCACAGCGGAGCCCGAGCAGGCCCTCGAACATGCCCGGGCGGCAACAGAACTCGGATCTCGGGCGCTTCTTGCCGCACAGGCCGATGTGGAGCAGTGGCAAAGCACCCCGCAGGCCACCGGCGCCGGACCGGACGCCGGCGCCGTGCTCGGCGGCGTGCTGATCGACAGCATTCTGCGCGGCGGATTCTCCGGCGGAGGCCTCGGCCGGAGATACGGCAGCGGCAGCTCCTGGCGGATGGGCAGTCCCGGATCCTTCGGCGGCGCAAGCAGTTCCCGCCGGATCGGCGGGGGTGGCGCCCGCCGGACCAGCGGGGGGCGGTTCTGATGGGTCCGCTCCCCCGGCTCGGCCGCTACCTCGGATCACGCACCTGGGTGATGCGATTCGGGCCCGCAATCAAACGGATCGAGCAGACCGTCCGCGGAGTGACCGGCGGGCGGTACGGCGTGCTGGATATCGCCGGCCTCCCCTCGGTGCAGATCACCGTGCTCGGCCGCAAATCCGGTTTGCCGCGCACCACATCCGTGCTGTGCGTGCCCGATGGCGACACGGACCTGGTGATCGGCTCGAACTTCGGTGGCCACAAGCACCCCGGCTGGTCGGCGAACCTGATGGAAGCCGACGCGGCCGCAGTGCGCCGCAACGGAACCGATTACACCGCGGTGCCGGAACTACTTACCGGCGCAGACCGCGAGCAGGCGTGGGAGTACGCGGTCGCTGCTTGGCCCGGCTATCAAATGGAGGCAAACCGGGCCGCGGGCCGCGAGTTCCGCATCTTCAGGCTGCGTTACCCATCCTGAATTACGAACCGATCAGGTGCCCGGCCAGGTAGCCCTCCACCTGATCGAGCGAAATCCGTTCCTGCGCCATCGAATCGCGCTCACGGACCGTCACAGCCTGATCCTCGAGCGTGTCGAAGTCCACGGTGATACAGAACGGAGTGCCGATCTCGTCCTGGCGGCGGTAGCGGCGGCCGATCGCACCAGCGTCGTCGAACTCGACGTTCCAGTTCTGCCGCAGCTTCGCCGCGAGATCCTTCGCCTTCGGGGTCAGATCGGCGTTGCGGCTCAGCGGCAGCACCGCGGCCTTCACCGGCGCGAGGCGGCGGTCCAGACGCAGCACCGTCCGCTTGTCCACTCCGCCCTTCGAGTTCGGCGCCTCGTCCTCGGCGTAGGCGTCGACGAGGAACGCCATCAGCGACCGGGTAAGGCCGGCCGCGGGCTCGATCACGTACGGCGTGTAGCGCTCGCCCGTGGTCTGGTCGAAGTACTTCAGGTCCTCGCCCGAGGACTCCTCGTGCACTCGCAGGTCGTAGTCGGTGCGGTTGGCGACGCCCTCGAGCTCACCCCACTCGCTGCCCTGGAAGCCGAAGCGGTACTCGATGTCGACAGTGCGCTTCGAGTAGTGCGACAGCTTGGCCTCGGGGTGCT
>NZ_LRRB01000019.1 GCF_001646865.1 Aldersonia kunmingensis | reverse complement strand
CTTGAGGAACTTCGTTACGGTGACGCGCTGCTTGTCCTTGTCCTGCTCGCGGTAATCGCTGCATGACGTGTCACCGCCCTGGTTGACTGCTTCTTCGACGTCATTGCATCCGGCAAGCAAACCCGTCGCCAACGCTGCGCTCGCGAAAACCAAGGTCGGTACAACCACTCTGATCGCCATCGTTCCCTCCTTGCTCTGTTGGGTCTCCCATACCCGGATCCGCGGTTGTCCAAGCAGCCAGGTCATCGACGAGGACACCGCCACGTTAAGCGAGCAATCGAGGGTGCTGACATGGTCCCCAGATGGTCCCCAGGTTAAATGGCGCTTGTCCACTCCCGCGGCTGGATCGATCTCGACGAGCGAGTGTGTACCTAATCGCCCACCTGCGCACGGCGCGCGCACTAGGTCGCGCGTACGGGGTGCTCGCCACGGGCGGCGCGGAACTCGGAATACGCCCTGAGACTTTTCAGGCCTTGATCTCCCCTCCGGTGCCGCCGGAACAGGGTTTTCGCGACCGGTGTCTGTTCGGAGACATCAGGTTCTCCCTCGGTTTCATGCGTCCGGCACCGGATTGGACATTCGGTGGGCCTGCGTCGTTCGGATCGCCTGGAGCGGGCGGTTCCTTTGGATACGCCGATCCCGACGCGGGTATCGGCTACGGCTACGTCTGCAACCGGATGGGTAAATCTCACGACGATCCGCGTGACGTCGCGCTGCGCACCGCTATGGCCGAAAGCGTCGCCCGAGTGCCACTTCGACTGCGTTCATCGCCCTGGGCGATCTTGTTCGGCCAGTTGTTCGGCGCGTTCTTTGATCCCGCGCAGCATCTTGCGTTCCATCACCAGCGATCCGGGTTCCATGATTACCATTCCGATGCGGTCGGCTGGTCGGGGCAGCCGAAATCGGTTGCGGCTGATCAACCTTGCGCCCGTCCCGTCGGGGACGATCGTGAACGCCCACACCCAGTTTCCGTCGGCCGACCGTGTGGCAAAGCAGTGTCCGGGGTCGGCGATTTCGACGACCATCGAGTTGGGGCCGACTCCGACCTTGTCACCGATGCGGGGGTGCTGGAAGTCGTCGAGGATGTGATCGGCGCTGTGCATGTTCAGCCCGAAGAGGTTCTCGATCCAGTCGTAGGTGTAGGCGCCGCCGCGTGGCGTCGGTCCCATTTGCACGAGCCACGGGTAGATATGGTGCGGCGAGGCTTCAATGCTGATGGCGCGCGTCGCGACACCGTCGGCGTCGGGGAGCAGATCGTCGCCGGGCAGGTGCGCTTCGATCTCGGCAGGCCGGGCTCCCCAGTTGAGAACGCGCGTTCGCACGACAAGTTGGTAAAACACGGCCGCTGCGAGACCGATTCCCGCGAACCGTGCGGCCGAACGCACGCCACCCGCACCGCATTTCATGAGATGAGTGTCCGGATTACGTCGCCGGGGTCAGTCGGATTACGGCCAGGTGGTCTCGGTCGACTGCCTCCGCGAACTCCTCGAGAGTTGGTATCCGCTCATCGCGGAATTTCAATCCCATGGTGCGCTGTGCGTGCTTGACACCATGGGACTCGGCGCAGCGGTGAGCGAGATCGGCGACGATCGCACGGTCCCGGATGAGTTCGCCGCGCATGGTCGTCGTTTTGCCGCCGAGGAGGACCTCGGCTGTGGCGCCGTCGCGAAAGTTGACCTTCCACGGCGCGGGCGTCAGGGCGTAGAGAATGTTGTCGATTCTGTGAGCGCTCAACGGAATCGAGTACCGACGCCCCGATTCTCGCCCATTGAAACTCACCACCATCATCTGCTGCCGCGCGGCGCCCATGATCGGGGTGCGCAGCAACGACCGCAATACCGGGTTGACGACACGGAGTACGGCGGCCGGTGGATGCGAGACCGCGACAGCCGGCGACTGTTCTGCCATGCCCCCACGGTATGGCATTCCCGATTCCTGTCGGGTGAGAATGTCGGGGTGATCTGACAGTTGCGATCGTCCAAGGTTCGCAGCGGAGTCGCCAGCTGGGGTCAGCCGGTCCGTTCCGCAACGCGGTCCATACATTGTGCGAAGGGCCTGGCTGAGCGCCGGCCATCGTCGACGTCCAACAGTCGCCCGCACCGCCTCCAGGCGATGAAGCGGGTGATCCCGGACCGGCCGAACTCGACTACACCACAGCCACTTTGCGGACGCCCGGCACTGTCTCGGCGAGCGCGGCCACGACGCCGCGTTCGGGGTCCTCGGCGGTGACGCCGCTTAGCTGGACTTGACCGTCGGCGACCTCGACTGACCATCGGCCTTCGCCTCCGTACACGTCGAGGCGATGCTGCACCTCCTTGGCGATGTTCGCGTCGTCGGTGGTCAATGCACCGATGAGATCGCGTCGGGTGACGATTCCGACGACCTGCCGGCCCAGGAGAATCGGGATACCGCGCAGTTTGGTGCGCAACATCGCGGAGGCCAGGTCGCTGATGTCGGCGTCGGGGGTCATGGCGATGACCGGGCTGGTCATCGTCTCGCGTACTGGGTGGCGCAATGGTGTCGAGGACCGGAGTCGTTCGCGCAGGAGATCACCGTCGGACACGATGCCCACCAAATGCTCTTCGTGATCGAGCACAGGCAGGACCGTGAAGCCCTTCCGGGCGATGATCTCGACGCACTCGTCGGTCGGCGTATCGACCGAGACGGTGGTGACCGGAGTGCTCATGATGTGGCGCGCTTGCATGACGGCTCCTTTCCTCTTCACCTCACTCTCTTCCTGCGCTCCGACCGGCGGAAGGGCCATTCGGCCCCGCACACGGGCGCTCGTGAATCCGGATGGTGGTGCCATCAGGCCCTCGTAGAAACCGCGACTGGGGTCTTAATGCCCTGGTTTCTCCGCTGTGACGGCGGAGGATCAAGGGGGGAATTGGCGAGCTACCGAGGGAGTGTCGCAAATGGACGTTCGTCGAAACATGGTGCGGTCCGAGTGGGTGTTGCCGATCGATGTGGTCGGCCTAGCGGATGCCCCCTCGGTGGGCGGCAAGGCCGCCAATCTGGGCGAGCTCAGCCGCGGCGGATTTCCGGTGCCCGGTGGCTTCGTCGTCACCAAGGAGGGCTATCTCGATGCGGTCGACAAGGCCGGTGTGCGCGACGAGTTGCGGTCGCGGGCGCTGCCGCCGTCCGGTGGTGATAGCGCGTTGACCGACGCGGCGAGCGAGCTTCGTTCGCGTATTCTCGATGTGCCGGTGCCGGATTCGCTGCGGCAGGAGATCGCCGATGCCTATCACCACCTCGGCGCGGGAGTTCGGGTTGCCGTGCGTTCCTCGGCGCCGGCCGAGGATGCGGCTGATACGTCGTTCGCCGGGATCCATGACAGCTTTACCGATGTCGGGGGTGTCGACGAGTTGATCGACGCGATCCGGAAATGCTGGGCGTCGTTGTGGTCCGAGCGTGCGCTCACCTACCGCGGGGTGCGCAGCGTCACCGACGAACCGTCGATTGCTGTCGTCGTGCAACGAATGGTCGATTCCGAGGTATCCGGCGTGGCATTCACCGCCGATCCTCGAACCGGTGACCTCGACCGAATCGTCATCGAGGCGGCCAGCGGGCTCGGCGAAGTGGTCGTCGGCGGCCAGGTCGAACCGGACACCTACGTCCTCTCGAAGCCCGACTTTCGTGTCGTCTCGGAGCACATCGGTTCGCAATCCTTCGCCATCACGGTGGACAACGATCGCGAGCAATCCCGTGAAATTCCGTTGGCGGACAGGGGAAAACGTCATTTGACCGGCGAACGGCTGCGCCGGCTCGCGGAGCTGGTGACGTCCGTCGAGCACCATTACGGCGCGCCGCAGGATGTCGAGTTCGCGTTTGTCGGCGACGATCTGTGGCTTGTTCAGACCCGCCCCATCACGACCCTCGAGTCGCTGCCGGAAGGCGCAGTGTCGAGCGAACCGAGGGAGCCGGCCGGTGCACCGTTGTTGCACGGCCTCGGCGCCAGCCCTGGCCGGGCGTCGGGCAGGGTGCGGATACTTCACTCCGTTGCCGAGGCGGCTCGGGTGGGCGAAGGGGATGTTCTGGTCGCCACGATGACCCGCCCGGACTGGTTGCCGGTCTTGCGGCGGGCCGCGGCGATCGTCACCGACGGCGGCGGGATCACCTGCCACGCTGCGATCGTGGGACGCGAGCTCGGCCGCCCCGTCGTGGTGGGGAGCCGAGATGGCACCACCACGCTGGTTGACGGTGACGTCGTCACGGTGGACGGCAGCACGGGGGTGGTCTATGCGGGATCTGCCGCGTCGACCGAACCGACCGTCTCCGCGCCGGTCGCCGCTCCCGCGCGGGTCGCCCACCCGGAGGTGACGGCGACATCGGTGTACGTCAATCTCGCTACTCCGGATGTGGCCGATCAGGTTGCGGCCATGGACGTCGACGGCGTCGGCCTCCTACGCGCGGAGTTCATGATCATGGACGCGCTCGCCGGTCGCCATCCTGTGGCAATGCTGGCAGAGGGCCGCCGCGACGAATACGTCGAAAAGATGGCCGCGGGGGTCGCGCGGATCGCCGCGGCATTCGAGCCGCGGCCGGTCATCTACCGGGCGATCGACCTGCGCACCAACGAATTCAGCAATTTGGCGGGCGGCGATGTGGAACCGGTCGAGGACAATCCGATGATCGGCTACCGCGGATGCTTCCGATACGTGCGCGAGCCCGAACTGTTCCGCCTCGATCTCGACGTGCTGCGGTCGGTCCGGCAACACCACCGCAACGTTCATCTGATGATTCCGTTCGTCCGGACCCGCTGGGAGCTCGAGCAGTGCCTCGACCTGGTTAATGGGCACCCGCTCGGCGACGACCGGTCGATGCGACGCTGGATCATGGCCGAAGTGCCATCGGTGGTGCATTGGCTGCCCGAGTATGCCCGCCTCGGCATCGATGGTGTGTCCATCGGAACGAACGATCTGACCCAACTCATCCTGGGCGTCGACCGCGACTCCGAAATCTGTCGCGACCTGTTCGACACCATGGACCCCGCCGTGCTCGACGCCATCGACCGGATCATCGAGCGCGCCACCGCGGCCGGACTCACCACATCGCTGTGCGGACAGGCTGTATCCACCGATCCCGGCCTGGCCGAACATCTGGTTCGTCAGGGCATTACCTCGGTGTCGGTTACACCCGATGCGGCGGTACGTACGAGGCGCAACGTGGCTGCGGCGGAGCGGCGAGTCCTGCTGGAAAGCGCGCGGTCGCAGCCGCAGCGATAGCCTCCGCAGCGTTCTACGGCCAGCGGATGCCGGTGGCTTCGAATTCGCGGCGAGGCAGCAGCACATCCTCGATCGGTCGGCGGGGAGTGGGTGGCAATTCTTGCGCCCCCGCGATTGGCCAGCCGACGCGAACGATCATCTGTGGGAAAGCATTTTCCGTGGCGATCTCGTTGCGAATCATTCCGCGAAGGTCGGGAAACTCCAGTGCTTCGCTCATTGGGCATGAGGCAAGGCCCATTTTCGTGGCCGTCAGGAGAAAGTCACTCATCGCCTCACCTGCCCGCGCCCGGGACGCGACGTCGTCCGCGAGTGTGCCGAGCACGATCCATGCCGACGCATCGGTGACATGATCGGCGGGATCGGGCTGTTTCAAATCGGATTCCGCAAATGCGCGCGTGGGAACATGCGAGCCACGGGAAGCGTCCGCAATGTTGGCTGCCGGAACACCGTCGTCCATATTGTGCAGGCCGCTCCACGATGCCAGTTCGAGTTGATATGCCGGATCCCGGCTGTGGCGCGCGGCGGCGTCGTGGAACGCGCTCGTCATGAGCGCCCGGTCATCCGCGTCGGACAGTTGGGCGATTACCCCGTGCCTGGCACAACGGCGTGTCAACTCCGACAAATGTTCGGGCGGTACGGGCCGTGCATCGAAGCTCCTGCGGTCGGTGCGGCGCCGCAGTATGACGTCGACCGCCGCCGCCTCTTCGCTGCTCGGCGCCCGCCGCTCAGTCACGTCGATGCGCGCGAGGAAGTACGGGTCGAACAGCTTCGGGAATCGTTGCACTTCTGCCTGCCACCCTCGCGCGGCGATAGCGAAACAGAAATGGTGCATGGCGGCGCCACAGCTCAATAGCAGTTCGCGGCCATCGGGGTCAGCAATGGGCAGCGCATAGCTGGAGTCGGCATGCAGATCCACACCGGAGAACCGCATTCGCCACAGCCACGGCTGTGTGTTGTGTATCGACGGGGCATGCACGGCAAGCGCAATACCCTCGCGTATCGCGTTCGCGTGGGCGAGGCTCGCGCGGGTCATGGTGCGTAGTCTCCGATCGCTGTCGGGTTCCACTTCACACGTTGACGACATCAATGGCAATCTGGCGGGGCTCACCGGTGCGTTCGTCAGCTCGTCGTCGACCCCGCGGAGCCAATGGCTGTTGGCAACCGGAATCGTCAGTCCGGGTGCACCACCATTATCGGGCAGTGGGCGTGTTGTACGAGGGAATTGCTCGTCGATCCGAGCAACAGGCCGCGGAATCCGCCGCGTCCGCGACTCCCGACCACCACTAGTTGCGCCGACTTCGAGTATTGGATGAGTTTCTTCGCTGGTGCGGATACCTCGATCTTGCGAGCGACGACGACGTCGGGGTACTCCTCGTGCCAGCCGGCCAACTGTTCGGCCAGAAGCGCTTCCTCGGTGTCGGCATCGCGACCGGCGGGCGCAATGATTCCGGCCCCGTAGAAGATCGCTTCGTCCAGGTCCGCCCAGCAGTGCAGGGCGACGAGTCCGGTTCTGCGCTCGGCGGCCTCGCGGAAGGCAGCGCCGACTGCCACGTCGCTGACTGGGCTCCCGTCAACACCGACGAGGACGGGTTGCGCCGAACGTGTTTCGCCGTCGGTGCCGCGGACAACCACGATCGCTCCATCGCCGTGACTGGTGACCGCAAGCAGAGTTGAGCCGACATGCCCGATCGCGCCCCGGCGTCCGGTGGGCCCGAGCACGACGACGTGCGCGCTCCGGGAGTATTCGATGAGCAACCGGCCGGGGTTCTCGGGCGAAACCGTCGTGGACACGGACAGATTCGGGTGTGTGTCCTCGGCGGTCCGACGCGCATCGGCGACAAGGACTTCTCCCCGAGCGTGGAGCCCTTCCCGGACGGCCGGGTTCAAAGCGTCGAAGGTATTGCGTACCGAACGGGTGGACTCCATGTCGTACCCGTGAACGATCAGCAGTCGCCGGCCGCGTTGGGCCCCGAGTCGGGCAGCCCACTGAACCGCGCGGGCAGCACCCTCCGAGCCGTCGGTGCCGACAACCACCTGCGCGGATGCGAGGCGGTGCACGCCAAGTTGGTCCTCGTTGGCATTCATTGCTCTCACCCCTCGGTCCCCTCGGTCGAGTTGCACTATGCGCATGACGCTAGGCGGTTCTCGCCGCGGCAACTGCGGGCATTGGTCCCCAAACGACGGGCCGCAATACCCAAGGTTCGAGACTCCGACGCCCCGTCGCGTGCGGACGTTTAGCGGGCACGCAAGGCACTATTCGACGTGGATCGTGGTGCCTGGTTGTAGTTCCTGCGTCAGGCCTCGGCACTCGACGAGAATGGGCGACGCGTCGCTGGGATCGGAGCTGATTTCGGCGCGTCGGCCGCGGATCACGATTTCGAGGCGATGGTTCCGGTAGGTCATCGGAAAGCGCAGTGCGCCCATCGGTGCCGGCCAGGATGGGCCGAGAATGAGGCGATCCTCCCGGATCTCGATCCCGGAGAAGCACCTCTGCAGGAGGTCGATGCTGCCCGCCATCGCCGCCAGGTGGATGCCCTCGAACGTCGTGCCGCCCTGAATATCGTTCATGTCCGAGGCAAGGACGTCGTCGAAGAACGCCATCGCGCGATCGCGGTTGGCGCGGGAGAGCACCCAGGTGTGGACAACGGCGCTCAGAGTCGAGCCATGCGAGGTTCGCGAGGCGTAGTAGTCGACGATTTCGGGAATGCGCTCGGGTGCAAGGGGGTAGCCGAGTCGATCGAGCAGGGCACGTAGTTCGTCCGCGGAGAGCAGATAGAAAAGCATGAGAACATCGGCCTGTTTGGAGACCTTGTACCGGTTGACGTCGTCGCCCTCGGCTTCGAGGATTCGATCCAGCCGCTGGATGTTGCCGTAACGATGGCGGTACGCGTCCCAGTCCAGCTCGGCGAGGTGTTCGTACCCTTCGAACTGACCGAGGATGCCGTCGTGGAACGGGACGTACATCGATGAGCTCGCCCGCGCCCAGAGTTCGATTTCGGCGTCACGCAGTTGCAACTTTTCCATGAGGGTGGTGCGTGCTTGGGCCGGAACAGCTGCCAGCGCGTCGAGTGCGCGCAGAATTGTCCACACCGCCATGACGTTCGTGTAGGCGTTGTTGTCGATCCCGTCGTAGGGCGCGTCCGGATAGCCGGTATGAAACTCGTCGGGGCCGATCACGCCTCGTATGACGAAGTGGCGCAATGCTTCGTCGTAGTGAGCGATGCTTGCCCAGAAGCGCGCGATCTCGACCAGCATTTCGGCGCCGTAGTCGGCGAGAAAGATGAGATCCCTCGTCGCCTGGTAGTACTGCCAGATGTTGTAGGCGATGGCGATCCCGATGTGATGCTGTCGGCTACTTGGGTCCGGATTCCAATGTCCCGATTGAGGATTGAGATGAAGCGACTGGCTCTCCTCTCGACCGTCGCTACCGGATTGCCAGGGAAACATCGCGCCGGCGTGCCCGGCCTCGCGAGCCGCTTGCCGAGCCTCCGGCAGCCGGAGGTACCGGTACCGCAGGGCGGCCCGCGTCAGTGTCGGCATGCGCAGGTTCAGCACCGCGAATACGAACAATTCGTCCCAAAAGATGTGCCCTCGATACGCCTCGCCATGAAGGCCCCGCGCAGGTGCGCCAGCATCGAGGTCGGCGGAGTGCGGAGATACGGTTTGCAGCAGATGAACAACATGCGTACGAAGGATGCGTAGTGACCCGACGTGATCATCGATATCGATGCCGAAGCGGTCCCACAGATGCTTCCAGGCCATCAGGTGCCCACCGAGAACCTCACCGAACCGGCCGGTTCGCCCCAGCCACCGGGAAGCTTCTTCGGCGGGCTCGGTGACCGCCCGATCGCGGCTGGTGTACACGGTCACAGTCTTTTCCAGCGCGAGGGATTGCCCTGCTTCTACCCGAGCCGTGATGTGGTGGCCGGTCCGATCGTCGTCGGCAAGAGTCTCGAATCGACCGGTTCGGTGCCGGCCGTCCCGCCACAATTGATTGCGGATTGCGACCGCGACCCGAATGTGGGACTGGGTAGTCTCGACGACGGTTAGCGCTGAATCGTCCGAGAGCGCCACGGTTCCAAGGGTGTTCAGGTGCCGGCTCGCGAGGTTGCTGTAGCGCTCGACGAGACGATTCTCGACCTGCGAATCAACGAACGATCGAAACTCGACCGTGCCGGTCCAATTCTCGGCGCGGATGGTGGTTTCCAAGACGCAAACATGCGGCAGATGCATTGCGGCGATACGCCGTTGCCGGATGGTTGTGGCCCGTCCCCGTTTGTCGCGGCAGGTGAACTCCCGGCTGAGTACGGCACCACGCAGATCCAGGACCTGCCGGTAGTTCACTAGTTCGGTTCGGTCGATATCGAACCACTTTCCCCCGTCGATACGGAACGTGACCGGCAGCCAGTTCGGCAGATTTACCAGACTCTCGTTGTCGACACGCTGGCCGAGGACGTCGTCGGCGAGTCGGTTGTACACCCCCGCCACGTAGGTGCCGGGGTAGTGGAGTGTGTTCGCGTGCGCTTCCGGTGCGCAGCCGCGAGTGGCGAGATAGCCGTTTCCGACGGTGCACAGAGCTTCGCGCAGCTTTTCGGCACGCGGGTCGTACCCGGGGAAGCTGAGGGTCCACGGGTCGGTGTCGTCGGACGGTACGTTCTCCGTGACGGCGCCAGGGCTCTGCACGGTGGGCCTCTCGCTACAGATCCAACGATGCCGATGTCATATCGCCACGATGCCCTATGACGCAGCGCGCGGACAGGGACTTCTCGAGATCGTCGGCTACAAAGGTCACCAGCCAACAACCGGCTGCGCGCCACGCGGTATCCCAAGCCCAAGAGGCAATGTCGAATGCCGAGCGGCAGAGTCGAATCGATCAAGTGCAGGAACAAATGGACTCCGAGCTAATCGGACCTCGACCACGGGGTTGCCGTCATTGCGCGGTCTGATCTGGTGCATCGAACGGGTCGAGCACGTCATCCAGCGGCCGACGTGGCGTCGGTTGCACTGGTTCGGCGTTCATCGGCGCCCATCCGATCCGCAGGATCATCTGGGGGTAGCCGTCGTCGCTGAGGACATCGCGGCGGACTTGCGATCGGACATCGGAGATCTCCAGCGGCTCGGTTAATGGACATGCGGCAAGGCCTGCGCTCGCCGCCGCGAGCAACGCCGCGCTGGCCGCCTCGCCGGCACGCAATTGCGACGGCCGGTCATCGGACGGTGTGGCCAACATGAGCAGAACGGCGGCGTCACGATCGACCCGAACGGTGGATTGGGCCAATACCCCACCCGCGAACGCCCGCGTCCGGCCGGGACTCTGGCCGGGTGCAATCGTATTGCGGGCCGGTACCCCATCGGGAGATGCGTGCCGGCCACTCCACGCGTGCATTTCCGACTCGTAGTCGGGCAGGCTCTCGTGTCGTTCGGCGGCGATGCGGATGGCCCGTTCGACACCCGCCCGCGCCGATCCTTCGACGGGAATCAGCGCGAGCCCCTCGGCCGCCGCAGCGGACACGATGGACCGCACGAGACCGTCGGGGACCGGCCAGTCGCTGTAGGTACGTCGATCGGATCGGCGCCGCGGGATGAGCGCGGCCAACTCGATATCGGTATCAGATGGGACTCGCGACGAGATTTCGATCGCAGCGAGGTGGTTCGGGCGGTTGGGATCGGGGAGGCGGTGCACATGCGTGGCGCCACCGAGTGCCGCCATCGCAACTCGGAAGTGATGCAACGCTGCACCGCAACTGATCACCAACTCGCGAGAGTCGGGGTCGGCACATCGCAAATTCCGGCTCGGGTCGGCGAAGAGGTGCACGGTCCGCTCGCCGATTCGCCAGCGCCACGGCTGACTGTTGTGAATCGAAGGTGCACGTACCGCGAGCGCAAGGGCTGCTCGGACGGATCCGTTGTCGGGAACTGTGCCGGTCATCGTCGTGCCTTTCGTTTCTGTGCATTCACATTCGCACTGGCCGCGATTGACGGGCAGGGCCCTTGGACCTCAAATTGCGGGACCGATCGCCCTCGCTGCAGCGGATGGGTAGCCGAGGCGATCCGACCGTCGTGCCACAACGCGGCGAACGACGAGCGGTCGCCCTCGGCGCGGCAGCCGCTACACCGAGCGGCGCGGATTCGTCCGGTTTACGAGGTTGATGCCGAAGCGCACGACCTCACCGCTCCGGTGAGCCGAGACCGGCCATTTGGTGTCGAAGACAAGCTGAAGAGCCGATGAATTCTCCGCCAACACTTCGGCGATGAACTCTTCGATGCCATGTGTGGTGGCTAGTTGGGCGAGGCGGTCAAGGAGTTCCGTGCCTATTCCGTGATGCTGGTGATGGTGATCTACCACCAATGCAATCTCGGCCATGCGCGTGGACTCAAGAGCCGAATAGTTCGCAACCCCGATCAAGCGACCTCGGTCGAAGGCGCCGATCGCGCCGGATCCGTCATCGCTGTGGACGATGAAGTCGACCGTCGAGCGCATGTCGATCGGATCGGCGGTGAAGAATCGATGAAAGTAATCCGTCCGCGTCATGGACGTGAGCAAGGCGAGGACCGCCTCCGCGTCATCGGTCTGCAGCTCGCGGAAGATTGTTTCGTCTGCGCGATCGTTGTCCAGTAGGCCACCAGCTTTCGTGCCCCAGCCCTCGATGATTTTATCCGCAAGAGGGGCTCGTTGATGTGCGGCGTGGAATCGGGACGATGGTAGATAGACTCGGAACGTCGCAACGTCGCACAGGGCGGTTGTCCCCGCAGTGCGCACCCACAAGCCGGATGACGCTGCACAAGCGCCGTTCCGAGCGAGCGCGTGTCGAGGGCGATCGCCAGATTCCTGCTGCCCCGGTGGATTATGACGGGGATGCGCCGCTGCGTCGTCCAGTCGCAGAAGCGGCAAGGAAGGCTCGGCGGTGGTGTGCGTGGGTGCGCGGCGAAGGCGGATAGGTCTGCGATCCTGCGGCGCGCTGCCGGTGCCCGAGCGCCATCGCGGCTACCGCTTGCGTGCGGTGACGAGCAGGTACTCGGCCTCGTAGAGTGTCCGGCTGGGCGCTTCGGCCCGATTCCACGCGGTGAGGAACTGCAGGAAATCCCGATCGAGGTTCGCGATCCGGTCCGGGTCGGCGGCATTGTGGCGGTACACGGCGACCGTCGGGCCATAGTTGCGTTTCCAGAACTCCCGGAACTCGGTCGGGTCTGCGAAGCGGTCGATTACGAGCGACTGGCGTCGCGTTTCGAGCGCGTTCACCCGGTCGCCGAACAGGTCGCGGATGTGTTGCTCGTCGCCCCACAGTGGCGGCGGGGTGGCACCGGGCGGCGGGGGCGGTGCGGAGGGGCCCATGGTCTTGAACAGGTTGCCGATCAGGCCCTGCGGTGTCCAGTTGATCATCGCGATGGTGCCGCCGGGGCGGCAGACGCGCAGCATCTCGTCGGCGGTCTGGCGATGGTGCGGCGCGAACATTGCCCCGACGACCGAGATGACGGCGTCGAAGCTGTTGTCCTCGAACGCCAGCGCCTCGGCGTCGGCCTCGATCCAGTCCAGCTCGACGCCGCGCTGGGCGGCGATCGCTTGGCCGGCGACGAACAGTTCCGGTGTGAGGTCCGACGCGACGACGGTGGCGCCGCGCACGGCAGCCGGGATCGCGGCGTTGCCAGTGCCGGCGGCCACGTCGAGCACGCGCTGGCCGGGGCGGATGTCGGCTGCCTCCACGAGTACTTCGCCGAGGGTCGGGATCAGCTCGGCCGCGACGGTCGGGTAGTCGCCGGAGGCCCACAACGCTCGGTGCTTGGCCTTGAGTGCGCGGTCGGTGTCTGTATCGGTGGGAATGGTGGTCATGTCGTGTCCTCGTACTCGATGTCGGGTGCCGGGATATCGGCACATCAATAGACGTCGGCCGGTTCGGAAGGACGCACGCGAGCTGATTTCGACGGGGGACTGCGACCGCACGGTGCGCAGGCCGGCAGGTTTGCGGCGCATTTGATCGACATCTATGTGAGGCGAGCGGCAATCCGTTCGGAGGCCTCGGATCTGGACGTGTTGGCCGCTGGTCCCGTTGGTCACGCGCGCCAATTCCACTGTGAAGCAGGCTTTTTCGCCGGTAACGTCGTGGTCCCCGGATGGTCCTCAGACGCTCGAGCGGTGATCGGTCCGATCCGGGTGTGTGCGGACGCGCCGACTTCCCGGGACCTTCGCCCACGGGGGGCTGCCGGCTGCCGCCTAGCGTCGAAGTTGAAGCCGGCGAGGTGGTTGTGCTGGGGTTGCCGTGCAGCGAGAGCGGTTGTCAGGTGCAGCAGTTCGGGTCGAGCACGACGCACAGCGCGACCAGGGCGTCGCGGTGGGCGGTGTGGAAGACGTTCATTCCGCGGCGCTCGGATTCGACGAGCCCGGCGTTGCGCAGCTGGGTGAGGTGGTGGCTGACGGTGGATTCGGTCAGCCCGAGCGTGGTGGCGAGGTCGCGGCTGTTTTCCTCGCCGGCTGCCGAGGACAGCAAGTAGGACATGATCTTCACACGGGCGGGGTCGGCGAGTGCTTTGAGCCGCAGTGCGACCTCGAGGGCGTGGTTGTCGCTCATCGGGCCCGCTGCAACCGGGGCGCAACAGACCGGGGCGGACATGTCGATGACGGGCAACGCTTTGGGCATGACGCCATTCTGCCGCAGAGATTGACATATATCAAAAAGGTGGCATCCTTGGGCTCAAGCGCGTTAGTTCGATATATGTCACAACCCTGAAAGGTGGGACCATGCCCAGAGTTCAGCTGGCCCTCAATGTCGATGATCTCGACGAGTCGATCACGTTCTACAGCAAGCTGTTCGGTGTGGCGCCGGCGAAGGTGAAGCCGGGTTACGCCAACTTCGCGGTCGCCGAGCCGCCGCTGAAGCTGGTGCTCTTGGAAAACCCGGGCAAGGGCGGCAGCATCAACCACCTCGGCGTCGAGGTCGAGTCCAGCGCCACGGTGCACGCCGAGATCGCCCGGCTGACCGGGGAGGGCTTGTTCACAGACGAGGAGATCGGCACCACCTGTTGCTTCGCCACCCAGGACAAGGTCTGGGTGAGCGGACCGGCGGGGGAGAAGTGGGAGGTCTACACGGTGCTGGCCGATTCGGACGCCTTCGGCACCAGCCCGAACCTGCTCACCGGCGACGACGAGCAGGGTGGGGTGTGCTGCGGTGGAGCGGCCGCCGAGCAGGCCGAGGAATCCGCACAACCTGCCGGCTCCGCGTCCTGCTGCTGAATCGACAAGCCGCCCGACGGCCGGCGCCGCTGGTGCGCGAACCACTCTCGGCCGCGGCTGCCGCGGAGTTGGCGGCCCAACTCAAAGCGCTCTCGGATCCGGTGCGGCTGCGTCTGTTCAGCGTGGTGGCCAGCCGCGCCGGTGGCGAGGCGTGTGTCTGTGACATCTCGGCCGGTATCGAGGTCGGCCAGCCCACGGTCTCTCATCACTTGAAAGTGCTGCGCCAGGCCGGCCTGCTCACCAGCGCGCGGCGTGGCTCCTGGGTGTACTACCGGGTGATACCGCAAGCACTGCAACGCCTTTCCATCGTGCTGGGTACCGAGCAGCTCATCGGTGGCCGGTGATGGAGGCGATCGGTTTGGGACGGCGCATGCTGGCCGAGTTCCTGGGCACCCTGCTCCTGGTGACGGTCGTGGTCGGCTCCTGTATCGCGGCCGCGGCGCTGTCACCGCAGGATGTGGGATTGCAGCTGCTGGAGAATTCGACGGCCACCGTGTTCGGGCTCGCGGTGCTGATTCTGATGTTCGGCCCGATTTCGGGCGCGCATTTCAACCCGGTGGTGACGGCGGCGGACTGGCTCCTGGGCCGGCGTTCGGGCACCGGCATCGCGGTCGCGAGGTCGCCGCCTACACACTGGCCCAGATCGCGGGCGGGATCACCGGTGCGTGGCTGGCCAATCTCATGTTCGACCTGCAGGTGTTCGAGATTTCGACCAAACACCGCATCACGACCGGGCATGTGGTCGGGGAGGTGGTCGCCACCGCGGGACTGATCGCCTTGATCTTCGCCCTGGCCCGCACCGGGCGCGCGGCCGTGTCGGCGGCGGCGGTCGGCGCCTACATCGGGGCGGCGTACTGGTTCACCAGCTCCACCAGTTTCGCGAACCCGGCGGTCACCATCGGGCGCATCTTCTCCGACACTTTCGCCGGTATCGCCCCCAGCTCCGCCCCGGGCTTCATCGCCGCCCAGATCGTGGGTGCTCTGCTCGGGTTGGCGCTGATCACCGTGCTCTACCCCGACGCCGCGGCCACCGCCGACGACGTCGTGGTGCCTCACCCGCACACCAGCACCATTGCCGATGCCGATTCCGAACAGAGGAGCTCGTCGTGACCGGAAGTCCTGTCACCCACCAATGGCGCCACGATCTGACCATCGATCAGCAACTGGCGCTGCGCACGGCCGCGAACCGGCTGGAGACCGACTTCGCCGTCTCCCTCGGCGTGGAGACCATCGAACGGTTCCTGCACACTTCGTATGACCAGTTCGCCGGCCGGGCCACCGTTGGCAATTTCCTGCCGCTGCTGGCCGAACGGTTCGCCCGGCAACGCCTGGACGCCCTGGCCCGCGTGGAAGGCAATATCACCGACGGCAAGCCGACCGTGCTGTTCCTGTGCACGCACAACGCCGGGCGCTCCCAAATGGCGCTGGGCTACTTCACCCATTTGGCCGAAGACCTCGCCGTGGCCTGGTCGGGTGGCTCCGAACCCGGCGACCAGATCAATCGTGCCGCCGTCGCGGCTATGGCGGAAGTGGGCATCGACATCACCGGCGAGTTCCCCAAACCCTGGACCGAGGAGATCGTCCAAGCCGCCGATGTCGTGGTCACGATGGGCTGCGGGGATGCTTGCCCCGTGTTCCCCGGAAAGCGTTACGAGAACTGGGAACTGCCCGACCCGGCCGGGCAGGGCATCGAGGCGGTGCGCCCGATCCGCGACGACATCGAACAATACGTCCGGCGTCTGCTGTTGGACCTCAACGTCACCACCAGCCGCTGACCCAAACCGGCTCCCGACAATTCGACCGAGTCTGTGAAAGGACTTCGATGACCGGCCCGCCCAGGGTGATGTTCGTCTGCGTCGGCAACAACGGGAAATCCGTGATGGCCCAAGGCCTCACGCGTCGAAGACCTGAACACCCGACTGACCGCGTCCACCCCCGCCCAGTAACACTGCCCGACCCCTGTTTGCCGTCGCGCCGCCCAGTGCGGTGGGATGAACTCTCTCCACCCGACGATCACGGAGTCTCCCCATGGCGCCGCGTCACATCGTCGCGATCGGCGGCAGTGATGCCGGTATCCGCACATAGTTGTCAGCTGGGACGATCGAGGGTGAGTTGCCTTTCGTGGAAGTCGAAATGCTGCGTGGGGTACCGATAAATGTCGGCGAGGGTCATGTAGTCGGTGAAGAACGGATCCCAGTGGATCGGGTAGTACATGCCCCGAGCCAAATCGGTTTCGGACTCGAGTTGCAGCCGCCGGGTCAGCCTCGCGATAACGCGATCGAGCTTGGCGCCCATCCGACGTCGGTTGAACACCAGTGCCGCCGCACACGACCCGTAGAAGTTCACCACGTTGAACGGCCCTGTCGCGGCATCCAGCATCCGGGCGAATATCCGACCGAACCGAGCCGGTAGCCGACCGATCACCCGCACCATGACCACCAACGCCTCCACGACCATGTATCCGAAGAGCATGTGGAAGAGCAGCTGCTCGTTGGTCCACCGGGTTCCGGCGGATGGTCGGCTCAGCGACTCGTCGGTGGCTTCCTCGAGCAGCTGGTGAAATCTCGTGCGAGCACGCTCGAACTCACGAGCGATCGCTGTCCTGTCGACCATCTCTGGCCCGCTCATCGTCCCCACCAGCTTTGTGTCGTTGCGTGCCACGAGGATGCGGCCCCAGCGGATTCCACACTTCTCCCTCCGACCGGCGGCCACAACCTCCCGAGGATGACGACGCGGTGCCGAAACACCTCAGCGGTCACGCTGCCTTCAGCGCCGCCAAAGGCACCCGTGGTTCGTGCGTCCTCAGCGACGACATTTCGAGCTATCGCACCATCGCCCGAACCGCAGCTCCAGCGGCACGACCGGCTGATGTTCCCCGGGGACCCTGCCGTCGTGAGCCTCGCCGTCGCGGCACTGTGGCACGAAACCCCTTCCATGGCAATGATTTACGCGCTAATCGCCGATAGGCCGTCGCCGACGAATTCTCGCCGCCACCGAGACTGTCTGCGGTGCCGTCGACACCGAGGCGGTGGTGAAATCGCCTTGCCGAGTCGGGATGGTCAGTCGATGGCGGGCTGCGGCGTTCGAGCAGAACGGTGTCGCGCCAGATACCGTCGAGTTGGGCAATACGTTCGCGCACCCCGATGGTGCGAAAGCCCGCGGTGCAGGGCGATGCCGGCCCGGTGTCCGGGAAGATCGAGGTTTGCAACGTCCATAGCCCCGCGTCGTCGCACGGTGCGTCCTTTCGGGCAACGGGTCGTCTGAACAGGTAGGAGCACCCCCCAAACCGGGCCGGGGATGCGACACCTGAAAGGGAACTCCGATGAACCACAGCATCGTTCGCGAGTCTCGACACGCCGGGAGCGTGAAATGACCCGCCCGGCCGCGGTCCTCGTCGAGGATCTGCGCATCGCCTACGGCACGACCTGGGCCCTGGACGGGGTCGACCTCGACGCCGCGCCCGGCACCACCCTCGGTGTGCTCGGCCACAACGGCGCCGGCAAAACCACGCTGATCCGCGCACTCACCACCCTGGTGCGACCCAGCACCGGCCGCGTCCTGATCGACGGCCTCGACATCGTCACCCACGGCCCCGCGATCCGGCAGCGGATCGGTGTCACCGGCCAGTACGCCGGGCTCGACGAGTTCCTCACAGCGCGAGAGAACCTGGAACTGATCGGGCGGCTCGCGGGGCTGCGCCGCGGGGCCCGCGCCCGCGCTGACGCGCTGATCGATCGGCTCGACCTGCACGACCTCGCCGCCCGTCGCGTGGGTGAACTGTCCGGCGGATCGCGGCGCCGCGTCGACCTGGCCGCCAGCCTCGTCGGCTCCCCGTCGGTGCTGTTCCTCGACGAACCCACCACCGGCCTGGATCCGATCGCCCGGACCGCGCTGTGGGACGTCGTCGCCGACCTCACCACCACCGGCACCACCGTGGTGCTCACCACCCAGTACCTCGAAGAAGCCGACCGGCTCGCCGACCACATCGTCGTGCTCAACCACGGCAGAGTCGCCGCCCGCGGCACACCCGCCGAGCTGAAACGGATCGTCGGCGGCAAACGCGTCACCGCCACCATTCCCACTCACCACCTGGCCAACCTGCCGTTTCGCCCGGACGCCGACCCCGACGTGCACGGTGCACACGCCCGAGTCACGGTCACTGTCGACGACGCCGCCACCGCAACCGAGATCGTGGCCCAACTCGACGACATCGGGATCTCGGTCACCGACCTCGACGTGACCTCACCCAGCCTCGATGACGTTTTCACCCACCTCGCCCACACCGGAGCCCACCGATGACCACCATGACCGCCCCCGTCCCGCGTCCACCAGTGATCGACCAGCTCGCCGCGCTGGTGGTCCGCAATCTGCGCACCAGCGCCCGCGTCCCGCAGTTGTTGATGTTCTCGCTCACCATGCCGATGGCGATGCTGGTCCTGTTCAGCCAGGTGTTCCGCAGCGTCGCCGACAGTCCCAGCTTCCCGGCCGGGGTCAGCTACATCGACTTCCTCACTCCCGCCATGCTCGCCGTGTCCACCGTCATGGCAGGCACCAACGCCGGCGTCTCCGCCGCGATCGACCACACCAACGGACTGCACGACCGCTTCGCCGCCCTACCGATGCGCTCCGCACTGCCCGGGCTGGCACGCACCATCAACGAAGCCGTGTTCACCCTCGCCCGCGCCGCGATCCTCGGTGTCGCCGCGGTCGCACTCGGCTTCCGATTCCATGGATCCGCCGTCGATGCCGCCGCCGCGATCCTCGTTCTTGTCGTCCTCGCCGCCGCGATGAGCGCCCTGTTCGGGCTCATCGGCGACCGGATGCGCCGCCCCGACGTGGTCCAGTTCGCCGGGATGATGCTGATGATGCCGCTCATGTTCGTCTCGAGCGCGTTCGCCCCGATCGACACCACGCCCGGCTGGATGCAGACCGCGGCGTATCTCAACCCCGTCGCCCACGCCACCGACGCCCTACGCGGACACGTCCTCGGGACCGCCACCCTCGCCGACACCACCGCAGCCCTGCTCGCCGCCGCCCTGCTCTGGGTCGTGGTCAGTGCAGGACCCGCCCTCGCACGGCGCCGCGGCACCCGCTGACCGCGGGTATACGCCTGTTCCCCGCGCCATCCATCGGGTGGGCGGGGAACAGGCGCGTCGCCGCCTAAGTTCGTTCGAAATAGGCTGCTAACCAACACTATTCGGACATGAGCATGCCCC
>NZ_LRRB01000204.1 GCF_001646865.1 Aldersonia kunmingensis | reverse complement strand
GTTCTCGAGGCCTACGAGCGCCTGCTGCTCGATGCGATGCGCGGTGACCACACCCTGTTCACCACTGCCGAGGGCATCGAAAGTCTTTGGGAGCGTTCCACTCCCCTGCTGGACGACCCGCCGCCCGTGCGCGCGTACCCGCCGGGATCGTGGGGACCCAATGCGATTCATCAGCTGATCGCGCCGCACGCCTGGCGGCTACCGTTCGAGCGGACCTGGCGGGCGAAGGAAGGCGGGCCCGAGGAGGTGTACTGACGCAACCGTGTCTTGAAAACGCAGGGCTAGCCGAAAATAGCTGCTGCCCAGTCTTTTTCGATCCAACCGGCGGCCGCGGTGCCGAACTCCTCGGGCGCGAGCCGACCGGCGCCCTCGGGAATAGTGCCGACCACGGGCACCCCGGTCACCGCCGGCAGGTCGTCGACATTGCACTGCGACGCGAGGTCCGGTTCCGCGGGCCAGGCACCGACGATCAGACCGGGGCATTCGACGCCGCGATCACGTAGCGCGTTGACCGTCAGCTCACTGTGATTCAGCGTGCCGAGCCCCGCTGCTGCAACCACAACGGCGGGCGCCGCGAGCTCCGCCGCGACATCGAGGAGCGTGAAGCCGTTCTCGCCCAAGCGAACCAGCAGACCGCCCGCGCCCTCGACAATGGTGACGTCGAACTGCTCATCGAGTTCACGAACCGCGTCGATCACCTCGGATTGCTCGAGCATCGGAATCCCACTGCGGCGGGCGGCGGTATCGGGAGCGAGCGGATCCGGGTAGCGGACCAGCTCAACGGTGTTCGCAACGCCGGACAGGCGGACCACTTCGGCGAGGTCGCCGGGCTCGTCCAGCGCGACCCCGGTCTGCGCAGGTTTGCACACCGCCACAGACTTGCCGGCGGCGAGAGCGACGGCTGCGAGCGCAGCGGTCGCGACGGTCTTGCCGACATCGGTCGACGTACCGGTGACGACGAGGACGCTCATCGCGCGGCGGGTGAAAGCACGTCTGCGAGAACAGCTTCGATGCGGGCCAGTTCATCGGCCGTGATGTTGGCCCGCGCGGTGAGGCGTAGGCGGGAGGTACCCGCGGGCACCGACGGCGGCCGGAAGCACCCGACGCTCAGGCCCTGCTCGCGACAAGCAACGGACGCTTCGTAGGCCCGCTGCGGATCGCCGAGAATGACCGAGACGACAGCCGATTCCGGTGCAGGAACGCCGGCGATCCGCGCGATATCTGCGGCTCGCTCGAGCACGGCCCGTGCACGTTCGGGCTCGCGGCGCAGCACGCCGAGAGCCGCACGCGCGGCACCGACGGCTGCGGGCGCGAGGCCGGTGTCGAAGATGAAGGTGCGCGCGGTATCGATCAGGTGCGTGCGCACCCGCTCGGTCGCGAGCACCGCTCCACCCTGCGCGGCAAGGGATTTGGACAGTGTCGCGGTGACCACGATGTCCGGCGCGCCCGCGAGGCCCAGTTCGTGCACAAGACCGCGCCCGCCGTCTCCGCGCACACCGATGCCGTGCGCCTCGTCGACGATGAGGACCGCGTCGTGCGCCCGGGTGATGCGGTGCAGTTCGCGCAGATCGGCGAGATCGCCGTCCGCGCTGAAGACGGAGTCGGTCAGCACAAGCGCACGACGCTCGGTGCGCTGCGCCAATGTGCGTTCGATGAATTCGAGATCTCCGTGCGGTGCCACGGCCACCCGCGAGCGCGACAGCCGGCAGGCGTCGACAAGCGATGCGTGGCTACCCGCGTCGGACACGATGAGCGCCTCGCGGCCCGACAGCGCGGTCACAACACCCAGGTTCGCCGCGTATCCGGAGGCGAAGACGAGCGCGGACTCGGCGCCCACGAACTCGGCTAGCTCACGCTCGAGCAGTTCGTGCTCCGCGGTGGTGCCGGTAACCAAGCGGGAGCCGGTCGAGCCGGTCCCCCAGCGGCGGACGGCCGTGATCGCACCCTCGATGACATCGGGGTGCCGGATCAGGCCGAGGTAATCGTTGGACGCGAGATCGATCAGAGTCGACCCGGCCGTACGCGGGCGCAACACACGATGCACACCGGCAGCACGTCGCTCGTCGGCACTCTCATCGAGCCAACTGAGCACATCATGGTCGCGATCCACGGTCGGAAGCATACTTGAACGGTGTTCAAGGTGTAAGGCTGGGCCCACGCACGTCCCGCAGTGATCACGAGCAAATGGCCCGTAAAAGCGCCCTGACAGGGGCCACATGCTCGTGATCAACTCGGGTGGGAGTGCCGCCGGACCGTGATCACGAGCAGGAGGGTGAGCGATCCTGCGAGAGGGCGCGCGATCAGGCCGCACGCGCCGCCGCGATCATCGCCGCGCAGATGGTGGCGATGTCCTCATCGGTGCTGATGAACGGCGGCATCGTGTAGATCAGCTTCCCGAACGGGCGCAGCCACACGCCCGCGGCGACGGCCGCATCGGTGGTGGCCTGCATGTTCACCGGCTCGGCCATTTCGATCACACCGATCGCTCCGAACACCCGGACATCTGCGACGCCCGCGATCTCCCGCGCTGGGGCGAGGCCGGACCGCAGCCCGGCCTCGATGTTCGCGACCTCGCCTCGCCAGTCCCGCGAGCGGAGCAGTTCGATCGATGCCACCGCCACCGCGCAAGCCAGCGGGTTGCCCATGAATGTCGGGCCGTGCATCAGTCCGCCGTGGCCTGCACTGATGGTCTCGGCGATCTCGGAGGTGCAGATCGTCGCGGCGAGCGTCATATATCCGCCGGTCAGCGCCTTGCCGACGCACATCACGTCCGGGGCAACCCCCGCGTGGTCGGCGGCGAACAGCTCGCCGGTACGGCCGAATCCGGTCGCGATCTCGTCGAAGATCAGCAGCACAGAATTCGCGTCGCAGATGCGGCGCAGCTCGGTGAGGTACCGCGGGTCGTAGCGGCGCATCCCGCCGGTGCCCTGCACGACCGGCTCGACGATCACCGCGGCGACCTCATCGGCATGCTCGGCCACCAATGCCTCGAATGTGGCGACGTAATCGGCGTCGAACTCGACCGGCGGGCGCGGCGCAAAAATCTGCTCGGTCAGCACGTCGTTCCACAGCGAGTGCATGCCGCCGTCCGGGTCGCACACGCTCATCGCCGTGAACGTGTCGCCGTGATAGCCGCCGCGCCAGGTCACGAGCCGCTTCTTGGCGGGCCGGTCGAGGCTGCGCCAGTACTGCAGCACCATCTTGATCGCGACCTCGACCGAGATGGATCCCGAATCAGCGAGGAACACCTTGTCCAGCCCGGCCGGCGTGAGCTCCACCAGCAGCTCGACCAGGCGCGCGGCGGGCTCGTGGGTGAGACCACCGAACATGACGTGGCTCATTTTCTGCGCCTGCTCGAGGAGCGCGGCGTCGAGCACCGGATGGCGGTAGCCGTGCACGGCGGCCCACCACGAACTCATCGCGTCGATCACCTCGCGACCGTCCGCGAGGCGCAGCCGGACCCCTTGCGCGCTCTCCACCACCAGCGGCGTCGTCGACGGGGGGAATGCGCCGTAGGGGTGCCAGACGTGCGCGGCATCGATCGCCGCGACCTGCTCGGACGTCATTTTGACGGTGGTCACCGCACCACAGTACGACCGATCACAATCGCCACTTCCCGGCCCCGCACACGCTCGGATACGGCGTTAATGTTCTGGGTATGACTCCGCCCGTGTCCGACTCGACTCCCGAAACCGCGGAGACCGGCCCGCTCGGAGTGTGGCCTGGCCACGCCTACCCGCTCGGCGCCACGTACGACGGTGCGGGCACCAACTTCTCGTTGTTCTCCGAGGTCGCGGATCGGGTCGAGCTGTGCCTGATCGCCCGGGACGGCACCGAATCGAGGGTGCCGCTCGAGGAAGTCGACGGCTTCGTCTGGCACGCGTACCTGCCCGCTGTGGTGCCCGGCCAACGGTATGGATACCGGGTCTACGGCGAGTTCGACCCGGAGCAGGGACTGCGTTGCGATCCGAGCAAGCTGCTGCTCGACCCGTACGGGAAGGCCTTCGACGGGAGCTTCGACGGTCACGAGTCGCTGCATACCTATGGGATCGACTCGCTCGGCCACACGATGACCACGGTGGTGATCAACCCATTCTTCGACTGGGCGTCGGACCGCCAGCCCAAGCGGCCCTATCACGAGACCGTCATTTACGAGGCGCATGTCAAAGGCATGACGGCCACCCACCCGGGCGTGCCGGCCGAATTGCGCGGCACCTATGCCGGTCTCGCGCATCCCGTGATAATCGACCACCTGCAGTCGCTGGGCGTCACCGCAATCGAACTCATGCCCGTGCACCAGTTCCTGCAGGATCAGATCCTGCTCGACAAGGGACTGCGAAATTACTGGGGCTACAACACTTTCGGGTTCCTGGCGCCACACACCGACTACTCCTCGGCAGTTAAGCCGGGCGCGACGGTCTCCGAGTTCAAGGCGATGGTGCGCACCTTCCACGAGGCGGGCATCGAGGTAATCCTCGACGTGGTCTACAACCACACCGCCGAGGGCAATCACCTCGGGCCGACGATCGGCTTCCGCGGTATCGACAATGCGGCCTACTACCGGCTCGTCGATGGCGACCCCGAGCACTACATGGATTACACCGGGACCGGCAACAGCCTCAATGCGCGGCACCCGCACACGTTGCAGCTGATCATGGATTCGCTGCGCTACTGGGTGACCGAGATGCACGTGGACGGGTTCCGTTTCGATCTCGCCTCCACGCTGGCACGCGAACTGCACGACGTCGATCGGCTGTCGGCGTTCTTCGATCTCGTACAACAGGATCCGATTGTCAGCCAGGTCAAGTTGATCGCGGAGCCCTGGGATGTCGGCGAGGGCGGCTACCAGGTGGGCAATTTCCCCGGCCTGTGGACGGAGTGGAACGGGAAGTACCGGGACACTGTGCGCGACTACTGGCGTGGCGAGCCGGCAACGTTGGGCGAGTTCGCCTCCCGGTTCACCGGCTCCTCGGATCTCTACAAGGACGACGGGCGCCGGCCTTCGGCGAGTATCAATTTCGTCGTTGCCCACGATGGGTTCACGCTGCGAGACCTGGTGTCCTACAACGAGAAACACAATGAGGCCAACGGCGAGGACAACCGCGACGGCGAGAGCCACAACCGGTCCTGGAACTGCGGGGTCGAGGGCCCGACCGACGATCCCGAGGTGCTCGAGCTGCGCGGGCGGCAGAGCCGCAACATCCTCGCGACGCTGATGCTGAGCCAGGGCACGCCGATGGTCGCGCACGGCGACGAACTCGGCCGCACCCAGCAGGGCAACAACAATGTCTACTGCCAGGATTCGGAACTGTCCTGGATGGACTGGTCGCTGAGCGAAAAGAACTCGGATCTACTCGATTTCACCCGCAACGTTATCGCCCTTCGGCGCAAGCATCCGGTGTTCCGCCGGCGCCGGTTCTTCGACGGCAGGCCCATCCGATCCCGGGACCAGCAGCGTGACATTGCCTGGTTCACTCCATCGGGCGAGGAGATGACGCCCGAGGATTGGGACAGCGGGTTCGGCAAGTCGCTCGCGGTATTTCTCAATGGCGAGGGAATCCAGGAACCGAATCAACGCGGTGAGCGGGTCGTGGACGACTCGTTCGTGCTGTGCTTCAACGCCCACCACGAGGCTCTCGACTTCACGCTGCCGTCGGCCGACTACGGGACGGAGTGGACCGTTGCCATCGACACCGCCGTACCGGACGGGTTGTCGGGCAACGTCCACGAATCCGGTGCCGAGGTTCCGGTGAAGGGCAGGTCCCTGCTCGTGCTGCGACGTACCGCATGACAACCCAGGTCCTCAGCACCTACCGGCTGCAGTTGCGCCCCGACGCGCTGACGCTCGACGACGCCCGCGGCCTGCTCGACTACCTGCAACGGCTCGGCGTCACTCACGTCTACCTGTCCCCCATCCTGACGGCCGCACGCGGATCGACTCATGGCTATGACGTCACCGACCCCACGTCGGTGTCGGCGGCGCTCGGTGGACTCGACGCACTGCGCTCCCTAGCGGCCGACGCACGAGCACGCGGCATGGGGCTGATCGTCGACATCGTGCCCAACCACCTCGGTGTCGGTGACCCGCAACAGAACCCGTGGTGGTGGGACGTCCTCAAGCATGGGCGCGAATCAGCGTATGCCGAGTGGTTCGACATCGATTGGCGCCCGGACAACGGCGCGAACGGCTCCCTTGCCCTACCGGTCCTGGGCAGCGCGTCGGATCTCGGGTCGCTGACTGTCGACCGCTCCGGGGCAGAGCCGACACTCACGTTGTACGACATGCACTTTCCCATCGCGCCGGGTACCGACGACGACGATCCGATCCGCATTCACGACCGGCAGACCTACCGGCTCGTGCCGTGGCAGTCCGGCATCTCCACCTACCGCCGCTTCTTCACGATCAACGACCTCGCCGGCGTCCGGCAGGAAACGCCGCGGATCTTCGAGGCCACGCACCGCGAGATTGCACGGTGGATCGGCGAGGATCTCATCGACGGCGTTCGCGTCGATCATCCCGACGGTCTCGCCGAACCCGCGAAGTACCTGCGCTGGCTGCGCACCCTACTCGGCCCGGACCGGTTGTTGCTCGTGGAGAAGATCCTCGCCGAGCATGAGCCGCTCGACCCGGCGCTGCCGGTGAACGGCACCACCGGCTACGACGCGCTCGCCGTGTTCGGCGGGGTGCTCGTGGACCGCGCGGGCGAGATGGCACTCACCGAGTTGTCCACCACGATGACCGCCGCCCCGGGCGACGCGACGTGGCTGCACGACAACGAGATCCGCATCAAGCACGCTGTCCTCCAGACGGCGCTCGCACCGGATGTACGCCGCCTCCTCGCGGCGATCCGTCGCGAGGCACCATCGCAATGCGGTGTCGTGCAACTGACCGCGGCGCTGGTCGAACTGCTTGCCAACATCCCCGTCTATCGCACGGACTACGGGCCGCTCGCAGGACTCCTCGCCCGCATCACCGGCGCAACCGAGCGACGCACTCCCGCTCTGGCGCAGCCACTTTCGGTCATCACCCGGGCCCTGCTCGCCGGTGGCGTGTCAGCCGCGCGGTTCAACCAGATATGTGGAGCGGTCACCGCGAAATCGGTGGAGGATTGCCTGTTCTACCGCACCGCGCGCCTCGTGTCGCTGCAGGAGGTCGGCGGTTCGCCGGGAACTTTCGGCCGCACCCTCTCGGAGTTCCACTTCGTTAACGCCGAGCGCGCCACCCGGTGGCCGTCGGCCATGACAGCGTTGTCGACCCACGACACCAAACGCGGCGAGGATGTGCGCGCCCGCATCGGCGTCCTCTCGCAGATCGCGCAACGGTGGGCCGACAAGGTCGTCGAGTGGGAGAAACTCACCCCGAGTCCCGACGGACTGACCGCAATGTTTCTGCTGCAGAACATGTTCGGTGTGTGGCCGCTGGACAGCCCGCCCAACCGCCAATTGCGGGAGCGGTTGCATGCCTACGCAGAGAAGGCCATCCGCGAAGCCGGGCGCAAAACGAACTGGGACGACCCCGCAGCCGAGTTCGAGGGCAGCGTCCACGAGTGGATCGACGCCGTCCTCGACGGCCCGGTCGGGGCCGAGATCGGCGAGCTGGCTGCCGAACTCGAGCCGCACATCTGGTCGGCCGCACTTGCACAGAAATTGCTGCAGCTGTGCGCGCCGGGCATCCCGGATCTGTACCAGGGCACCGAGTTGTGGGAGGACAGCCTCGTCGACCCGGACAACCGCCGCCCCGTCGACTTCGCCGCGCACGCCGACGTGCTCACCTCGCTGACGGCTCGACCGCCGCTCGACGGCACCGGGCGCGCGAAGCTGTGGGTTGTCGCGCATTCACTGTGGTTGCGCCGCGACCGGCCGGAATGCTTCATCGGCGGTGGCTATGCACCGATACTCGGCGAGGGTGCGGCCGCCGATCATGTGATCGCCTACGCCCGCGGAGTTGCGACGCAGACCGGGGCTCTCGATGCGCAGGTCCTCGTCGCCACCTCGCGGCACACCGTCGAAATCGCCGAAACCGGCTGGCGTGACACCGTTCTCACGCTGCCGGAAGGACGCTGGACGGACCGGCTGACCGGGCACTGCTACTCCGCCCGGGCTCGCGCGGTGGACCTCTTCGCCGATCTCCCCGTCGCGCTACTCGTTCGCGACGCCCAACGTTGAGCACCGAGTGAGGGGCTTATGACGGTCTTCGAGGTGTGGGCACCGATTCCGTCGCGAGTTCGGGTAGAGGTGGACGGCACCGTCCACCCGATGCACCGCAGCGACGATGGCTGGTGGCGCGCCGAGGCGCCCGCACCACTCAACGCGCGCTACGGATTTCTACTCGACGACGACGAGACCGTGCTGCCGGACCCGCGCTCACCGCGCCAGCCGGACGGCGTTCACGCACGGTCACAACTGCACACGCTCGACCCCGCGGCGTGGACCGACACCGACTGGACCGGCAGGCAGTTGCCTGGCGGCGTCGTCTACGAATTGCATATGGGGACTTTCACCCCCGAGGGCACGTTCGACTCCGCGATCGAGCGACTCGACCATCTGGCCTCCCTCGGCGTGACATTCGTGGAGATCATGCCGGTGAACGCGTTCAACGGCACACACAACTGGGGCTATGACGGCGTGCTCTGGTACGCCGTGCACGAGAGCTACGGCGGCCCGGATGGACTGCAGCGCTTCGTCGATGCCTGCCACCGGCGCGGATTGGCCGTGCTCCTCGACGTGGTCTACAACCATCTCGGGCCGTCGGGGAACTATCTGGGCCGCTACGGCCCCTACCTCACCGAGGGCCACAACGCCTGGGGTCAGACGGTGAATCTCGCCGGTCCACAGTCGGCCGAAGTGCGGCACTACATCATCGAGAACGCGCTGCGCTGGATGCGGGATTTCCATATCGACGGACTGCGCCTCGACGCGGTGCACGCGCTCGTGGACACCACGGCGGTGCATCTGCTCGAAGAACTCGCGATCCGCACCGAGGCGCTGTCCACCCAGGTCGGCCGCCCGCTGACGCTGATCGCGGAGAGCGATCTCAACGATCCCAAGCTCATCACTCCGCGCGCCGCAGGCGGCTACGGTTTGAATGCGCAGTGGGACGACGACGTGCACCATGCGATCCATGCCGCGGTGTCCGGCGAAAGACAGGGCTACTACGGCGATTTCGGGTCGATGTCATGCCTCGCGTTCACCCTCGGACACGGGTTCTTCCATGCCGGAACATATTCCAGCTTTCGCGGCCGGGTGCACGGGCGCCCACTCGATATCGCGCACATCCCGGCAAGCTCGCTGTTCGCTTACACCTACACCCATGACCAGGTGGGAAATCGCGCCATCGGCGACCGGCCGAGCGAGTATCTGAACGACGGCCAACTCGCGGTGAAGGCGGCGCTGGCGCTGCTGTCGCCGTTCACGCCGATGTTGTTCATGGGCGAGGAATGGGGCGCGAGCACACCGTTTCAGTTCTTCACCTCCCACCCCGAGCCGGAGCTGGCCGAGGCAACCGCCAAGGGACGCAAGGCGGAGTTCGGCGAGCACGGCTGGAACACCGACGACGTCCCCGACCCGCAGGACCCGGAAACGTTCCTGCGCTCCAAGCTCGACTGGTCCGAGCTCGCCACGGAACGACACGCCCGCCTGTTGGCCTGCTATCGGGACCTGATCGCCCTGCGGAGATCGCGTGCGGAGATCACCGAGCCGTGGCTGACCGAGTTCGCGGTGACGTACGACGAGGACGAGCGCTGGATCGTGCTGCACCGCGGCGGTTTACGCGTGGTGTGCAACCTCCGCCCGGACGCGGTGACGGTTCCGGTCGGCGGCACACCACTGCTGTGGTGGGAGCCGGTCCGCTCGAACGACACGACAACGGCCACGCTCGTGCCGGGGCACTCGTTCGTGGTGCTCGAGCAGTAACGCTCAGGTGAGGTAGCGGTAGGCCGGCGAGCCGGGCTCGAGCTGTTCGATCTGCAGCCGCGACTTCTCCATCCGCTCCAGCAACGGTTCGAGCCCGTCCCGCGAACCGAGCTGGATGCCGACGAGCGCCGCACCGGTCTCACGGTTGTTGCGCTTCACGTACTCGAACAGGGTGATGTCGTCGTCCGGCCCGAGCACCTCGTCGAGGAAGCGGCGCAGAGCGCCCGGCTCCTGCGGGAAGTCGACGAGGAAGTAGTGCTTGAGCCCGAGGTGCACGAGTGAGCGCTCCACGATCTCGCCGTAGCGGGACACGTCGTTGTTGCCGCCGGAGACCAGGCAGACCACGGTGGAACCGGGCTCGATTGGGGCGTGCGGCAATGCGGCGACAGACAGGGCGCCGGCGGGCTCGGCGATGATGCCCTCGTTCTGGTACAGCTCGAGCATCGCGGTGCAAATTGCACCCTCGTCGACATGCTCGAGCAGGAGTTCGCCGGGAGTGCCAGTCGCCTGGCCCGCCCGCGCGCCGAGACCGGTGAGCGTGGCGTAGGTGACGGCACCGGCACGGCGCACCGCGGCGCCGTCGACGAATGGATCGATCTCGGGCAGCGTCACGGGACCGCCGGACATGATCGCCGCGATCATGCACGCCGCTCCCGCCGGCTCGACACCGAGGATCGTGGTCTGCGGCGCGCGCTCCCGCATGTAGGTGGCGACACCGGACAGGCAGCCACCACCACCGACCGGAATCACCATCAGATCGGGTGCGCGGCCGAGCTGATCGAGGATCTCGACCGCGATCGTGCCCTGACCGGCGACGGTTCGCGGGTCGTCGAACGGCGGCACCATGACCGCCCCGGTGCTCGCGGCATCGGCGCGCGCAGCCTCTGCGGCGTCGTCGAAGGTATCCCCCACTGCGATGACTTCGACGAACTCTCCACCGTGCACGGCGATTCGGTCGCGCTTCTGCTTGGGCGTGTTGTGCGGCACGTAGATGCGCCCCTCGATACCCATCGTCCGGCATGCGAACGCCACGCCTTGGGCGTGGTTGCCGGCGCTGGCCGCGACCACCCCGGTGGCGCGCTCCTCGGAATTGAGTTGCACCATCAGGTTGTAAGCGCCGCGCAGCTTGTAGCTACGCACGACCTGAAGGTCTTCGCGCTTGAGGAAGACGTTCGCTCCGGTCGCAGCGGAAAGCCGGTCGTTGTATTGCAACGGTGTCGCGGCAATGACCGGCGAAATCCGCGCGGTCGCGGCATCGATGTCCGCCGCGCTCACAGCTGCGGCGGACTCCGTCGACTTCGTCACGTCTTGCGTTTCGGCCACCTGCCACATGCTGCCACCTGGCGGGCGAGCCGGGAATCCGGGGTTACCTCGGGGTGAGCACGAAAATCGGGATCACCCGGTCGGTCTTGGTCTGGTAGTTGTCGTAGTCCGGCCAAACCTGCGCCGACCGCTTCCACCACAGCTCGCGCTCGTCACCGTGGACCTCGCGCGCGGTGTAGTCGCGGCGATCCGCGCCGTCCTGCAATTCGACATGCGGTTCGGCAATGACGTTGTGGTACCAGACCGGGTGCTTGGGCGCCCCACCCAGCGAGGCAACGACCGCATACTCGCCCTCGTGCTCGACGCGCATGAGCGGGGTCTTACGCAGCTTGCCGGTCTTGGCGCCCTTCGTGGTGAGCAGGATGATCGGCACGCCCTTCATCGTGTTGGCCTCGCGGCCCTCGGAGCGTTCGAAGTTCTCGGCCTGTTCCCGTGCCCATGCGGAGGGACTGGGTTCGTAAGTTCCGGTGAGTGGCATAGCCAGTGCAACGAAGTATTCGCGGGCAGCATTCCTGACCTGAATTTTCGTCTTCGAAACTCAGAGTTTCGGTAGCCCGAACTCATGAGTGCGTATACCCTGACAGCATGACCACGGTGGAGCGCCCAGCCCAGCGCGCCGCAGGTATCGAGCTCGCCGGCACGGTGTGGCCGCTGTTCAAGCTCGAGGCGCTCGCGGCGGGCCTGCTGACGCTGCTCGTCGTCGTGCTCGTCACCGGCTCCGCGCAGGCCGCCGTCCTCACCAGCGCCGCCGTCGCGACCGGTTTGTGGGTCGCCGGCCTCGTCCGCGGGCGCAACAACCCACTCAGCTAGTCGCGGACGGCCCGGCTCAAGTGGCCAGGCAACTCGGCCCGAGCAGCGCCTTCAGGTCGCCCATCAGCGCCGAGGACGGCGTGACCCGAAGGCTGTCATCCACCTTCAGCAGCGTCACCTTGTCCCCACTCAGCAGGCGCAGATGTACATCCGAGGTACCGGGATGGCTGCTCAGCACACGCTTGAGCGCGCTCACCTTGTCCGGCGTGCACACTCGCGTAGCAATACTCACGGCGAGTGGCTTCGCAACGCCGACCGCCGAAAGGTCGGGCACCGCAAGATCATTGGCGATCAGGGACACCCGGTCGTCGCGCACCGACACCCGCGCCTTCACCAGCACGACCGCGTCCTCGGCGATGTCCATGCCGTAGACCGAGTACGACTGCGGGAAGAACAGCACCTCGATACCGCCGGTGAGGTCTTCCAATTGTGCTGAGGCCCAGGCCAATCCGTTCTTGTTGATCCGACGGTTCACCGAGGCAAGAATGCCGCCGACAACCACCTGGGCGCCGTCCTTCACATCACCCTCGAGAATGCTCGGGATCTGCGTATCAGCCTGCGCCGCGAGCACATGCTCGACACCGTTGAGCGGATGGCCGGACACGTACAGTCCGAGCATCTCCCGCTCGAGTGCCAGTCGGTGCTTCGTATCCCACTCCTCGACGGGGATCTTGACGTCGAACACACCCGCCACCGCATCGTCGGCATCGCCGCCGCCGAACAGGTCGAACTGACCGATTGCCTCGGCCTTCTTGGTGCCCATCACCGCGTCGATGGCATCGGAATGCACGAGAAGCAGGCCCTTGCGCGGGTGGTCGAGCGAATCGAAGGCGCCTGCCTTGATCAACGACTCCGTGACCTTCTTGCTGCAGGCCAGCGCATCGATCTTGTTGAGGTAGTCGGAGAAATCGGTGAAGGGCGACTTTTCCTTGCGCGCGTTGATGATCGAGGTGACCACGTTCGAACCGACGTTCCGGACCGCGCCCAGCCCGAACCGGATGTCCTCACCCACCGAGGCGAAGTTCAGCTCGGACTCGTTGACATCGGGCGGGAGCACGGTAATGCCGAGGCGACGGCAGTCGGCCAGGTACACCGCCGCCTTGTCCTTGTCGTCCCCGACGCTGGTGAGCAGGCCGGCCATGTACTCGGACGGATAGTTCGCCTTGAGGTAGGCCGTCCAGAACGACACCAGGCCGTACCCGGCGGCGTGCGACTTGTTGAACGCGTATCCGGCGAACGGAAGGATCGTGTCCCACAACGCCTTCACCGCTGCCTGCGAGAACCCGTTGCTCGTCATGCCTTCGAGGAAGCCCTCGTACTCGGCCTCGAGCACCTCGAGCTTCTTCTTACCCATTGCCTTGCGCAACGCGTCGGCTCGGCCCATCGAGTAGCCGGCAACCTTCTGCGCGATGAACATGATCTGCTCTTGGTAGACGATCAGGCCGTACGTCTCGGCGAGGATGTCGCGCAGCGGCTCCTCGAGCTCCTTATGAATCGGCTTGATCGGCTGGCGGCCGTTCTTGCGATCGGCGTAATCGTTGTGCGCGTTCATGCCCATCGGACCCGGGCGGTACAGCGCGAGCACGGCGACGATGTCGTTGAAGCCGGTGGGTTGCATGCGGCGGAGCAGGTCTCGCATGGGTCCACCGTCGAGCTGGAAAACCCCGAGTGTGTCTCCGCGCGAGAGCAATTCGTACGTCGCCGGATCCTCCAGCGGCAGGTGGTCCATGTCCAGGTCGACGCCGCGGTTGGCCTTGATGTTGTCCAGGGCATCACCGATGACGGTGAGGTTGCGCAGACCCAGGAAGTCCATCTTGAGCAGGCCGATGTCCTCACACGACGGGTAGTCCCAGCCGGTGATGATGGCGCCGTCCTGCGCGCGCTTCCAGACCGGAATCGCGTCCATCAGCGGCTCCGAGGACATGATCACCGCACAGGCGTGAACGCCCGCGTTGCGGATCAGACCCTCGAGCCCGAGCGCCGTCTCGTAGATCTTGGCGACATCGGGGTTCGAGTCGATCAGCGCACGGACCTCGGCGGCCTCCTTGTACCGCTCATGGTTCGGGTCGGTAATACCCGACACGGAGATGTCCTTGGCCATGATCGGCGGCGGCAGCGCCTTGGTGATCTGGTCCGCGATCGCGAAACCGGGCTGGCCGAACTGAACTCGGGCGGAGTCCTTGATCGCGGCCTTGGTCTTGATGGTGCCGAAGGTGATGACCTGCGCGACGCGGTCGGATCCCCACTTCTCGGTGGCATAGCGGACCATCTCGCCGCGCCGGCGATCGTCGAAGTCGATATCGATATCGGGCGCGGAGGGGCGTTCCGGGTTGAGGAACCGCTCGAACAGCAGGCCGTGCGGGATCGGGTCGATATTGGTGATGCCGAGGGCGAACGCGACGAGCGACCCCGCTGCCGAGCCACGGCCGGGGCCGACGCGAATGCCGACTTCGCGAGCGTGGTTGATGAGGTCACCGACCACCAGGAAGTAGGCCGGGAAGCCCTTCTGCTTGATGACATCGAGTTCGAAGTAGGCCCGGGTGTAGTACTCGTCCGGTACGCCGTCCGGGAAACGTCGATCGAGGCCCCGATCGACCTCCTTGCGCAGCCAGGAATCCTGGTCCTCGCCCTCGGGGACCGGGAAGATCGGCATCCGGTCGCGGTGTTCCCACACCGCGTCGTAGGACTCCACGCGCTCGGCGATCAGCAGCGTCGAATCGCAGGCGCCGGGCACATTGTCATCCCAGATCGCGCGCATCTCGGCGGCCGACTTGAGGTAGTAGCCGTCGCCGTCGAATTTGAACCGGGTGGGGTCGGACAGCGTCTTGCCGGTCTGGATGCAGAGCAGCGCCTCGTGGTTCTGCGCGGCGTCCTTGGTGACGTAGTGGCAGTCGTTGGTAGCGAGCGGCCGGATGTCGAGCTTGCGGCCGATCTCGATCAGGCCCTCACGGACCCTGCGCTCGATATCGAGGCCGTGATCCATCAGCTCGAGGAAGTAGTTCTCCTTGCCGAAGATTTCCTGCCACTTCGCGGCCGCCTCGAGCGCCTCGCGCTCGTGGCCGAGCCGAAGGCGGGTCTGCACCTCACCGGACGGGCAGCCGGTGGTGGCGATGATGCCTTCGGCGTGGTGGGCGACGAGTTCGGCGTCCATGCGGGCCCACTTGCCCAGCTGCCCCTCGATCGAGGCGAGCGAGGAGAGCTTGAACAGGTTGAGCAGGCCGGTCGCGTTCTCCGCGACCATCGTCATGTGCGTGTAGGAACCACTGCCCGAGACGTCGTCGGACTTCTGGCTCGGATCGCCCCACAGCACGCGCTTGGTGTCGAAGCGCGAGGCCGGCGCGACGTAGGCCTCGATGCCGATGATCGGCTTGATGTCGAATTTCTTGGCGGTCCGATAGAACTCGGCCGCGCCGTACATGTTGCCGTGGTCGGACATGCCCACCGCGGTCATCTCCAGCCGGCGCGCCTCGTCGAACATCGGCGTGATTTTGGCCGCACCATCGAGCATCGAGTACTCGGTGTGGTTGTGCAGGTGGACGAACGAGTCTGCCAAGGCCATTCCTCCGGTGTCGGCGTCTTAGCGAGTTTAGGCGTCACTGCCGACACCGAAGGGTGCCACGCGGGGGTGTGACGAATGTGGCCTTGTGGTACTTAGCCGGACTTGCGGCGGAACTCCCGCTTGTGCGACGCGGAACCCTGGGCGTGGTCCGCCTTGGCGTTCCCGTCCAGGTGCGAGGCGCCGTTCTTGTTCTGGTGGTTCTTGCGGTCCAGAGCTTCCTTGAAGCGCTTCTTGGTGTCGTCATCGGCAGCCATGAACTGCCTCCTCCCTCTCGATTACTCCTCGCCGAACCTACGCCGCCGGCCCGCCACGCGCGCCCGAATTTCCGGGGCCCCGCGCCACGACCACGGCGGACCGGCGCATCTCGGCCGTGCCACGAATTCTCACACCGTTCACCCGCGGGCCACGAATCCGCCATCGATTCCGTCCGATGTCGCTCTAACGTCCCGAATTTGTACCGACCGATACGAGGCGGGACCACTCATGGCCGGCAGCGGACGACTGAACCGTCGCGGGTTTCTGGAACGAACGGCACTCGGCGGACTCGTGGTGGCGTTCGCCGGAAGCGTCGACGTTCTCGCGCACCCGGCGGCCGCCGGGGCCGCACCGCGCAATGCGCTCGGCTACGGACCGCTGCTGCCCGACCCGAACCGCATCCTCGCTCTGCCGCCCGGCTTCACCTACCGGGTGGTCTCGCAGTCCGGACAGACCCTGCTCGACGACGGCACCCCGGTGCCGAGCGATCCAGACGCCAATGGCGTCTTCGGCTCGACGGTGGTGACCAACCACGAAATCGGCAGCGACGAACCGTTCGGCGTGCCCACCCTCGAGGGCCTCACCTACGACCCGGGCGCCCGTGGCGGCACAACCACCGCCACCATCGCCCCCGACGGCCACCGACTCGGGCAGTACGTAAGCCTCGCCGGGACGGTGAACAATTGCGCCGGCGGCATAACACCGTGGGGCACCTGGCTGACCTGCGAGGAGACCGAGGCGCGGGCCGGAGACGGCGCCTTCACCCGCGACCACGGCTACGTGTTCGAGGTACACCCGGGCAACCAACAGGCCAACCACGGCCGCAGCCCGGTGCCCCTGAAATTCCTCGGCCGCTACGCCCACGAGGCGGTTGCGGTGGATCCCGGGTCGAACGCGATCTACCTGACCGAGGACGCGACCGGCCCCAACGGCCTGTTCTACCGGTGGACGCCGCCCGCCGGTTTCATCGGCGGCCAGGGCGCACTCCATGGGCTCGCCGGCAACGCGACCGCGGGCACGCTGGCCGCGATGGCCTGCTTCGACGGCGGCCGATTGGTGCCGGACCTGTCCGAGGCCCTGACACCCGGCGCCCGCTACGGCGTGCGGTGGATCCCGGTGCCCGACCGCGATGCGAAGAGCACATCGACTCGCAAGCAGTTCGGAAGTGGCGAAGTCACCCGCAGCCGCAAGCTCGAGGGTCAGTGGTGGGGCGATGGCGGCGCGTACTTCGTCGCGAGCTATGCCCGTAGCAGCGACGGCAGCACGGCCGAGCACGACGGGCAGGTGTGGTTCTACGACCCTCGCACCGAAACCGTCACGCTCAAAACGAGATTCGGCCGCAACCCGGATCCCGCCGCGGACACGAACATCGACGGACCGGACAACATCACGGTGTCCCCGTTCGGCGGGCTGATCCTCGCCGAGGACGGCGACGGCATCAACCATCTCATTGGCGTGACCCCGGCCGGGGAATCGTTCCCGATCGCACGCAACGAACTCAACGACAGCGAGTTCTGCGGGCCGGCGTTCAGCGGCGACGGACGCACTCTGTTCGTCAATATCCAGTCCCCCGGCCTGACGCTCGCCGTCACCGGCCCGTGGCGCCCGCCGATCGGCGCGATCTTCGGCTCGTCGTGAATCGCTAAGGAACAGCCGGGTTTTCGACGTCGGCCCGCTTGACCCGGGCCGTTCGGCGGGACCTGATCAGGGCGTCGGTGCTGAACACCGCGAGTGCCGCCCAGATCAGGGCAAAGCCGATCCAGCGCGAGGCCGGCATCGACTCGTGCCCGATGGTGATGCCGTACGCCATCTGCAGAGCAGGCGTCAGGTACTGCAGCAGACCCATCGTGCTGAGCGGAACCCGTTGCGCCGCTGCGCCGAACAGCAGCAGCGGGATGGTGGTCACCGGCCCACAGCCGATCAGCAGCATCGTCGTGCCGAACCCATCGGTGATGAAGGCACCGGTTCCGGCAATGCCGAGGAACACCATGTAGCCGAGCGCGAACGGCACAGCCACAATGCCCTCCGCGGTCAGGCTTCGCAGCGGGTCGAGCGGCACCACCTTTTTGATCAACCCGTAGGTGGCGAACGACAACGCCAGGGTCAACGCGATGATCGGCGGGCTGCCGTAGTCGACTGTGAGCACGGTGACCGCGACGGCACCGAGCACGACGGCAAAGATCTGCGCCCGGGTGAGCCGCTCGCGGAACAACACGACGCCGAGCGTCACGCTGACCAACGGGTTGATGAAGTAGCCCAGGGCGCACTGCACCACCTGGTCACTGGTCACCCCGTACACGTAGGTGCCCCAGTTCAGCGATATCGCCGCCGACGCCGCAGCGGCGAGCATCCAGGTGCGCCCAGCGATGCCCCGCATCTCCCGGAGCCGGCCGAGCACCGCGAGCACAATGAGCATCACGGCCAGGGTGAAGACTATGCGCGCGGCAAGCACCTCCACCGCGCCGACCCCGTCGAGCAGGCTGAAGTACGCCGGGAACAGGCCCCAGAGGAAATACGCACCCGCGCCGCAGGCCAATCCCGTCGACACGGTGCCCGAGAACGCGCGCTTCATTCCCCTCACCCTAGGTACCGGGATACCGTGCCGTGCATGGAGCTAGCGACCCAACCGCGCACGATCGATGTGCACCTGCCCGAAGTGTCCCTGACGGCACTGTGCTGGGGACCCGAGGACGGGCCCCTCGCGGTGTGTCTGCACGGCTATCCCGATACCGCGTGGACATGGCGATACCTCGGTCCGGCGCTTGCGGCGCAGGGCTGGCACGTGGTCGCACCGTTCACGCGCGGCTACGCGCCGTCGAAGCTGCCCGCGGACGGCAGCTATCACGTGGGCGCTCTGATGGACGATGCGATCGGGGTGTACCGCGCCCTCGGCGGCGACGAGCGCGCGGTCGTCATCGGCCACGACTGGGGCGCTATTACCGCCAATGCACTTGGCGCTTACCCGGGTTCACCGTTTCGGCGAGTGGTCTCGATGGCAATTCCGCCGATCCCGGGGATGACTCCCCCACGCGGCGGGGTGTGGCAAACGATCAAGTTCGCCGGCCTGCTCCTCAAGCAGGCGACGTACAGCTGGTACATCATCTTCAACCAGATTCCGTGGGTGGCCGAGCGTTCACTGGACCGACTCATTCCCTTCCTCTGGCGACGCTGGTCCCGCGGCTATGACGGTGCCGCGGACGTCAGCTATGTGCTCGCGTCACTCGATGCCCGGAAGAACCGGTCGGCGGCGCTGGGGTATTACCGGGCCGTTGCCAGGCCAGGCCAGGTACCCGAGCGCTATCGCGAGGCGCAGCGGTTCGCCTTCGACGCCCCGCAGGTGCCGACGTTGTGTCTGCATGGCAGCGAGGATGGCTGTCTCGCGGTGGGATTGACTGCGCGCGTGCGGGATTCACTCCCGGCGGGCAGCGATCTGGTGCGCATTCCGAACGCCGGGCATTTTCTGCAACTCGAAGAACCCGAGGTGGTCGAGAAGGCGGTCCTGCGGTTCCTGCAGAGCTGACGGATTCAGCGCGCGGGCACCGCGCCGTCGTCCGGACCGGGCGCGGTGGTGTCGGCCTGCTCCGGCAGCAGGGGCGTGATCGCGATCCTGCCATAGGCCGCGTCCGGCGGTAGCGCCTCGACTGCGCGGACCCGATCGCGCTGGGCGATGCTCATCAGCGTCGCCGTATCGGCGCGAACCAGCGCACCCGCCACGCACGTGCACCCGGCCGCGAGCCGAGCAGCCGCGACGGCGGAAACCTGGGCGGCGCGTTCGGTTCGGCCCGGATTGGCGAGCACTCGTTCGGCCGCCACATCGGCCGATCGCATCGCAGCGTCGGCGTTGTCCGGCACCGCGACCGCGACGATCGGGGTCTGCACCCGCGGGATCGGCACGTGGTAGGTCAGCTCCGAAACTCGGGCACCCGAGACGGTTGCGA
>NZ_LRRB01000193.1 GCF_001646865.1 Aldersonia kunmingensis | reverse complement strand
AGTACTCGCACAGCAGGGCACCCGCCGCCGTTGGTCGTATCTGTGGATGGCGATTCGCGCTACCTGTCGTCCACCAAGGCGGGGCCAATCGGAGTCGGCGGCACTTTCGGCCCGGAATCGATCGATTCGGAGAATCTCGCCGAAGGCGAATTGATCATGCTGTACACGGACGGTCTGCTGGAGCGTCCAGGGCGGGTGCCGGCACAGAGCACGGTCGAGTTGGCTCAGGCTGCAGCCGCCATCGCGGCAAACCGTGCGCTCCGGGGTGACGCGGACACTCCGATCGAGCGCGTCTGCACGCAGACCCTCGAACTGATGACCCGGGTCACCGGGCACAGCGACGACATCACCGTTCTCGTCGGCCAGCGGGTTGCGGCACCACCTGATTTGGAGTTGGAGGTAGCCGCGGACCCCAGTTCGCTGACCAGGATTAGCGAAATTCTCGATCAGTGGCTGACCGCCGCGCGAGTCGGCGAAGGCGATTCGACCGCTTTGCGTCATGCGGTGGTGGAACTGGCGACCAACTCGATCGAACACGCCTACGTCGACCCGGCCGCTGGTGGTACCTGCTCGATAACGGCTGCGCTGCTCGACACCGGGGAGGTTCGCGTTCGGGTAGTCGACGAGGGGCGGTGGCGCGATCCGGTGCCTTCGACGGTCCGGGGAGTTGGGCTGCAGCTCACCGAGCTGCTTGTCGACGACCTGCAGATCGAACACGACGAACAGGGCACAAGGGCAACCGTGACGCACCAACTGCGCCAGCCTGCCCGCATGCTGACCGCCGTTGACGCGAATTGGCGTGCACCGGCGAACCAGATGGTTAAGCCCGGCACCCTGCGCGTCGAGGAGCTGACCTCTGACACGTACCCCGGCTTGCGGGTTGTGGGGACGATCGACGCGCATACCACTGCCGCCTTCGATCGTGCGATTCGGACTGCAGGTGTAACCGGAACCCGATCGCTGCGAGTGGACCTCTCCGAGGTAAGTCATCTCGCGAGCTCAGGGGTCGCGTTGCTTCATCAACTCACTTCATTGCATCGCGCGAACAGAACGACGTTGCGTCTTTATGCTCCTCCAGGCACTCCTGCGGGAATGATCATGACGCTGGTGCAGCTCGACCACGACACCCGTGATGCGGCGCCTTCCGCGCCGGCGGACTTGGAGGATTAGCCAGCGGGAGCGGTGGTCGATCGCCGGCGGCGTCAGCGGTGGGCGTCGAGCCAAGCGACGGTGTCGGCGAGGACTTCTTCGCGCTCGGGCTCGTTCAGCAACTCGTGGTAGAGCCCGTCCCAGTACTTGACCGTGAGGTCCTTGGATCCGATCTCGGCCTCGACCAGCTTGCTCGCCTCGGGTGAGACCAGCGTGTCCGCCGTGCCGTGCATGAGCAACACCGGAGTCTGTAGGTCGGGCAGGCGAGGACGCATCCGGTCGAAGGCCGCGATCAATTCGCCGATCGTGCGTGCCGGAATCTTGCCCGAGTGCACCAGCGGGTCGTCGACGTACGCCTTCACGACGACCGGGTCGCGGCTGACGGCGTTCGCATCCAGTTGCAGCACACCAAGATTCGGCGCGACTCGGGAGAGCACGCGCGCGGCGGTGCGCTCGACGAAATTGACGGCGCCGGGGTCGGCGGCTGGTGCGGACAGCACGACACCGGCGAGATCGACCGGCCGCCGAGTGACGTAGTAGAGCGTGATCAGCCCGCCGAGGCTGTGCCCGAGCAGGAAGCGCGGAACATCGGGGTTCCGCTTGGTCGCCTCGGCGAGCATCGACCCGACATCGTCGGCGACACCGTCCATCGTGTCGATGTTCGCGCGATTACCGTCGGAGAGGCCGTGGCCGTGATGGTCGACCGCGTATGCCGCGTACCCGTTGGCGGCGAGCTGGGCGCCGACCCAGTCGTAGCGAGCGCCGTGTTCGCCGAGGCCGTGCACGATCACCACCAGTGCAGTCGCGGCGCCTTCCGGCTCCCAGCCCTGCCAGCGGGTCATTCCGGCCGCGCCGGCGAACTCGCCGTGTGCGTTCGCTGCCATCGTTCCTCTTCTCTGCGATCAGGGTGGGCAATGCGATTTGTACTCGATCCTTGCAGGTGTGGCGAGTTGCGGTGCACGCACCGCACCATGAAACCGTGACGTCTTCGACCCTGCCGCGCGACACCATACGACGATCGGCCATCGCGGCCGCGGTACTCGGTCTCGCGTTCGTGGTGCTGGCCGTGACAGTGGCGCTGGATCGATGGACAGGGGTCGATACCGCGGTGGCGGACTGGTTCGTCGACCATCGCACGCCCGCGTTGACGGCTTTCCTGCGCGCCGTGTCGTTCCTCGGCAATTCGCCGCAGGCCACGCTGATCACGGTGCTGGCCGTCGCGGCGGTGTGGTGGCGGACGCGGGCACTGGCGCCGGCTGCAGTGCTTGCGGGGGTGGTTTGCCTCGCCTCGTTCCTGAGTTCGGCGACCAAAGTGCTTGTCGCGCGCGAACGGCCACCCGCCGACCTTCGGCTCGTCTACATCCGAACCCATTCGTTCCCATCCGGCCACGTCACCTCGACGACCGTCCTCGTCGTCGGTCTACTGGTGGTCACCGCGGGCGCGCTGACCGGTGCGGCGTTGTGGCTGGCGCGGATCGCAGCCGCGGCCGCAGTGGTGCTTATGGCCGTCAGCCGGGTGTATCTGGGCGTGCATTGGTTCACCGACGTCGTCGGGGGAGCGCTTTTGGGTGCGGCGGTGGCGTTGCTCGGCGCCGTTGTGCTCGCCCGAATGCGTACCGCGGCACCGGCCGGCCAACTGCCGTGATCGGTTCCGCACAAACGACTGCGGGGGAGCAGCCTGTCGGCTGCTCCCCCGCAGATCGGGTCTAGTCCCGTGACGATTTAGACGTCGAAGTACAGGTCGAACTCGTACGGGTGCGGACGCAGGTTGATCGGGGCGATCTCCTGCTCCCGCTTGATCGAGATCCAGGTGTCGATCAGGTCCTCGGTGAAGACGCCACCCTCGGTCAGGTACGCGTGGTCCTTCTCGAGGCTGTCGATCACGGCGCCGAGCGAGGTCGGGGCCTGCGGGATGTTCTTGGCCTCCTCCGGCGGGAGCTCGTAGAGGTCCTTGTCGACCGGGGCCATCGGCTCGATCTTGTTCTTGATGCCGTCCAGTCCGGCGAGCATCTGCGCGGCGAAGGACAGGTACGGGTTGCCCGAGGAGTCCGGCGCACGGAACTCGAGACGCTTGGCCTTCGGGTTGTTGCCCGTGGTCGGGATGCGGACCGCGGCAGAGCGGTTACGGCCCGAGTACACCAGGTTGATCGGGGCCTCGTAGCCCGGCACCAGGCGGTGGTACGAGTTCACGGTCGGGTTGGTGAACGCCAGCAGCGACGGAGCGTGGTGCAGGATGCCGCCGATGTAATGACGCGCCAGATCCGACAGACCGGCGTAGCCCTTCTCATCGTAGAAGAGCGGCTTGCCGTCCTTCCAGAGCGACTGGTGCACGTGCATGCCCGAGCCGTTGTCACCGAAGATCGGCTTCGGCATGAAGGTGACGGTCTTGCCGTGCTGCCATGCGGTGTTCTTGACGATGTACTTGAACAGCTGCAGATCGTCGGCCGCGGCGAGCAGGGTGTTGAACTTGTAGTTGATCTCCGCCTGGCCTGCGGTGCCCACCTCGTGGTGGCCGCGCTCGAGCACGAAGCCCGCCTTGGTCAGGTTGGTCGAGATCTCGTCGCGCAGGTCGACGTAGTGGTCGTACGGCGCAACCGGGAAGTAGCCACCCTTCGGGCGGACCTTGTAGCCACGGTTGGGGGTGCCGTCGAACTCGGTCGCTGCACCGGTGTTCCACGACGCGGAGATCGAGTCGATCTCGTAGAACGCGCCGTTCATCTTCGACTCGTAACGGATCGAGTCGAAGATGTAGAACTCCGCCTCGGCGCCGAAGTACGCGGTATCGGCGATGCCGGTGCTGGTCAGGTACGCCTCGGCCTTACGCGCGATGTTGCGCGGGTCGCGGCTGTAGGCCTCGCGAGTGAACGGGTCGTGCACGAAGAAGTCCATGTTGAGCGTCTTCGCCGCACGGAACGGGTCGAGCTGCGCGGTTCCGTAGTCGGGGAGCAGGATCATGTCCGACTCGTGAATGGACTGGAAGCCGCGAACCGACGAACCGTCGAAGGCCAGGCCGTCTTCGAGGGTGTCCTTCTCGAACGCGCTCGCCGTGATGGAGAAGTGCTGTTGCACGCCGGGCAGGTCGGTGAACCTGACGTCGACGTACTCAACGCCCTCATCGGCGATGAACTTGATGACCTCTTCGGCCGTCGTGAACGCCACGCTTGTGCTCCTTATTTTTCGTTTCCCGCGCTACCGGTGGTGAAGGCAGCGGGGCTCGTCGGAGGTGAACGGTATGGACACGGTGTTGCCTGTCAGTCAAGCCCGTGTTTCGCCAGTGTTACACGTCTGACAATCGCGCAAAGCCGACCGTGAGGTTGCGCACGGTTTCGTCCCATAACCTGGCCGCTCGGCGCCGGGGCCTATTCTGGGCTTATGGCGCGTATGACCGGTTCTTGGCTCTCTGGCCCCTCCGCAGCTCTCCCTCCGCGGGAGGGTACGGAGGAAGACAAGTACCGCGGCGAGAGTCTCGGACTTCCGGAAGAGGGCGCCGGCTCGCTGGTCCGCATGGGCCGCCGGATCGCAGCGCTGTTCGTCGACTGGCTGATCGCCTACGGCATCGCCGCGCTGTTCGTCGGTCTGGATCCTTCGATCTCGACCGTCACCCTCGGCATTTGGCTCGCGATCGGCATCGGCGCGGTGAGCTACTTCGGCTTCACTCCCGGCCAGTTCTTCCTGGGTGTCCGGGTGATCCGGATCGACGCGCCGATCCGTGTCGGGTTCGTCCGTGCGCTGGCCCGATCGGTGCTGCTGATCTTCGTCGTGCCCGCGCTGTTTACAGACCAGGACGGCCGCGGCATGCACGACCGCGCCACCGGAACGGCGCTGGTCCGCAGCCGCTGACCGAGCTGCGTTAGCGGCGGCGGATCGTGCGCGTCCGACGCGTCAGCGGCGGCGGATCGTGCGCGTCCGACGCGTCAGCGGCGGCGGATCGTGCGCTGCATGCCGCCGCGCATCTTGGCGCCGCCGGGGACCGGGCCCTTCGGAATGGCCGGTCCGCCGCGGGTGCCGAGCGCGGCAAGCCGAGACTCGATGGTATCCATCCGCTTTGTGTCGATGTTTCGCGGCAGCTTCGACAGGTAGCGCGTCAGCTCCTTCAGCTTGACCTGGCCCTCTTCGTTGCCGACCACGATGTCGTAGATCGGGGTGTCGCCGACGAGGCGCGCGGTCTTCTTCTTCTCCTGCGCGAGCAGCGACTTGACCCGCTGCGGTGAGCCCTCGGCAACCAGGATGACGCCGGGGCGGCCGATCACGCGGTGCACAGCGTCGAGCTGGGTCGTGCCGGCGATGGCGTTCTTGACCCGCCACTGACCCTGCATGTTCTCCAGCGCCCAGGCCGCGGCACCGGCCTGACCATCCGCCTTGCGGTAAACGGTGCTCTGCACGCGACGGCCGAAGATGACGAACGCGACGAGCACACCGAGGACGATGCCGATCGGCAGCAGGAACCACGAAATGCCGAAGACGAGGCCGACGAGAAAGAAGGCGAGGGCGAAGACGACGATCGACCCGATCATCAGCGGCAGCAGCAGCTTGTCGTCCTTGCGCTGCATGTTGAAGGCCTGCCAGAGCTGAGACCTACGCTCCTTGCCTGCCTGCCGCTTGACCGCCTTAGCGGCAGCCTTCTCCTCTTTGCTGGGCTTGCCGCCCTTGCCGTTCGCCATGGCTCAAGGATAGGCCCCGGTCGGAACGCACCTCGCCGGGCGGGTGACGGCCGTGATCACGGACATATGGCCCATCCGAACGGTGTGTCGGGGGCCATATGCTCGTGATCACTGCGGGATCGAGTGCCGCGGAGACGCGCGGCCAACGGGGGAGTGCGCTCGGGAGTTAGCGGGCCATCCGCGCGAGGACCGAGGTCGCCTCCTGCGCGGCGCTGCCCTCTTCGGCGAGATGCACCATGTCCGGCGACAATTCGCGACCGTGATGCGCCATTGCCTGGGCGTACAACCGGCCGGCTCGGTACGAGGAACGGACCAACGGGCCCGCCATCACGCCCGCGAAACCGAGGGCTTCCGCCGTGCGTGAATGCTCGACGAACTCCTCCGGCTTCACCCAGCGATCCACCGGGTGGTGGCGCGGCGACGGGCGCAGGTACTGGGTGATGGTCAGGATGTCGCAGCCGGCCCGGTACAGATCGCCGATCGCCTCGGTGATCTCTTCGGGCTCCTCGCCCATGCCGAGGATCAGGTTCGACTTTGTCACCAACCCGGCTTCGCGGGCGGCGGTGATGACGTCGAGGCTGCGCTGGTAGCGGAACGCGGGCCGGATTCGCTTGAAGATGCGCGGCACCGTCTCGACGTTGTGCGCGAGCACCTCAGGGCGCGTTGCGAACACTTCGGCGAGCTGGTCCGGATCGGCGTTGAAGTCGGGGATGAGCAGTTCGACGCCGGTATGCGGGTTGAGCCGTTTGATCGCGCGCACGGTCTCCGCGTAGAGCCAGGCGCCGCCATCCTCGAGGTCGTCGCGCGCGACGCCGGTGATGGTCGAGTAGCGCAGGCCCATAGCCTGGACACTCTCGGCAACGCGGCGCGGCTCGTCACGGTCGAGTTCGGCCGGTTTGCCGGTGTCGATCTGGCAGAAGTCGCAACGCCGGGTGCACTGCTCGCCGCCGATGAGGAACGTGGCCTCGCGGTCTTCCCAGCATTCGTAGATGTTCGGGCAGCCGGCTTCCTCGCAAACCGTATGCAGGCCTTCGCGCTTCACCAGCCCCTTGAGCTCGGTGTATTCGGGGCCCATCGTCGCGCGAGTCTTGATCCAGCCCGGCTTGCGCTCGATCGGCGTTTGCGCGTTGCGAGCCTCGATACGCAACAGCTTGCGTCCGTTCGGAGCGGATTCCGGTGCCACAGTCACTGCACCGATGTTACCGGCGCAGGAATCACCGAGCCGGTTGGCGAAGCGAAGGTCACACGGGGGATGTCGTGCTCGGCGACGGGAAGCTCCCCGTCCAGGGCCCGCAGCACCGCATCGGTGACGGCCGGGCGGACCTCGTCGATGGTGACGTCGCGGCCGAGTTCGACCGAGAGCGAAGTGACGCCGGCGTCGGTGATCCCGCACGGAATGATCGTGTCGAAGGCAGCGATCGCCGAGTTGCAATTGAGCGCGAAGCCGTGCATGGCCACGCCGCGCTGCACCCGCACACCGATCGCGGCGATTTTGCGCTCCGGGCGCCACCGGCCGCCGTCATGACCGGCCGGAAGCCAGACACCCGATCTGCCTTCCACGCGCCCGCAGGTCAGGCCGAGATCGGTGCACACGGCGATGAGTGCCTCTTCGAGCCGGCGTACGTAGCGCACGACATCGATCGGCTCGGCGAGCTTCACGATCGGGTAGCCGACGAGCTGTCCCGGCCCATGCCAGGTGATCTTTCCGCCGCGGTCCACCTCGACGACCGGTGTGCCGTCCGTGGGCCGGTCCTGGGGTTCGGTGCGCCGGCCCGCGGTGTACACCGACGGGTGCTCGAGCAGCAGCAGCCGGTCGCGGCCGCGGTCGGCTGTGCGTTCCTCGGCGATCTCGCGCTGACGGTCCCAGGCCGCGGTGTACTCGATCCGGCCGAGGTAGTCGACCTCGACCGGCTCGGCCGACGAACGGGCCGATCCGCTACCAGAACTCATGGTCACGACCCTACGCCGCGCTCTTCCGCCGGCCCGTTAACCGGTCCGGGGAGCATGAGCTGCATAAGGGTCAGGTCCATCCAGCGGCCGAATTTCGCGCCGACCTGCGGCATTTCGGCGACGATCTCGAAACCGAAGTTGCGGTGCAGGGCGATCGAGGCCTGGTTGGAAGCCTCGATCCCGGCGACGATCACGTGCACCCCATCGATCTTCGCGCGGACGACGAGCTCGCCGAGAAGCGCGGTGGCCACGCCACGGCGGTGGAAACCGTCCGCTACGTAGACGGAGTTCTCCACCGTGAACCGGTAGCCCGATTTCGGGCGCCACGGCCCATAACTCGCGTAACCGGCGACGGCGCCGTCGATCTCGGCAACGAGGACCGGGAAGCCGGCCTGCCGGCGATGCGCCCACCATGCGACGCGCTCGTCGAGGTCCACCTGCTCGGTGTCCCAGATCGCGGTCGATTCCGCGATCGCGGTGTTGTGAATTTCGAGGATCGCCTCGAGGTCGGCCGGTTCGGCGTCGCGCACGATCATGTCAGCGCAGTCTTTTCACTTCAGGGCCGTCTCGAGCGCCTCACCGATGGTGTGGTGCGTGAAGCGGTAGCCGGCCGATTCGAGCGCCGTCGGGATCGCGCGCGGGCTCGCGAGGATGGCTTCCTTCGCGAACTCTCCGATTCCAGCGATGAGGGCGCGTCGCGGCACCACGAACGGCGCCGGGCGATGCATCGCCTGCGCCATTGCGCGATTGAACTGTGCGTTGGTGACCGGCGCCGGACCGACGAGGTTCAACGGCCCGGACACCTCCGAGTTGGTGAGCGCGAATTTGATGGCACCGATTTCGTCGTCCATCGCGATCCACGGGAAGTACTGCCGTCCGTTGCCCAGGCGACCGCCGAGCCCAAGGGAGTACAGCAGTTTGAGGCGGTGCAAGATGCCGCCGTGCTTGGCGAGTACCGGCGCGCTGCGCAGCAGGACCACGCGGGCATTGCTCGCGGCCGCGGCGGCGGCTTCCCAGTCCCGGCACAGTTCCGCGAGGAAACCCGTTCCGGCAGGAGCGGATTCGTCGACGACCCGAGAACCGGTGTCGCCGTAGTAGTGCACGCCACTCGCGTTGAGTAGCGTCGGAACACCTTCTGCCGTAACGGCATTGGCAAGCACGTCGGTCGCGGTCAGCCGGCTGTCGCGCAAAGCCTGCTTGTACGCGCCGTTCCAGCGCTTGTCGCCGATGCCGACACCGCAAAGATTCACTACGGCGTCGGCACCGGCGAGGGCGCGCGGATCGAACTCGGCCTTCTCCGGCTTCCACTCGAACTCGTCGCCCGCCGCGGGACGACGTCGCACAAGACGTGCGACGTCGTGCCCGTCGGCGCGCAACGAGGCCACGAGCGCGGTTCCGATCAGCCCCGAAGAGCCGGCGATAACGATGCGCATTCGCGGTTTACAGACCCAGATCCGCCTCGAACGCGGCCTCTTGCAGGCGCTGCTTCACCGTGGTGAGGAAGCGGCCGGCGTCGGCGCCGTCGATGAGCCGGTGGTCGTAGGTCAGGGGGAGGTACGCCATCGACCGGACGCCGATGGATTCGGCTCCGGCCTCGTCCTTCACCACGACCGGGCGCTTCACGATCGCGCCGGTACCCAGCATCGCCGCCTGCGGCGGCACCAGGATCGGGGTGTCGAACAGCGCACCCTGGCTGCCGATGTTGGTGATGGTGAAGGTGCCACCGGCCAGCTCATCGGGCTTCAGGCCACCGGTCCGGGCGCGCTCGGCGATATCGGCGATCGCACGGGCCAGACCCGCGAGCGACAGGTCGCCCGCGTTATGGATGACCGGGGAGAGCAGGCCCTGGTCGGTGTCGACGGCGATGCCGAGGTGAACCGCGGCGTGATAGGTGATCGTCTTGGCCGACTCGTCGTAGCTCGCGTTGACGTTCGGGTGCACACCGAGGGCCTCAACCACGGCCTTGGCGAAGAACGGCAGGAAAGTGAGGTTGACGCCCTCACGCTCCTTGAAGCTGTTCTTGGCGCGGGCGCGCAGCGCGGCCACCTTGGTCAGGTCGGCTTCGTGCACCTGGGTGAGCTGGGCCGTGGTCTGCAGTGACTCGCGCGTCTTGGTGGCGGTGATCTGCCGGATGCGGTTCGCCTTCTGCGTGGTGCCGCGCAGGTGCGCCAGCTCCGGGCGCGGCGCGGGAGCCGACGGCGCCGCGGCCGGCGCGCTCGCCGCAGCGGGAGCCGACGCGGCGGGTGCCTTCTTCGCCTCGGCCGCGGCAAGCACGTCCTGCTTGCGGATGCGGCCACCGACGCCGGTGCCCGTGACGTCGCCGAGGTCGACGTTGTTGTCCGCGGCGAGCTTGCGGACGAGCGGGGTCACATAGGGCGACCCGTCGCCACCGGCGGGAGCAGCCGCCTGCTTCGGGGCCTCCTGTTTGGGGGCTTCCTGCTTCGGAGCCTCGGTTTTCGGGGCTTCCTGCTTGGGCGCTTCCTGCTTGGGCGCCTCTTGCTTCGGCTCTTCCTTATCGGGCTCGGGCTTCGGCTCGGGCGCCTTCTGGGCGGCGGGCTTGCCCGATCCGATGACCGCGAGCTGACCGCCGACGGCGACCACGTCGTCCTCTTCGGCGGAGATCTCGAGCAGCGTGCCGGCGACCGGCGACGGGATTTCGGTGTCGACCTTGTCGGTGGAGACCTCGAGCAGCGGCTCATCGACCGCGACCTCGTCACCGACGGACTTCAGCCAGCGGGTGACGGTGCCCTCGGTGACGGATTCGCCGAGCTCGGGCATCGTGACCGAGGTTCCTTCGCCGCCACCGCTTGTGTCGGTGTCTGCCTGCGGCGCCTGTGCGGGCTCCTGCTTGGCCTCAGGTTCGGGCTCGGGCTCGGGTTCCGGCTCGGGCTGTGCCTCTTCGGCGGGGGCGGCGCTGTCGCCACTACCGGTGCTCTCGGACGCGTCACCGATCTGGCCGAGTTCGCCACCGACCTCGACCACGTCGTCTTCCTGCGCGACGATCTTGGTCAGCACGCCGGCGACGGGGGAAGGGATTTCGGTGTCGACCTTGTCGGTGGAAACCTCGAGCAGTGGCTCGTCGACTTCTACCGTGTCTCCCTCCTGCTTCAGCCATCGAGTCACCGTTCCCTCGGTGACACTTTCGCCAAGAGCTGGCATTTGGACGGAGAAGGCCATTTCAGTTGACTCCTCGAACATGTCGGTCGGTTCTCGACTTTTGGTCGCACACCATTGTGCTAGGCAGTCGCAAATCGTGTGGGATGTTGCATGCCCAGCCATCCTTGCACTGACCTCGCCGCACCGAGCGGTCGGGCGGAAATCTCACATTTGCTGGCACTATTGATGCAGGGGTCCGGCGCGAGGAGGAACCGTGGGCTTGTTCAACCGCTTCCGCGGTGGCCGGCAACAGGCCACGCACCGACTCGGGCCGGAAGGGGACTACCTCGCGAACTGGGTCGCCACACATCGCGGGGTCGAGGCGTTCGTAGAGCCCAAGACGACCGTCACCGACGTGACTGTCGTGCTCATCGCGGCCGACGGTGAATGGACCCGCCGAATCGTCGGCGAGCGAGGCGCACGGAAGCTCGCAGGCGCGCTCCACATCCCGGTGTACGACGTCCGGAAAACCGGTTACCCGCAACGGATGCGGGATTTCGACGCGCGCCGCCGCATCATCGAACGGCGCGAACGAGAGCAGCAGGCGGAGTGACAAAACCCGCCGCGACCGGTCGACCGGCCGCGGCGGAAGTTGGTCGACGTTCCGATCAGGAGTGCGCGATGTCCTCGAGCACGCTGATTATCGTGCGCACCGGAACCCCGGTGCCGCCCTTGCCGATGTAACCGAACGGGCCGCTGGTGTTGTAGGCCGGACCGGCGATGTCGATATGCACCCACTGCACGCCGTCGGCGACGAACTCCTTGAGATACGTCCCTGCGACGAGCATGCCCGCGAACCGGTTGTTGCTGACGTTGGCGAGGTCGGCGACCTTCGAGTCGAGATCCTTACGCAGTTCGGCGGGTAGCGGCATCGGCCACGCGTTCTCGCCGACCTCCTGAGAGATGCGTGCGAGCCGGTCGCGGAACTCCTCGGAGCCCATCACGCCGGGGGTCCGGTTGCCGAGCGCGACGAGCTGGGCGCCGGTCAGCGTGGCCGTCTCGATCAGATAGTCCGGCTCGTCCTCGCAGGCGCGCACGATCGCGTCGGCCAGGATCAGGCGTCCCTCGGCGTCGGTGTTGATGACCTCGACGGTGGTTCCGCCGTACTGCGTGATCACGTCGCCGGGGCGTTGCGCGGTGGACGAGGGCATGTTCTCCGCCATCGGCACCGTCGCGATGACATCGATCGGCAGGCGCAGCTTCGCCGCGAGCACGACAGTTGCCACGACCGCGGCCGCACCGCCCATGTCCGAGGTCATGTTTTCCATGCCCGCGGCGGGCTTGATGGAAATGCCACCGGTATCGAAGGTGACACCCTTGCCGACAAGCGCGACCTTCGGGGCCTTCTCACCAACCCCACCGGAGTAGGACAGCCGTACCAGTCGTGGCGGGCGCGAGGAGCCCTTGCCGACACCGAAAATGCCGCCGTACCCACCGGCTTCCAGCGCCTTTTCATCGAGCACTTCCACGGCGAGACCGGCTGCCAGCCCGAGATCGGCTGCGCGCTGAGCGAATTCGGCCGGGTACAGGTGGCTGGGCGGGGTGTTGACGAAATCACGTGCGGTCGCGACGGCCTCGGCGATCGCTGCGGAACGCGCGAGCGTGGTCGCGGCTTCCTTGTCCGCATCGGCCACGAGCAGCGCGATCTTCGCAAGCGGCCCTTCGCCGGGCTTCGGAGCTGACTTCGCCGACTTGTAGGCGGTGAACGTGTACGCCCCGAGGTAGTGGCCCTCCACGGCCGCGCCGAGGTCGAAAGCGCCGAGGGTGCTCGCCGCGGATTCGACGCCGGACAGCGCGCGTGAGGCAACGCCGGCCGCCTTGCGGACCTGCTCGGGGGTCACATCGTCGGCCTTGCCGAGTCCGACCGCGAGCACGCTCGACACCGGCAGCGAGTCCGGCGCGGGGATGCGGGTCAGTTCTTCGGCCTTGCCCTTCGCGCCGACAGCGGCGAGTCTGGCGACAATCTCGGCGGCGACGTCCGCGCCGAGGACTGCGTCGCCGGACAGTTCCGGCGTCGAGTCCGCTCCGGCGGTGATGCCGACGATCAGGACCTTCGCCTCGTCGAGCGAGGCGGACAGGGACAACTCGGGGCGCGGTTGCTGCGGTGATGACGTCACGGCACGAGACTATCGGGGGCGCCGGTTGGCGGCCGGTCAGGCCGTAGGCTCGCTTCTCATGAGTGACGGGGAATTGCTGCGGGGGCCGATCCACGATGTGCACGCCGAACTCGGTGCGACGTTCGCGTCGTTCGGCGGCTGGTCGATGCCGGTGTCGTACGCGGGCACGGTCGCCGAACACACGGCGGTACGCGAGCGAGTGGGCCTGTTCGACGTCAGCCACCTCGGCAAGGCATCGGTCACCGGACCGGGCGCCGCGGCGTTCGTCAATTCCGCGCTCACAAATGACCTGGACCGGATCGGTGCCGGCAAGGCGCAGTACACGCTGTGCTGCACTGCCGAGGGCGGGGTGATCGACGATCTCATCGCCTACTACGTCGCTGACGAGGACGTGTTCCTCGTGCCCAATGCCGCGAACACGGCTCGGGTTGTCGAAGAGCTGGCAGGTGCGGCGCCGGCTGGTGTCACGGTCACCGACCGGCATCGCGATTTCGCTGTCTTCGCTGTTCAGGGGCCGCGGTCGGCGCAGGTACTCGCCGCGCTGAACCTGCCCACCGATATGGACTACATGGCGTTCGCCGATGCGGACCTCGGCGGCGCTCCGGTCCGAGTGTGCCGCACGGGCTACACCGGCGAACACGGGTACGAGGTGCTGCCGCGCTGGGACGAGGCCGAAGCGGTGTTCCGCGCGCTACTCGCCGCGGTCGTCGAGGCGGAGGGCCAGCCGGCCGGACTCGGCGCCCGCGATACCCTGCGCACCGAGATGGGCTACCCGCTGCACGGTCACGAGCTCGGCATCGATATCTCACCGCTGCAGGCGCGCTGCGGTTGGGCGATCGGCTGGAAGAAGCCGGAATTTTGGGGCAAGGACGCGCTTGAAGACGAGCGAACGTCGGGACCTCGACGCCGGTTGTGGGGCCTTCGGGCGCTGGACCGGGGTGTGCTGCGAGCGGGCCTGACCGTGGTGCGCGACGAGGTCGAGGTAGGCACAACCACGTCGGGAACGTTCTCGCCGACGCTCAAAGTCGGTATCGCGCTCGCCCTGCTCGACACCACGGCCGAGGTCATGCCCGGCATGGAGCTGAGCGTGGACGTCCGCGGCCGGGCGCTGCGCTGCGAGGTGGTGAACCCGCCGTTCGTGCAGGTGAAGACCAGGTGAGTGGGAAGAAACCAACTGGACAAGCTTCTATAGAATCGCTGACATGACGACTGCCGCCCAATTCACCCGAGTTCCGCACCCCTCGCCTGCGACGCCCGAGGCGCGGAACGCGGTATTGGCGGCGCCCGGCTTCGGAAAGTTCTTCACCGACCACATGGTGACGATCGAATACGCGCCGGAGACCGGTTGGACCGATGCCCGCGTCGAGCCCTACGCGCCGATTTTGCTCGACCCGGCCGCGATGGTGCTGCACTACGGCCAGGCGATCTTCGAGGGCCTCAAGGTCTACCGCCAGCCCGACGGCTCGCTTGGCGGGTTCCGGGTGGAGGCGAACGCCGAGCGGTTGCGTAACTCCGCGCGCCGGCTCGCGATGCCCGAACTGCCCACCGAGCTGTTCGTCCGGTCGATCACCGAACTCCTCGATGTTGACCACGAGTGGGTGCCCGCGGCGGGCGGCGAGGAGTCGCTGTACCTGCGGCCGTTCATGTTCTCCACCGACGTCGGCCTCGGTGTGCGCCCGTCGAACACCTACAAGTACATGCTGCTGGCCTCGCCGGCCGGCGCGTACTTCCCGGGCGGCGTGAAGCCGGTCAGCGTGTGGCTGTCCACCGAATACGTGCGCGCGGCGCCCGGAGGCACCGGCGCGGCGAAGTTCGCAGGCAACTACGCCGCCTCGCTGGTCGCGCAGGCCCAGGCCGCGGAGAAGGGCTGCGACCAGGTGGTCTGGCTCGACGCGATCGAGCGCCGCTACGTCGAGGAGATGGGCGGCATGAACCTGTACTTCGTGTTCGGCTCCGGCTCGGACGCGCGGCTGGTTACCCCGGAACTGTCCGGCTCGCTGCTGCCCGGCATCACCCGCGACTCGCTGCTGGCACTCGCCGCCGATGCCGGTATCCCGGTGGAAGAGCGCAAAATTGGCACCGACGAGTGGCGCAAGAAGGCCGAGTCGGGCGAGATCACCGAGGTGTTCGCCTGCGGCACCGCGGCAGTGATCACGCCCGTCGGATCGGTGAAGTCCGCCGAGGGCGAGTTCACGATCGCCGACGGCGAGCCCGGCAAGGTGACGATGGCGCTGCGCGACACCCTCACCGGCATTCAGCGCGGCACGTTCACCGACACCCACGGCTGGATGTCCAAGCTGCGCTAGCCCGCGACTGGTTCAAACACATCGAGCGCCTGCCGGATTGGCAGGCGCTCGTTTGTGTTTCGTGTGCGCTCAGGCCGTGAGCGGGTTGATCCAGGTAATTCGGCGAAATCGAGCGAAGTCCGAGTCCGCGGAGTACACGGGAACGCCATATTCGAGCGCAAGTGCCGCGAGCTGAGCATCAGGCACCAGGTTGCCGGTGATGTCGGCGTCGGCGGCGAGTTCGGCATAAGCCTGCGCAGTGCGGGCGGTCGCGGGCGGAATCCAGGCCACGGGCGCCTTCAACCATGATTGGACAATTGCCCACGCCTGCTCACCAGTCAGCGGATTGGCAGCGACGCGAGGATGAGTCGTGATGCGAACGAACGCACCGATTGTCTGCCAGGGCAGCCCGACCTGTGACGTGCCGTTCATCGCAGCGCTGAGCCAGGATGACGATCGTTCATGGTGAGGGCTTGTCGAATCCGTCGCGTACAGAAGAAGATTCGCGTCGACGATCATCTGTCAGTGATCCGAGTCCAGCACATCGAGCACTTCGCCGATATTCGTGACATCGATTCGAATTCCGATCGATGCCGGCGTATTGACGTAGTCCCACTTCGGCCTCGGCTTCGCCATGCCCTCGCGCACCAACTCGTTGACTGCCTCACTCAAGCCAGCACCCGTAGCCTGCCGTCGCTTCTGCACGGCAGCGAACACGTCGTCATCGAGATTGACCGTAGTGCGCATAGTCCGACGGTAGCGCATCATGATGCGTTTGGGCCAGCATCGTGATGCGTGGGTACAAGCGCTGATCGCTCATGGACTATCGCCCAATCAGTGGGTCGCCTCGGGCTTGCTCTCAGCCGCCCATGAGCATGCGCCACTGCTCGAGGCTGTTGGCGCGGAAAACGTAGTTGGTCTTGCGGACATCGTCGAGGGGGGCGCTCGGCTGCTCGGAGTACCAGTGCCCCGGGAAGACCGTGGGATTGCCGGTGAGTTTGGACAGCCCCTGCAGGCTCCGGTACATCTCGTCGACGTCGCCACCGGGGAAGTCGGTGCGGCCGCAGCCGTCCAGGAACAGGGTGTCGCCGGCGATGATGCGACCGTCGAGCAGGAAGCACTGGCTGCCCGGAGTGTGACCGGGGGTGTGCAGCAGCTCGATCTCGATTCCGCCGACTGCCACCTTGTCGCCGTGCTCGTGGCCGGTGAGCTCACTGGCAGCGATGCCGGTGACACCCGAAACCCATTCCAGTTCTTGGTTGTTCACATGCACGGGGACGCTGGTGCGCTCGAGCAACTCGGCGAGTCCCTTGAGCGTGAAGCCCATCATCGAGCCACCGACGTGGTCGGGGTGGTGATGGGTGACGAGCACTCCGGACAGTCGCATGCCATCCGCCTCCGCCACGTCGGCGAGATCGTTCGCCGCGTACGCCGGGTCGACGACAACGCAATCGCCGGTCTCCCGATCGCCGATCAGGTACGCAAAGTTGCGCATCTGGGTGGCAATCATGTCGCCGACGGCGAAATCCTGCCCGGCGAGGAGTTGGCGAAAGTAGAGACGGTCCGAGTCAGCCATGGGTCCAGCCTATTGCGCCCGCTTCAGCCGATCGTCAGCCCCACCGCGGTGAGGGTGACCGTCACCTCGACGACCGCGCCGAGCACATCGCCGTTGATCCCGCCGAACCGCCTCGCGCAGTGCCAGGCGAGCAACGTCGATGCCGCGACCGCGACGACCGCCACCAACGGTCCCTGCCACGGGGTCTGCAGCACCCACGTTGCGGCGACGACGAGCAGTGCGGACCAGGCGACGCCGCGCCACAGCGGTTGGGTGCCCGCGACCAGCGCGCCGAAGCCGGTGTCGGAGAACGCGGCGACGCCCTGCCGACACGCGAGTACCACCGCGACCCGGCCCGCGGCGACCGCCAGCACGACCGCGGCCCATTCGCCGTCGGCGGCGAGCGCCCCGAATGCGAAGGCCTGCGCAAGCAGCGCCACCAGCAGCGCCGCGACGCCGAACGGCCCGACGCCGCCACTGCGCATGACCTCCTGCGCGCGCTCCGGCGGGCCGTAGCAGCCGAGTCCGTCGAAGGTGTCGGCGAGGCCGTCGATGTGCATGCCACGGGTGAGGAGAGCGAGTGCGGCGACGCTGAGCAGTCCTGCCAACTCGGCGCCGAGGCCTGCTTCGGTGAGCGCCCACAGCAGCGCCGCGGCGACCGCGCCGAGCAACGCGCCGACCAGCGGCACCGCCGCGATGGCGCGCCCGGCGGCCGCACGGTCGATCGTGCCCCGGCTGCGCACAGGCAGCACGGTCAGCCAGGACAGCGCGAGCGCGATACCCGTCACGGTTCGGACGAGCCGCTCACGCCGGCATCCCCGAATGTCGCCATCTCGGCGAGTGTGGCCACCGCGGCGTGCACCAGCGGCAGCGCGGTGAGCGCGCCCGAGCCTTCGCCGAGGCGCATATCGAACTCGATGAGCGGCGGCTCGAGTCGCAGGCGCTTGAGTGCGAGCGTGTGCGCCGGCTCCGCGGAACGGTGACCCGCGATCCACCAGTCGGCGGCCCCCTCAGCAAGCATCTCGGCGACCAGGGCTGCGGCGGCAACCACGACACCGTCGATGATGACCGGGGTGCGTCGCACAGCGGCCTGAGCGAGGAACGCCGCCATCGCGGCGAGATCGGCGCCGCCCGCGACGCGAAGGAGTGCGACCGGGTCCTTCGTCACCGGCCGCGCTCGGCGAAGTGCATCGCGGATGGCGGCGGTCTTGCGATTCCACGCCGCATCGTCGATGCCCGTGCCGCGGCCGACCGCGGCCACCGGCTCGGTGTCGGTGATCGCGGCGATCAGCACGGTGGCTGGAGTCGTGTTGCCGATGCCCATTTCGCCTGCGATCAGCAGGTCGGCGCCCGAATCGACTTCCTCATCGGCGATCGCGCGCCCGGCTGCGATAGCGGCCCGGACCTCGTCCTCGCTCAGCGCATCCTCTCGGTCGATGGAACCCGATGACCGACGGACCTTGTGCGTGTTCACGCGCTCGTCGGTGTCGGCGTCGACGGCGATGTCCGCGACCCGCACAGTGGCGCCCGCGGCGCGCGCGAGCGCATTGACGGCGGCGCCGCCCGCGAGGAAGTTCGCGACCATCTGCGCGGTGACCTCGCTCGGGTACGCCGACACCCCGTTGCGGGCGATGCCGTGGTCACCGGCGAAGATGACGACCCGCGGACGCTCCAGCGCGTGCGGCGGGCACTGACCCTGGCAGGCGGCGACCCAGTTGCCGATGCGCTCGAGCCGGCCGAGCGAACCCGGTGGCTTGGTGAGCTGCAACTGTCGCGCCTCGGCGGCAGCGCGCGCCTCCGGGGCGGGCGGCGTCACCGGGCCGAACTCGAGCGCATCTGCGTCAGCGGTCACTGCGAGGCCTTTCGTGGAAATCGAATGTGGTTGCAGAACAAGGTAATTCGCCCTATCCCTTGAGGCGCAGCGGCAGGCCGGCGACGACGAACAGCACCTCGTCGCATTCTGCGGCGAGCCGCTGATTGAGGTTGCCGAGTTCGTCGCGGAACAGTCGGCCCGACGCGCTTGCCGGGATGACGCCCTGGCCGACCTCCGGGCTGACAATGACCAACCGGCCGCGATGATCGGCGACCGCGGAAATCAGTGCGTCGGTGTGCGGCGCGACGCTTCCGCGCGGCCGCTCCCAGGCGCCCGCATCGTCGATGACGACGGTGAGCCACGTGCCGATGTCGTCGACGAGGGTGGTGGCGTCACAGGATTCGCGCAGCAGTTCGGGCAACGACGTCTCGGAAGACTCCACGACGGTCCAGTTCGCCGGTCGCCGATCGCGGTGGGCGGATATGCGCTGTTCGAAGTCGGCGTCATCGCCGCGGCGGCGTGCTGTCGCGATGTAGCGCACGGCACTACCGTCGGCGGACGCAATGCCTTCGGCGTGCCCGGACTTGCCGGATCGCGCACCGCCGATGACGAGCGTCCGGCGCGACGGGGGAGCAGCGGGCGACGGCACGGTCGAACGCTATCAACCCGCCTGTTCGGCCTCCTCGGCTGCGCTGGTCGGTCGCTCCGCGGGCTCCGCTCGGGTGCAACTGAACCGGCGCCGGTACTCCACCGGGGCGAGCCCGACGAGCCGGTGGAAGTGGTGCCGCAACAGCGCCCCGGAGCCGAATCCGCAACGGTCGGCGATCGTGTCGAGTGGTAGGTCGGTGTTCTCGAGTAACTGTTTCGCGTGCAGCACACGCTGATTGATAAGCCATTTCACCGGCGTGGTGCCGGTCTCGGCCGAGAACTTCCGCGCGAACGTGCGTGGCGACATGGCCGAGCGAGTGGCGAGGTCGTCGACGGTATGCGGCAGCGCGAGGTTGTCGCTCATCCATTCCAGAGTTGGCGCGAGGCTGTCCGAGCGGCAGGCAACGACCGGGCGTTCGATGAACTGGCGCTGACCGCCGTCGCGTTGCGGCGGCACGACCATGCGCCGCGCGATCGCGTTGGCCACGTTGCTGCCGAGTTCGCGCCGAACCAGATACAGCGACGCATCGATACCGGCGGCGGTGCCCGCGCTCGTGATCAGATTGCCCTCGTCTACGAACAGCACGTCCGGATCGACGGTGGCCGATGGATACATCGCAGCGAGTTGCTCGGCGTATTTCCAGTGCGTCGTGCACCGGCGGCCGTCGAGAAGGCCGGCGGCGCCGGCGACGAAGGCGCCCGAGCACACGGTCAACACTGTCGCGCCCGCGTCCGAGGCGCGGCGAATGGCGTCGAGGATGCGCTGGTCGTAGCCCGTGTGCGCCGATGCCGCGGGAATCACCACCAAGTCGGCGTCGGCGAGGTCCTCGAGGCCGTAGTCCGGTGTGAGGCTGACTCCGGGTGAGGAGCTGCGC
>NZ_LRRB01000050.1 GCF_001646865.1 Aldersonia kunmingensis | reverse complement strand
GCCGGGCGGGATTGCGCTCCGGATTGACCGCTTCGACGATCCGCTCGAACGGAAGGTCCGCGTTCGCAAAGGCGGCCAGATCGGCTCGACGGACCGTGTCGAGGATGCCGCCGAAGCACTGCGCCAGGTCGACTGTCGTTCGAAGCGCAACGGTCCCGGCGAACATGCCGATCAGCTGGTCGTACTCGTCGCTGTCCCGGCCCGCGATCGGTGTACCGATCGCGACATGCGGACTCTCACCGAGCCGGCGAACTAGCACGGCCAGCACGGCATGCAGCACCATGAAGGTGGTTGCCCGATGCTCCCGGGCGAGCCGGCGAATACCGTCGTAATCGGATTCGGACAGCGGAATCGGCACGGCCTCACCACGCCCGGTTGGCTCCATCGGCCGTGGACGATCCGCCGGAACGGTCGACTCCGCGGGCAGTCCTTCCAGCGTGCGGGTCCAGAACTCGAGTTGCCGCGCGGCGACGCTTCCGGAGTCGCTCTCGTCGCCGAGGAGCGCATGCCGCTCCACCGCATAATCGGCGTACTGCAGCGGCAGTGCCGGTAGTTGCGCCGACCGGCCCTCGTGGCGGGCCGCGTAGAACTCGGTCAGGTCTGTCATCAGCGGCAGCAGCGACCAGCCATCGGCGACGATGTGATGCATCGTCAGGACCAGCGACGCATTGCTCTCACCGGCGACCAGCAGCACCGCTCGCAGGGGCCTATCGGTTGCGATGTCGAACGGGGTCTGCGCGATGTCCTTCTCGATCGCACCGATATCCGTGGCCGCCACATGGTGCACCGAAAGCACATCGGCGGCGGCCGCCGGAAGCACGACCTGATGCGGGCCGGACTCCGAATCCGGCAGCACCGTGCGCAGTACCTCGTGTCGCTCGACGAGATCCGCTACCGCACCGACGAGCGCATCGACATCCACCTCGCCGCGCATGCGCAGCGCGAAGGCGATGTTGTAGGCGGCACTGGATTCCGATACCCGGTCGAGTACCCACAGCCGCTGCTGCGACGGAGCCAACGGAACGAAGTCCGGGCGCGCGATCGCCTTGCGCGGTTCGTGCGCAGCCCCCGCCACATTTTCGATCACTTCGGCCAACTCGGCGACCGTGGGATGGTCGAACAGCGCGCGCACCGGGACCGGGCGATCGAACATCTCGGTCAGGATGCGGGCAATCTTCGTCGCGAGCAGCGAGTTGAGACCGACGTCGAAGAGGTTGTCGGTCACGCCGATTTGCGCTGCGCCGATGGCCTCCGCGACCGCGGCGGCGATCGACCGCTCGTGTGTATCCCGCGGCGCGACGAACTCCGCAGCGGCAGCAACGAAGTCGGGTTCCGGCAGCCGTGCCCGGTCGATCTTCCCGTTGCGATTGAGCGGCAACTCGTTGAGGCGGGTGATCGCCGCCGGCATCATCTGTCTCGGCAGGCGTTCACGCACCTGCGCCCGGACCTGGGCGAGATCGACCGAGGGCTCGCCGAACACGTAGGACAGCAGCCGCCCGTCCTCCGCCAGGGTGGTCGCAAATTCGACACCGGGGTGCGCGCACAGCGCCGAGTTGACCTCGTCGAGTTCGATGCGGAAGCCGCGAACCTTCACCTGTCCGTCGTTACGGCCGATATATTGCAGGGCGCCGTTCTTCCTGCGACGCACCAGATCTCCCGTCCGATACATGCGTGCTCCGGGCGGGCCGAACGGGTTCGCGACAAAGCGGGATGCCGACATTCCGGGCTTGCCGCGGTAGCCCCTGGCGAGTCCGGCACCCGTGAGATACAGCTCGCCCGCCACACCATCGGGCACGGGTTGGAGCCGGCCATCGAGCACGAACGCACCGGCACCGTCGATCGGTGAGCCGATGTCGACCGGCTCATCGATAGTCAATGGCTCGCTGATCGTGATGACGACCGTCGTCTCGGTCGGCCCGTACGCATCGAGCAGCACTCGACCTTCGCGCGCCCACCGTCGTACCAGCGTCGGGAGCACCACATCGCCGCCCATGGCGAGGACACGCAGCGAGTCCACCCCGGCTGGATCGACCGTCATCAGCGCAGCAGGGGTTATGAACGCATGCGTGACGCGCTCTTTCGCAAGGAGTTCAGCGAGTTCGTCGCCGCCGTAAATGCCCTGCGGTGTAATCACCAGCGTCGCACCCGCACCGAACGCGAACAGCAACTCGAGAACCGAGGCATCGAAGCTGGGCGACGAGAAGTTCAACACCCGCGAGTCGGCACTCACCTGGTAGCGGATGTTCTGCGCACGCACCAGGTTCGCCAGGCCGGTGTGCGGCACCTGCACACCCTTCGGCACTCCCGTCGATCCCGATGTGTAGATCACATAGGCGGTCTGAGCGGGATACACCGGCGCGTGCAGCTCGCCGTCTTCGATCCGATCGGATCTCCGTGCCCGCCAAGCACTATCGAAATCCGCATCGTCCATCTCGAACCAGCGCACGTTGTCGCCGCTCTGGAACTCCTGCGCGCCGGAGCGAAGCCCGACCCGGACCTCCGAGTCGTCGAGGATGTGCTGGATCCGCTCCGCCGGGTAGGCCGGATCCACGGGCACGAATGCCGCACCCGTCTTCGCGATCGCCCAGGTCGCCACCACGGACTGGATCGAGCGTGGCATCGCAAGCGCGACCGAGGTTTCCGGCCCAATCCCGTGCTCGATCAACAGCCTTGCCAGGCTGTTGGATTGACCGTCCAGTTCCGCATAGGTCAGCGCCTCATCGCGGTAGACCACGGCGACCTCGTCGGGCCGCGTCCGTTGCACCCCGTCGGCAAGGATGTCGCGAAGGCACTGCACCGTCGCCCCGTCCTGAATGCCCGACAGGGCTTCCCGCTCGCCATTCGTCAGAATCGGCACGTCGCCGACCGGCAGCCACGGGGCATCCGCGACCGTCTCGACGATCGTCAGCAGGCGGCGCACCATTGCCGAGGCAGTGTCCTCGTCGAACAGCCCGCGTGCGTAGGAGAGCGACCCGCACAGTTCGCCATCGACGCCAGGCCAGATCTGGAACTCGAGGTCGAATTTTCCGACCGCATTGAGCTGCGAGCGCGCGGCCAACTCCAGTCCGGGCAACTCGATTGCCGGCGGTGCGTCCTGGAACGCAAGCGCTACCTGGAACAGCGGGTGCCGCCCCGGCACGCGCTGCGGCCCGCACGCCTCCACCACTCGCTCGAACGGCACGTCGGCATTCGCGAGCGCATCGAGGACCACCTCGCGGGATCGCCGCACCAGATCGACGAACGACTCGGTCGCGTCGATCTGGGTGCGCAGCACGACCGTGCCTGCGAACATTCCGATGAGGTGTTGCAGTTCCGCGGCGTCCCGGCCGGACACCGGCGTTCCGATGACCACGTCGCTCGATCCGACGAGCCTCGACAGCAGCATTGCGAGTGCGGCATGAACCGCCATGAACTCACTGGCGCCTGCCCTGCCCGCAACCGCGGCAAGCTGTTTGCGATGCCGCGGCGGGACGGCGAAATCGACCATGCCGATGTCGGTCGTCGCGTCGGATCGCGGCGCGCGGGGACGATCGGTCGGTAACCCGATTTCGTCGGGCAGGCCGTCCAGGTGACTCGACCAGTACTGCAGCTGTTGGGACATCCGGCTACGCGGGTCGGCAGGATCACCGAGCAGCGCGCGCTGCCACAGCGTGTAATCCCGGTACTGCACGGGCAATTCGGCCCGGGCGGGCTGTGCGCCCTGGATCCGCGCTGTGTATGCCAGGCCAAGTTCCTCCGCGAGCGGAAGCAGCGATCCACCATCCGCCGCGACGTGGTGCAGGACGAGCACCAGGGCGTGACTCTGAGTACCCAGGCTGTAAAGCCTTGCCCGGATTGGTATTTCACCGTCCAACTCGAAGCTGCGCTGGGACAGCGCATCGACGCGCGCGGGCAGGTCATCCGGCGTCGTCGCCACGTAGGCCAGCGTGAAGCCCGTGTCGCCGAACGGCAGCACGCGTTGCACCGGTTCGTTCTCGGTCTCGACGATGATCGTGCGTAGTACCTCGTGCCGGTTGATGACATCGCCGAGCGCGTCGGCGAGAGCACCGCGGTCGAGGCTGCCGTTCATCTCGATGACGATCGGAATGTGGTAGGCGTCGCTGTCCGGATCGAGTTGCGCTGCGAGCCAGATCCGCTGCTGCGCGAACGACAGTGGTGCGGAATCACCGGGTTCCGCCGGGACGAGAGCCGGTACGGCGCGGCCTCGGCCCTTCGCCGCGTCGAGCACCTCGGCCAGCGCGGCGACCGACGGCGCGTCGAAAATCTTGCGCACCCCTACGTCACGTCCGGTAGCGGCACTCAGCTTCGCCGCGATCTGGGTGGCGAGCAGCGAATTGCCTCCCTGGGCAAAGAAGCTCGCGCCCGCGTCGACATCGTCGAGCCCTAGGACATCGGCGAAGATTCCGGCGACGAGCCGTTCGGTATCGGTCGCCGCTGCTCGTGCGACTCGGGCCTGCAACGTCGGGACGGGCAGCGCGGCGAAATCGAGCTTGCCGGTGGGGGTGCGGGGGAACTCGGCGAGTACAACGACCGCCGCAGGCACCATGTAGGGCGGCAGCCGATCGGCCACGCGAGCCACGATCTCGCACTCGCTCGGCATCGGCACCGGTTCGACCTCCGAGTCCGCTTCTGCCGCAATCACATACGACACGAGTCGCGGACCACCCGAGTCATTGCCTTGCCGCACCACGGTGAGCGCGTGACCGATGCCGGGCAGGTCAAGGAGGGCGGAATCGATTTCACCGGGCTCGATCCGGAAGCCACGGATCTTCACCTGGCCGTCGGCCCGGCCAACGAAGTCGAGAATGCCGTCGGCACCGAGCCGCACCAGGTCGCCGGTGCGATACATCCGGGCACCGTCGTCGCTGTACGGGTTTGCCACGAAGCAACCCGAGGTGAGGTCGCTGCGGCCACGGTATCCGCGGGCCAGTGCGGGACCGGCGAGATAGAGCTCGCCCACGGTGCCCGGCGGAACCGGCTGCAGCCACGGGTCGAGAACGAGAATCTGCGCGCCGCGGATGGGTCCGCCGATTCGGACGGCGTCGGTTGGGCGCAGCGCGTTGCTGATCGTCGTGGCGACCGTGGATTCGGTTGGTCCGTAGGCGTTGAACATCTTGCGATGCGCCGCCCAGTACTTCACGACCGCCGGCGGGCAGGCGTCACCGCCGACAACGAGCGTGACGAGCTTCTGCATGCGCCGCTGCGGCATGGAAGCCAGGGCCGCAGGCGTGAGGAAGGCGTGCGTAACCGCTTCATCCTCGAGCAGAACCGCGAGTTCTTCGCCGCCGTAAATATCGGCGGGCACGATGACGAGCGTGGCGCCTGCACCGAAGGCGAGCATCATCTCGAGCACCGAAGCGTCGAAGCTCGGTGACGCGAACTGCAGCACCCGAGCGTCTGGCGTGACCTCGAACCGTATGCGCTCCTCGTCGGCAAAGTTGGCCAGCCCCTCGTGGGTCACCACAACGCCCTTGGGCCGTCCGGTCGAGCCGGAGGTGTAAATGACGTAGGCGGGATTGGCCAGGTCCACAGGCAGCAGGCGGTCGTCGTCGGTGACCTCGGTGGGCAATCGACGGGCGCAGTCACCGCGAACGTCGGCGGAGTCGAGCGCGATCCAATCGACCCGCACCGGCAGGTCGCCGTCGTACTCGGCGGTGGTGAGCCCGACCTCGACCGCCGCGTCGGAGAGCATGAACCTGATCCGCTCGGCCGGATAGCCCGGGTCGATCGGTAGGTACGCAGCGCCGGTCTTCGCGACCGCCCAGATCGCGACCACGGCGTCCAGCGATCGCGGGAATGCCACTGCAACAATCATTTCCGGCCCGACGCCGCGGTCTATCAGCAGGCGAGCGAGCTGATTGGACCGGTCGTCCAGTGCCCGGTAGGTGGTCCCCCGGCCATCGCACACAATCGCGACTGACTCCGGCTCGAGCGCGGCCGCGTCGCCGAGAATGCGGGCCATCACCGCGGACCGCAACGGTTCCGGGCCACGGAGCGGCGCGATCGTGGCGCGCTCGTCGGGCGTGAGGATCTCGATTTCCGAGACAGGCGACTCCGGCTCACGGAGCACCTCGTCCAGGATCCGGGCATAACGATGCGCGAAACCGCACACGGTTTCCTCGTCGAAGAGATCGACGTCGTACCCGAAGGACAACCGCAGCGGTCCAGCGCCGGCTGGTTCGGTCACGACAACCTGCAGGTCGAATTTGGCTGCATTGGTGTCGATCTCGCGCGCCTGCACGCTCAGACCATCCAGCTCGATCACCGGAGCGGGCTGGTTCTCCAGCGAGAACATCACCTGGAACAGCACCGGGTCCGGGCCATCATCGGCGTAGTCATCTGACGCGCGAACGAGATCGACCAGTTCCTCGAAGGGCAGATCTGCATTGGATTGCGCGGCAACCGAAACGGACCTCGCCTCGGCGAGCAGGTCGCCGAATCCCTCCGCCGGCTCGATCGCCGTACGCAGCACCAGCGTGTTGACGAACATCCCGATCAGCTCATCCAGATCGCCGTCCGGGCGCCCCGCGACGGGTGTGCCGATGGCGATGTCGGTGACACCGCTGAGCCGGTGCAACAGCACAACGAGTGCCGAGTGCAGGACCATGAAAAGCGTTACGCCCCGCGAAGCAGCAAGCGTGTGCAGTTCGGCGAGAGTATCTGGGCAGATATCGATCTCGAACTTCGCCGCGTGACGATCACGCGTGAAGACCGCTCGACGATCGGCCGGAAGCAAATCCTGATTGCCGAGGTCCGCCAGGGTCTGCTGCCAGTGCTCGCGCTGCCGATACGCCAGGCTGCCGCCATCGCGGGAGTCTCCAAGCCTGTCGAGGCGCCGCATCGTGTGATCGGCGAACTGCAGCGGCAACGGCTTCCACTTCGGCGCGCTCCCATCGCGGCGCGCGCGATAGGCCGCGGAGAAATCGGCCGCCAGCGGTGCCAGCGACCACCCGTCGGCGGCGATGTGATGGACCGACAACCCAAGCACGTGGTGCTCACCACCGGCGCCCTCGGGCCGCTCCGCCGGGTCTGCTCCGACTTCGAACAATCGCGCGCGGATAGGCGTGCTGCGCGTGAGGTCGAAGTCGATCACCCCGAACTCGCGCAACCGATGGCCCAGTTCGGCCGGGCTCACCGACTCGACGGGTACATCGATTTCGGCCTTCGACCGAACGACCTGGTGTGGGCCGTTCTCCCCCATCGGGAACACCGTCCGCAGGACCTCGTGCCGCTCGACGACATCGACGAGCGCCAACCGCAGTGCCTCGCGATCCAGCGCACCGGTGATCTCGAGCGCGACCGGCAGGTTGTACGAGCCGGATTCACCGTCGATCGCGTTGAGGAACCACACGCGGCGCTGGTCGGGCGACAGCGGAACGACATCGGGGCGCGGTGACCTACGCACGGGAGTCGGGTCGTGCTCCGCCAAGTCCACCGGAAGCAGCGCCGCGAGCGCCGCAACGGTCGGCGCGGAGAACACCTGCTCGAGCTCGATGGCAGCACCTGTACGCGATCGAAGCAGCGCCACCAAGCGGGTTGCGAGCAGAGAATTGCCGCCGGCATCGAAGAACCCGGTCTCGGCGCCGACGTCCGATACGCCGAGGATCGTGGCATAGGCATGGGCGACGACGATCTCCGCGGGCGTATGCGGCGGACGCGAGCTGGTAACGGTCGCAGCCAGGTCCGGTTCGGGTAGGCGCCGACGGTCCAGTTTGCCGTTCGCGGTGGTGGGGAGCGCATCGAGTACGACGACGGCGCTCGGCACCATGTACGCGGGCAACGTGGCGCCGGCGACACCACGCAGCGCCGCTGCATCGAGCACGTGCCCGTGCTCCGGCACCGCGTACCCGACGATGCGGGCCTGCTCGCCGCGACCGAATACATGCGCGGCCGCATGTGCAACACCGGCGAACGAGCCTATTGCCGAAGCGATTTCACCCAGTTCGATCCGCAGGCCGCGAACCTTGACCTGATCATCAGTGCGGCCGAGATATTCGAGCTGTCCGTCTCGTCGCCACCGCACCAGATCGCCCGTGCGATAGAGCCGACCACCTGCGGTGAACGGGTTCGCGATGAAGCGGGTCGCGCTCAGCCCGGCCCGGCCCAAGTATCCGCGGGCCAATTGCGTTCCAGCCAAATACAACTCGCCGACCGCGCCGACCGGGACCGCGGCGAGGCCGGCGTCGAGAACATAGACCTGGGTGTTCCAGACCGGCGCACCGATGGACACCGCATCGGCGCTCTGGTCGGCGCGTCCGCAGTCGGCCGCGGTCACGTCGACTGCCGCCTCGGTCGGGCCGTAGAGATTGTGGATCGGTGCGTCGAGGAGGGCCTGGTACCTCGCGACCGTGGCGCCGGGTAGCGCTTCGCCGCTGCAGAAGACGAGTCGTAGCGAATCGCATTCCGCCGCCTCGTCTTCGACAACGAAGGTGGACAACATCGACGGCACGAAATGCGCCACGGTGACCTGTTCGCGAATGAACAACTGCCGCAGGTAGTTCGGATCGCGGTGGCCGCCGGGGCGGGCGATCACCATGGTCGCGCCCATCTGCAACGGCCAAAACAATTCCCACACCGAGACGTCGAATGTTGTCGGCGTCTTCTGCACCACGCGGTCATTCGGCCGAAGCAGGTATTGCGCCTGCATCCACTGAAGCCGATTCGAGATCGCGCGGTGGGAGACGCCAACACCCTTCGGCCTGCCCGTCGAACCCGACGTGTAGATGACGTAGGCGAGGTTCTCCGAGTGCAGCGGCGCGGTGCGCTCACAATCGGTGATGGCCCGGTCGTCGAATGCCCGCAGATCGAGTTTGTCGACGGGCACGTAGTCCGGAGCGGCGGTACTCCCGTCGGGCATGGTGAAACCGTCCGCCGAGCTCGTCAGCAGTAGTGCCGCATTGGCGGTGTCGAGCACGTACGAGATGCGGTCGGCGGGGTGCTCCGGGTCGATCGGCACATATGCCGCACCGGTTTTCATCACTCCGTACAACGCGACGATGAGATGCTCCGAGCGCCCCATCGCGACGGCAACCTTCGATTCCGGTCCAACCCCGCGGTGAATCAGATAGCGCGCCAATCGATTCGACCAGGCATCCAGTTCTCGGTACGAAAGCGCTGTCCGCTCGCCTACGGGCCCATCCGCGACGATCGCGGTCCTGTTCGGGAATCGTTCGACCGCAGCGGCGAACAGATCGGCAAGGGTCACATCGTCGACGGTGACCTCGGTGTCGTTCCAGCGCTCGAGCACAAGTTTGCGTTCCCGTGCCGCAAGCAGCGGCAGATCACCGATCGGGGTATCGACGTCGGCGCGCACGAAGGCGTCGAGGAAGTCTAGGAATCGGCGGTGATGCGCGCGCACCTCGGTATGCGAGTAGACATTCGGATTCGCCTCGAAATCGAGTACCGTCTCAGCGCCTGTCTGAGCCTGATAGATGTTGACCGACAGGTCCTCGATCGGTCCGGTGGAGAGAATCTTCAGTGTCCCGGTGACATCAGCGAACCGGATCGGCTTGTGGAACAGCATGATGTTGATCAGCGGCCCGAAGAACCCGCGCTGGCTCGACGCAATGCCGAGGTCGTGCAGCATGTCCTCGTGACGGTAGCGCTGGTGACGTACTGCGCCCCAAATCTCGCGCCCCGTGGCGGCGACGATTTCCCCCACCTTGGTCCCGGGTGTCACCTGGATGCGCATCGGCACCACGTTGGACAGCACCCCACCGGAATTGCGCAGGATTCGCGTGGGCCGCGCGGCCACCGGCAGGCTGAGCAACACGTCCTGCTCGCCGGTCATTCGGCCGAGATAACAGGCCATGGCCGCCGCGACCTTCGTGGCGACCTGTGATTCCTCGCGACCGGCATCCCCGATGGCGGCGGCCAGTGTCGCGGGGCTGATCGGTGCACTCGCGCCGATGCTGGCCGGGTTGGCAGGCGCGGTGCGCCCGGCAAGAGCCGTCACCGGCGGCATCGGATGGAGCCGCTCCATCCAGAACTCACGGTCCCGCTCGAACAGGCGTGTCTGGCTATATGTTTCGTGCACCTGTGCGACGGTCTCGAGATCGGCCACTCGATACTCGGGCCGTTCGGCCCCCGCCAACGCAGCGGTGTAGCGCTCTGCCGTGTGCTGCATGTAGGTCATCGAGGAGAAGCCGTCGAACGCGATGTGGTGACCGCGGCAGTACCAGAGGAAATGCTCGTCGGCGATCTGCAGTAACGCGGTGTAGATCAGGCGGTCGGAGAGGATGTCGAACGGTTCCGTGGTCCGCCGATGCATCCAAGCCATCGCCGTCTCGCGCGGATCGGACGAGCTCCGCAGGTCGATGACCTCGGTGTCCATCGGCAGCGAATGGTCCACTACTTGCATTGGTTCGCCATCGATTTCGACAATTCGAAGCATTCCGGAATCGGCCTCGTGCGCCAGCTCCCGGATCACATCGCCGAGCACCGTGTGGTCCATCGCGCCCGGAAGCTCGACGTACTGCGCGGTGATGGCCGGTATATCCGGTGCCAGTTTCTGCGCCAGCCAAAGACCGCGCTGCGCTGCGGACAGCGCGAACGGCGCCGTGCCCTGATCGAAACGTTCGTCGTTCTCTCGCATGCGAGAAATCCCCTCCGCGCAACGTCACGAACACAGCCCCGTCGCGGCTGGCGAAAGACATGCCACACCGCAGCCCTTCTGGAGAGCTGTGCAGATCGGCTTCCCAATGGGGGTTCGGCGTCGACCAGTCAAGCGATTGCTTTTGATTGCTGGAAAATTGGGAAAATCTCGCTAGTACGAACGGCGACGCTGTTCAGTCGCGCTGAGCAGCGAAAAATTCGTCGAGCAGAGCCGCACATTCGTCGGCAAGCACGCCGCCGCGGACCTGTGGGCGATGGTTGAGCCGGCGGTCCCGCACGACGTCCCACAGCGATCCCGCGGCGCCGGTCTTGGGCTCCCACGCGCCGAACAGCACGCGGTCGACGCGCGCGAGGACCGCCGCGCCGGCGCACATCGTGCACGGTTCGACCGTTATCGCCAAAGTAGTTCCGAGCAGTCGCCAGCCGTCACCGTGCACCTTGGCCGCTGCGCGCAGGGCGATCACCTCGGCATGCGCGGTCGGGTCACCATCGGCCTCGCGGGCATTGACGGCGCGCGCGAGTTCACGTCCGTTCGCGTCGAATACGACCGCGCCGATCGGCACATCGCGCGGTCCGGCGGTACGCGCGACGGTCAGCGCCGCACGGACCATCGCCTCGTCGTCCACCGGTTTGCTAGCGCGGCAGTTTGTCGAGAACCGCGGACAATTCGTTCGCGAAACCTAGCCGCCCGGCGATCATGCCGAGTTGCTCATCCGGGTAGAGCGCGGTGTCCGCGACGATGACGGCCAACACCGGATCGGGCAATCCCAGATCGGACAGCACGCCGAGGTCACCCTCCTCCCACGGCTCCACATCGTCGAGTTCGTCCGGGTCGATATCGGGGATCTCGATGTTCAGTGCCTCGAGCACGTCCTCGGCAATGTCGTAATCGATTGCGGCGGTGGCGTCGGACAGCAGCAGCCGGGTTCCCGAGGGCGCTGGACGCACTACCACGAAGAACTCGTCGTCCACATCGAGCAGGCCGAACACCGCGCCCGAACTGCGCAGCTCGCGCAGCTCGGTCTCAGCGACCTCGAGATTGGTTAGCGCGCCTTGGGTCATCGGCGTGCAGCGCCATTTGCCGTCCTCGCGGACGACGGCGACCGCGAAACCTTCGAGGTCGTCGTCCTGGATGGACGGCGCCCGGTTCGTGCTCGAGCGTTGTGCCATTCCGCAAACGGTAGTCCGTAGCCACAGCTTTAACGAAGTCTGTGCGAATCTGTTCGAGTGTCGGACCCTTCCAAGACTGCCGTGTGCGTGCTCGGGCTCGGCCTGATCGGTGGCTCGCTGCTGCGTGCAACGGCCGCGGCCGGCCGCGCCACCTGGGGATACAACCGCTCAGCGGGAGCCGTGGACGCGGCCCGCGCCGAGGGATTCGACGCGAGTACCGACCTGGCCGCCACCCTGGCCCGCGCCGCCGCGACCGATGCACTGATCGTGGTGGCGGTGCCCATGCCGGCGGTCGACCCCACGCTCGCCGCGGTCGCCGAATACGCGCCCGGCTGCGCGCTCACCGACGTCGTCAGCGTGAAGGGCCCTGTGCTCGACGCGGTGCGCGTGCACGGGCTGGCAGCGCGCTACGTCGGCGGACACCCGATGGCCGGGACCGCCGAGTCCGGCTGGTCGGCATCGTTCCCCGAACTCTTCCGCGACGCCGTGTGGGTGGTCGGGACCGAAGACGACAGCGATCCCGCGGTCTGGATCGACGTCGCGACCCTCGCGCTGGATTGCGGCTCGGTCGTCGTCCCCGCCGAGGCCCGCGAGCACGACGATGCCGCGGCGCGAATCTCCCACCTGCCGCACCTGCTTGCCGAGGCCCTGGCGATATCCGGTGCTGGGGGCGGCGATCTCGCGCTCTCGCTCGCGGCAGGTTCCTTCCGCGACGGCACGCGCGTTGCCGGGACTGCGCCGGACCTGGTGCGCGCGATGTGCGAGGCGAATGCCGACGCACTGCTCAACGCGCTGGAGGAAACGATCACCGTGCTGTCCCTGGCCCGGACACAGTTGGCCGATCAGCGCTCCACCGCCGAGTTGGTTACAGCCGGGTACGACGCACGCCGCCGCTACGAGGCCGCGACCCGCACCGAGATCTCCGGAATTACGCCGGGCGAGCCGGGCTGGATCGATCTTCTCCGTGCGGCCGGGCGGCGTGGGGGTGTACTCCGCTCCCTGTAGCGCAGGGTTCAGATGCGCTCGGCGAGACCGGGATAGTCCAGAACGAACCCGTCCTCATCAACCGACAGCGACGCGCTCGAGACCGGCGAGATCACGTGGATGCCGTCACTGCCGCTGCTGTAGGTGAGCGTCGCTTCCTGCACGGTCAGATCCGGAAGGCTTACGTAGACCACCGGAACCTCCACGTCGACCGAATCGGTGTGCAACCCGAGCCGGCGAATCGGCAGGGTGTTGAAGAACGGGCTCAGCACCACGTCGACATCTGTCGCGCCGCCGAACGTGGAACGCAAATGGCTGGTGCCGTCTTCGATTGCCCAGTAGCGCTCTTCATCGCAGGTGATGGAGACCTGCTTCGTGCCGCCCGCGACGGTGGTCTGCAACGACACGCGAGTGACAGACCCCGTCTCGTCGGTCACGAGGTCGTAGGAGGCGCTGAACGCTGGGTACTCGGCGCATTCGGCCGCGACGATCCGTCCCGAGGCCCGCAGGCGATTGCCGACCAGCTGGACGCGCACGGACTCCATGCGGGGCACGCCGTGCGCGCGCCACGTCAGGATCTTCGGCCACGGCGTATTGCTTGGCGCCGAGGCTTGTGCCGTACCGGAAGCTGGATTGCTCACCCATCTACGGTAAGCGACGGCAATCCCGCGCACATGCGGGTGGGCCGGATAGTTGCATACCGGGCAGAGTGCGGCACGGCACTTTCGACACAACGCCGTATTGGAACTCGCTGTCGGTCCGCTCGGCTAACGTTTCCTCCCGAGCCGGTCGAGTGAGAAGGGGTGCCATGGCGTCGGGTATACGGACGACTGGCACAAGTTCGTCCCGCGGCGCATCCAGCGGCCGGATGGTTGGCCTGTTCGCCGGGATCGGCGGTCTCGAACTCGGCCTCACCGAGCACGGCTGGCACACCGAGTTGCTGTGTGAAATCGATCCGGGTGCACGCGCTGTCTTGTCTGCGCATTTCGCCGGGGTTCCGGTGCAGCCCGACGTCACCCGGCTGCGTTCGCTGCCGGCCGGCACCGAACTCGTTGCCGCCGGTTTCCCCTGCCAGGACCTGTCCCAGGCTGGGCGGACCGCCGGAATCCGTGGCACCCGTTCCGGTTTGGTGGATGAGGTGTTTCGGCTGGTGCGCCGCAGGCGTGGGCCGCGCTGGCTACTGATCGAGAACGTCCCGTTCATGCTGCAGCTCAGCGGCGGCGAGGCGATGCGGCATATCACCGACGCACTGTCCGACCTCGGCTACATGTGGGCCTACCGCGTCGTCGACGCGCGCGCGTTCGGTCTCCCGCAGCGGCGGCAGCGCGTGCTGATGCTCGCCTCCCGCACCGAGGATCCGCGCACAGTGCTGTTCGGTGAGGATGCCGGAGCGAAGCTCGATGACGAACCGGACGAACACCCGTGTGGCTTCTACTGGACCGAGGGCGTGCGCGGCCTGGGTTGGGCCGTGAACGCTGTGCCGACGCTCAAGGGCGGTTCGACCATCGGCATCGCCAGCCCGCCCGCGGTGCGGCTGCCCTCGGGCGAGATCGTTACCCCCGGCATCACCGACGGCGAGCGGTTGCAGGGTTTCGACCCGGACTGGACGCTGCCCGCGCTCGATGCCCCCGGCGTGCGGCCCGGCCACCGTTGGAAGCTGGTCGGCAACGCCGTGAGCGTGCGCATGGCGTCCTGGGTGGGCCACCGGCTGAGCAACACCCTGCCATATGAGAGCGGCAGCGAGATCGAACTCACCCGCACCCAGCGCTGGCCGATCGCGGCCTGGGGCCAGGACCGGCGCGCCTACCAGGTGCCGATGTCCACCTGGCCCGTACACGACCCCTACGAGGATCTCGGCGGGTTCCTCGATGAGTCTCGGTTGCTGTCCGCCCGTGCGACGGCTGGTTTCCTGCGCCGCGCCCGCTCGGGCAGCCTGCGGTTCCCGGCCGGATTCCTCGACGATTGCGAGAACCATCTCGACCGGATGGGCGGGTTCCCGCAGGTAGCGGCATGACTTCCCCGCGGGTCGTTGGCATGGCTCACGCCGAGCCGGTCAGCGACGCGCTGTTCGAGAGTCCGCTCGTCGCGTATCCGCTGCAACGCGCGTTGCGCGCCGCAGGTGCCCGCCCGGAGGCCGACAGCGAACGCGACGCGAAGAAGAACTACGCGCAGCGGTTGTCGAATCAGCTCGCGCAGACGGTCGCCGACGGACTCCGCCCGCTCTATCCGGACATCACCCCGACCGCGTCGGGGGCCGGGCAGGAGGCCGCAGTCGACGTGGCGAAGGGCCGCAAGCGGCTTGACGTCAAGGCAGTAGATCCGACCCTTGGGCTGATCATGTGCGTTTCGATCAAGACCTACTCATTCCAGGACTACAGCCCCAAGAGCGGCCGGCTCGGGCGCTGGACGAAGAACATCGTCCGGAACGACCACGAACTGCGTGGCGAGGCGATGGTGCTGCATCAAAGGCAGCCCTACAGCGTGCTGGTCGCGGTCATGTTCGAGCCGTATGCGACATGCGACGATGGAGATCCGAGCAAGTCCAGCGACGTCGGAAAGTCGTCCTTTGCCCACCACGTCACGACGCTGTCCAAGCGCACCGGCCGCGGCAAGCGCCCGGTGCTCGGTGGCAGCGACAGGCTGTGGGTCGATCTCGGCGCGGAGGACACCCGCTACGACCTGTTCGAGAAGGTCTTCATCGGCCTGTACGACGCCGACGGCATCTGCCGGTTCTTCGATGTCGAGCAATCGCCGCCCCGCAACGGCCGCCCTCCGGAATCGCAGACCCTCTCGTTCGATGAGTTCATCGAGGCGGTGCACGCTGAAGTCGAGCGGCGAAATCGGTTCGCGCCGACGTGGTCCGAGCCCGAGGGCGACGACCCGGGTGATGACTGACGCGACAGGAGTGCGACCGGCTTCGGTTGGAGTCGCGACACTATGAGCAGACCGGGAACCGACGCGCGCACGAGCGCGCGGCTCAGCCGCCAGCGCACTCGTGACACCGCGCCCGAGGTTGCCCTGCGGCGCGAATTGCATCACCGCGGACGGCGGTTCTTCGTCGATCGCGCACCGCTGAGGGGTCTGCGGCGCAGGGCTGACCTGGTGTTTCCCGGCCGCCATGTCGCGGTTTACGTCGATGGCTGCTTCTGGCACAGCTGCCCGCTGCATGCGACGCACCCCAAGAACAACGCGCAGTGGTGGGCGGACAAGCTCGCCGCGAATGTCGCCCGTGACCGCGACACCGACACACGCCTCGCCGATAACGGCTGGCATGTGGTGCGTGTGTGGGAACACGAATCGGTGCTCACCGCAGCCGATCGGGTGGAGGCGGTGCTGGACAGCCAGACCGGGTCCGGCGATGGCTGAGCGTGCCGTTCGGGTCGTGATCGGCGTGCTCCTCATGCTCGCGGGGATCTGCTACTCGTCGTGGCTGCTCGAATTCGTCTTCGACGTCGGGCTCGACCCGATCCATTCGTTCCTGTCCGAACTCGAGGCGCCCGATCGGCCGTATCGCGATTGGTTCGAAGATGGCGATGTCCTCGCCGGTTCCCTGTCGGCCGCCGCCGCGCTGCTCGGGCTCGTGTTTCTGCCGCCCCGACGCATGTTTTCGACAGTCGGCTGGGTGGCCCTCGCGGCGTTCGGCGCCGCCACGGTGGGTGATTCGCAGTCACCGGTCAGTTGCGTTCCTGCTCCGGCCCATCCGTGCCCCGACGAGCCGAGTGGATTGCTGCCGCAGTTGCATCACTTGCACGCACTCACCAGCACACTGGCGGTGACCTCGATATTCGTCACGATGATCGCCTTCACGCTGGCTGCCCGGCGCTATGGACGCTGGCCGATAGTGGGCACAGTCGGCCTGGGGCTTTTGGTGGTGATCGCGATCGCCACGGTCTGGATGGGGCTGTCCAGCATCTTGGACACAGATTGGGCACTCGGTGTGGCGCAACGCATTCAGATCGGCGGTATGTCGCTATGGCTGGGCACCCTCGGTGTCGCTGTGTGGCGTGAACGTGTGCCTGCCCGCATCACGGTTTGAGGATCGCCAGTTCCGGAAGCTCAGCAACGACGACGGCCGCGTTGTAGCCCGAGGTACGCAGTTCACCATTCGACCCGGCGCGCGGATACTCGCTGTGACCCCTCGCGCCGTCTCGCGGCACGCCGTCCGGTGTAGTCATCGCATCGGTATCGAGGTGGATAAAGCCCGACTGGTACCCCGGACTGCAGCCGAATCGACTGAGATGAGCGACAACGTCGTGGTCTGCGGTCATCTCGTAGGCGTGGCCGGCGCGCACCTGCAACCTGTCCAGTCCGTCGTCGCAACCACCGCTGCCCGTTCCCGGTGAGCCGTACACCAGCACGTCGTCGATTACCGGACTGCCGGGCTGCTGCAGCGCGAGTCCGGTAACGAGCGCACCGTAGGAGTGACCGATCGCGACGAGATGCGGGTCGCCATTGTGGGCCGCGGCGAGGCCGTCGTAGAACCGGTCCAGTTCGGGTGCGGCCACGCGGGCACTAGCGGTCCCCGCGAGGTCGAGCATGCCGTCGATGGCCTGCCGCGAGAAGAGGTCGTTCGCATCGAACTGCGGTGTGTCGTACCCGATCCAGGCGATCGTCGCGACCGTCTCGGCCTCGCGGCCCCAGGTACTGCGCAGCTCGAATTCCGCGGTCCGCCGCAGCAGATCCGCCTCGGCCGCCATGCCGGCGAACGAGTCCGCCACCGTCGTATTTACCCCAGGCGCCGCAACCGAAATGTGGTCGGCGGTATCGGGATTGCCTATCGCTACCGCCGCCCGGGTCTGGTCCCCGGATTGGGTATCGAGCACCAGCAACATCCGGCCCTCGGCCGCGTCGATGGTGTCCCGGACGACTCGTAGGTCGCGTAACCGCGCGACCATGCCGGGCTCACCGGCGTGCGCCCGGGCGAGTTCGTCGGCGAGCTTGCGCCGGTTGTAGCGGTCGCGGTCGACAGCGGGCAGGCCGTCACGGTTACCGAGGTAGTTGTCGTTCGCGAAGTGCGTATCCCGCTCGGCGGGCGAAAGACCCTGCCAGGCTTGGTGCAGTTCGACCGGATCGGAGGGCAGCGGCGCTGGAGCGACCACGTCGGATCGGCCCGATACCGCATCGAGTTGCGCTACCGCCGCTGCGATCGCTACTGCGGCCCGCTGCTCGGCGGCCGCGAAGCAGGAAAGCTGTTCGGCGATGCGGGACGCGAGCATCACTGCAACTTCGCCGATGTCGGGTCCCCGCGTGGGTGGCGGCGGAATGACGCCGCCGTCGTCGGTTACGGCAATACCGGCGGCGGGCGCTTCGAAGTCGACGATGCGCAGCAGCACATCCCGATAGCCATCGAGTTCTGCTGCACGCGACTCGAACTCGTCGGCCAGGGCCTCCACTGCCGCGACGATGCGATCACCCGCGGCGGCTTCGGCAACGGCCCGCGCCTCGGCTGCCCGGGCCGCATCGCCGTGCCAATCGAGCATCGCGGTATCGACCGCGCGGTGCATCGTGCCGATGTGGAACAGGTAACCGGTGTTGGCCGCACGCAGCGCCTGCGCGTAGTTCACCATCGATCGCGGCGCGCAGTTGCGCACGTGCGAGATTGTCACCACCCCGGCACCGCCGCATTGCGCAGCGCGAGCCCGAAATCATCGTCGGTTTCGGCATACCCACGCTCGGTGGATTCACTTCTGGCTGCGAGCGGCGCAAGGGATTGGCCGGTGTTGCGGTACGCGCGCTGCACCGCGGCCGTCGCACGTGCGCAGTCAACCGGCGAATCCGGCATGCACACGCTCACGTCGATCCCGATGGCGTCTATTCCCTCGACGCATTCGGTGAGCACACGACGCAGATTGCGCAGCGTGGTGAACTCCACCCGCACAAATTCGCCCATCCGCATCCCCCTGTAATCCGTTGAGCAGGCGAAACGTAGCACGGACAAGGCGTGGGCCGCCCAAAGTTATCCACAGGCTGCTAGCCCGTCAGAAAACTTTGGCGGACAATGTCGAATAGCAGGCGACGACTCCGACTACTGGGTGCAAGGCCAATGCGAGCATCCACCCGAGAGGAAGCCACCATGTCCCAGAAGATCATTCCCTCGCTCTGGTACGAGACCAACGCCGAGGAAGCAATCGCGTTCTACGCCGGGATTTTCGACGACTACAAGGCGATCGCCGAGTCGCGGTACGGCCCCGGCGCACCGCTACCGGAGGGCACGTTGCTGTCCGCCACCTTCGAACTCGCCGGCGTGCAGTTCATGGTGATCAACGGTGGCCCGCACGACAAGTTCAACGACGCCGTTTCGTTCTACGTCGAGTGCGAGGACCAGGCCGAGGTCGACAAGTACTGGAATGCGCTGACCGCCGACGGCGGCGCCGAGGTGCAGTGCGGGTGGCTCAAGGACAAGTTCGGAATGTCGTGGCAGATCGTGCCCAAGCAGCTCAACGAGTACCTCGGCGATCCTGACCCGGAACGCGCCCAGCGGGTGATGCAGGCGATGCTGCAGATGGTCAAGATCGATATCGAGGGGCTGCGCGCGGCCCGCGACGGCGCGACCGTCTGAGTTCGGACACAAGCGGGCATAGGCCGACGATGTCCTAATTTGTGGGGACCATGGCCTGGACGCCACGACGGTTGTCGAAAACACTTGATCTGTGCGATCTGTACTGATCTTCGGCTACCCCGGCGTCCAGGCCCTCGACCTGGTCGGCCCGTTCGAAGTCTTCACGGGCGCGACGATGTACCTGGCCAGCCGGGGACGCGTCGACGAGGGCTACTCGGTCCGCATCGTCACCCGCGACGGCGAACCGGCCACCACCGGCACCGGCCTGGCTCTGGTCGCGCACTCGTTCCCCGACCCCCGCGAACCCATTGACACGCTGGTGTTGCCCGGCGGCTTCGGGGTGGAGGAAGCCCGGCGCGATGCCGACACCATCGGCTGGATACAGATCGCATCCGAGCGCACCCGTCGCGTCGTCAGCGTCTGCACGGGTGCGTTCCTCGCGGCCCAGGCCGGCCTGGTCGACGGCTGTGTCGTTACCACGCATTGGGCGTCCGCCGGGCACATGGCCCGCGAATTCCCTTCGGTAACAGTCAATCCCGAACCGATCTTCGTGCGCAGTTCCGACAAGGTCTGGACCTCGGCAGGCGTCACCGCCGGCATCGACCTGGCCTTGTCGCTCGTCGAGGACGACTACGGCACCGAGGCCGCACAGACGGTAGCCCGCTGGCTCGTCATGTACCTGCGACGGCCGGGCGGCCAGACACAGTTCGCGGCACCGGTGTGGATGCCCCGCGCCAAGCGCACACCGATCCGGGCGGTACAGGAAGCGATCGAATCCGAACCCGGTGATACCCACACCATTCCGGAACTCGCCCGCCGCGCCGCGATGAGCCCGCGGCACTTCACACGGGTGTTCACCGACGAGGTCGGCGAGGCGCCCGGTGTGTATGTCGAGCGGATCCGCATCGAAGCCGCTCGTCGCCGGCTCGAGGAGACCGACGACACCGTCACCGTCATCGCCGCCCATTGCGGATTC
>NZ_LRRB01000131.1 GCF_001646865.1 Aldersonia kunmingensis | reverse complement strand
AGCGAATCGAGCTCGACCTCATTGCCGCCGAGCGCACCGACGTACCCGAGCTGGTCGGTGTTCCGCGCGGCAAGCTCGTCCTGATCAACGATGACGACCTCACCTACTGCTCGGTGCGGCTGGATCCGGAATCGCTCGAGACTCTCATCGCTCGCATCGCCGATATCGCCGACCCGCTCCCCCGCACGCTGGCCTGGTCTGCTGCCTGGGAGATGACGCGGCAGGCGGAGTTCAAGGCACGCGATTTCGTCGCGCTGGTCGAGCGTGGCGTCGGCGCGGAAACCGAGGTCGGCGTCACCCAGCGCCTGATCATGCAGGCACAAACGGCGCTCGGCGCCTACGGCGATCCGGCGTGGGCGAAGGACGAGGGCTGGCCGCGGTTCGCCGATCGTCTGCTCGAGCTCGCGCGTGAGGCCGAGCCGGGTTCGGACCACCAACTCGCCTTCGTCAACGCGCTGACCAGCTCGGTGCTGGCCGCCTGGCACACCGAGGTGCTGCAGGAGCTGCTCGACGCGGACCCTGCCACGGTGGGATTGCCCGGCCTGGTGGTCGACACCGACCTGCGCTGGAGGATCGTGGCGGCACTCGCGGCCGCCGGCGAGATCGACGCCGACGGCCTGGAGAAGCCGTTCATCGACGCCGAGCTGGCGCGGGACAACACGGCCGCGGGCAAGCGGATGGCGGCGTCGGCTGCGACCACCCGGCCGCAGGCCGTGGTCAAGGAAGACGCCTGGAACACCGTGATGGACGACGATTCGGTCGCCAACATCACCGCCCGCGCGATCGTCGGTGGATTCGCGCCACAGGGTCAGGGTGAACTGCTCGAAGGTTTCCTGCCGCGCTACTTCGACGCCATCCCCGGCATCTGGGAGCGGCGGTCGAGCGAGGTCGCGCAGACGGTTGTCATCGGGCTCTACCCCTCGTGGGTGATCAGCGAGGAGGCTCTCGCCGTGGCGGACGAGTTCCTCGCGAAAGAGCATCCCGCCGCGCTGCGACGCCTGGTGGTCGAGGGCCGCGCGGGTGTTGTGCGTTCCCTCGCTGCCCGCGCCTTCGACGCGAGCTGACACGAAGAACGGGTCGGGCGCGCACCTTTCGGTGCGTGCCCGACCCGTTGTTGGTTCGAGAAGCTGCGGTCAGGAATTCACGATCGCAGCGGTCATCACGCGGATCGCGGACACCAGGCCGTCGATCAGGTCGCCCTGACCGAACGACGCGACCGCGGCGGTCACACCGAGCTGCGCGATGCTGTCGGTGACGCGATCGGCGACGGCACGGCCGGACCGGATCTCGACGGCGCGCTCGTTCGGCGACACCGCGATGAGCGCCGAACGCTCGGCCTCCGGGGTGTGCGGGAAGATCGCGGCCACACCCGCTGCCGGATCGGCGCCGAGGTCGCCCACGTAGACGTTGAACCGCACCTTGGTGGCGCGGGTGGCGTCGATGAGTGCGACGTCCAGCGCGATCAGCTCACGCTGCGTGAACGGGAGCTCCGGGAACTCCTCACCGGCGCGGTGCACGGAGGACACCCGGCCGCTGGAGGTGACAACCGAACCGAGCGGCAGCTCGTCTTCGATGACCGCCGGCCAATTGTTGCTACCACTTGCCACTTGCCGTGCCTCCGATCAGATCTGCAGGCGCGGCTTCGATGGCCGCATGTCCGCCGTGATGTGCGTGCGTGGTGACCTCGTCCACCGCGCTCCACAGGACCGGCTCGTGCGTCCACTGCGACCCCAGGTCGTAATGGACGGGCGCGGTGCCGGCGTACTTCTTGCCCATCACGGACAACGCGGCGATCAACGCGTACACGGCCAACGGGATTACCCCGAATATCAGCACTGTCTCGAGAATGCTCACACGCTTACGGTAGTCGACCGCACCGTGTGTCGCGGGGCTACCCGCCGGTCAGGCGGCGCCCTCTCCGAGATAGCGCAACCACGACGGATCGAGTTCCTTTGTCGTCGCCAGCAGGCGCCAATGCGGCCCCTTGGGCGGCACCAGATTCGCGCGCATCGTCCAGCCCAATTCGCTCAGCAGCTTGTCCGCCTTGCGGTGGTTGCACGAGGCGCAACTCGCGACGCAGTTTTCCCAGGAATGGTCGCCACCCCGGCTGCGCGGCACGACGTGGTCGATTGTCTCGGCCTTGCCTCCGCAATAGGCGCACCGGAAGCGGTCACGGTGCATGAGCGCTGCGCGAGTCATGGGAATGCGGGCGCGGTAGGGCACTCGCACGTAATTTCGCAACCTGATCACCGACGGAACAGTGACCGTGCGCTCCGCTGAGTGCAGGACGGCGCCTTCGGGATCCTCGTGGACTGGATCCGCCTTTTCGCAGACGAGCAGAACGACGGCGCGGCGAACGGGGACGGCGGTGAGCGGCTCATAGGTCGCGTTCAGAAGCAGGACCCGGCGCTTCACCCACCCTGGAACCGCGCTCTCATCGGCGGAGAGCAGCGGAGGAGACGATGTCTCGGGATAGACCTGGCGGGAATTGGCCCCCGACGCCGGATTATGGGCATCGGTGGGCTCGAGTTGTCGATGCTTGCGGGCATGGTCAGCTCGGGCGTGCTCGGCTCGAGCGCTGGATCGATGAGTCATGCGGCCTCCGCGGAGTCGTCTCATGAGTTGAACACGGATACGCGGCAGATGCACGCCGTATTTGGCACAAAGTCGCAGGACATCAGGTGAACAGCCGATGACCGCCGCACAATCCGGCGCGGGCGGGATGCACGCTGGCTTGTCCCGGACATCGGCGTCGCGGACCAAGAGGCACAATGGCGGTGTCGCTATCCGACCCCCGAGAGGATGACGCCGCACCGATGACCAACCCCGAACAGAGCTTCTACGAGGCGATCGGCGGTGCCGATACCTTCGACCGGTTGGTCGGCCGGTTCTACGAAGAAGTCGCCAAGGACGAGATCCTGCGCCCGCTGTACCCCGAAGAGGACCTCGGTCCGGCCGAGCGCCGGTTCCGGATGTTCCTCGAGCAGTACTGGGGCGGCCCGCGCACCTATTCCGACGAGCGCGGCCACCCTCGCCTGCGGATGCGGCATATGCCGTTCCGGATCGGCGCCCTCGAGCGCGATGCCTGGCTGCGGTGCATGTACATCGCCGTCGACTCGATCGGTACCCACGAAATCGATGACGCGCACCGCAAGGCACTGATCGACTATTTCGAAATGGCCGCGAACTCACTGGTCAACGCACCGATCTGACGTCAGCAACCGCCGATTGGGCCTGCCAAGGTCGGCATCCTTTGGCACTATGCGGTTGTGACCGAAGTCGACCTGGCAACCTCGGCCGACCGGTCCGCCACCGAGTGGTGGCGGGACGCGGTGGTCTATCAGGTGTATCCGCGCTCGTTCGCAGATTCCAATGGTGACGGGGTCGGCGACATCGACGGCCTGCGCGAGAAACTCGGCTATCTCGAACTGCTCGGTGTCGATGCCATCTGGTTGTGCCCTGTCACCTGCTCCCCCATGGCCGACCACGGCTACGACGTGTCCGACCCGCGCGATATCGATCCGCTGTTCGGCGATCTCGCGGCGTTCGACGCGCTGATCGCAGACGCTCATGAGCGCGGTATCCGGGTCACGATGGACCTGGTGCCCAACCACACCAGCGATCAGCACGCGTGGTTCCTGGAAGCGCTGTCCGCAGCCCCGGGCGGCCCCGCGCGGGAGCGCTATTTCTTTCGCGACGGTCGTGGCGCGAGCGGAGCGGAACCGCCGAACAACTGGCGCAGTGTCTTCGGCGGCCCGGCATGGACCCGAATCACCGAGCCGGATGGTTCTCCGGGCCAGTGGTACCTGCACTTGTTCGCCCCGGAGCAGCCCGACTTGAATTGGGGCAATCGCGAGATCTTCGATGATCTTGCGCGGACTCTGCGGTTCTGGCTCGACCGCGGCGTGGACGGTTTCCGGATCGATGTAGCGCACGGACTCGCGAAGCCCGACGGCTTGGCAGATATGGAGCATCCCGACAAGGACCCGACGCTGCTCGGCAGTGCGGCCGATGACCCGCGCTTCGATCAGGACGGCGTGCACGAGATTCATCGCAACATTCGAAAGGTTCTCGACGAGTACCCCGGCGCGGTCGCGGTCGGCGAGGTGTGGGTGGACGACGGCGAGCGGTTCGGTCGGTACGTCCGGCACGACGAATTGCACCTGGCGTTCAATTTCCGGCTGGCCCAAGCTGATTTCGACACCACCGACATTCGGGAAGCGATCGACCACTCGATCGGCGCCGTCGACCCGGTCGGCGCGACCCCGACCTGGACGCTGTCCAATCACGACGTGGACCGCGAGGTCACCCGCTACGGCGACGGTCAGGTCGGACTGGACCGGGCACGCGCGATGTCGCTCGTGGAACTCGCCCTCCCCGGAGTCGTATTCCTTTACAACGGAAGCGAACTCGGCCTGCCCAATGTGGATCTGCCGGACGAGGCACTGCGCGACCCGATGTGGGAACGCTCGGGGCACACCGAGCGCGGGCGCGACGGATGCCGGGTCCCCATTCCGTGGGAGGGCACGAAGGCCCCATACGGCTTCACCTCGGGCCCGGACGGTCCCTGGCTCCCCATGCCGGCCGATTGGTCGGGACTCACCGTGGAGGCACAACTCGAGGACCTCGCCTCGACCCTGACGCTGTATCGAACGGCACTGGAATTGCGGCGCCGCCGACCGGAAGCGTCCGGCGACGGGATCGAATGGTTCCCGGCGCCGCCGCAATGCCTCGCATTCCGGCGCAGCGGCGGACTCTTCTGCGTGCTGAACGGCACGGAACATCCGGTCCCGCCCCCACCCGGCCGCCTGCTGCTCTCGAGCGCGCCGCTCGTCGACGGGAAACTGGCGCCGAACTCGGCCGCCTGGCTTGTCTGATTTCCGCGCACCGTGCGCGTGGGCAATAAAACTCGCCGCTCGAAGTAATTGTTGTCGCGCGGAAGCACCATGCGCACAATTGTCTTCGTGAGTATTGCAATCAGCGGTGTGCGCTGTTGTAGCCACACCGCCCCCTAAAGCGGCGCAGCCAGCCCCTTCCACCTCATTGGGCACAGTGCAGCGGAGCGCTCCATCAGTTCCGCGCGCATTTTGTTGCGCTGACATCTGTTCCCTCGCATGCAGTTTCGGCATGCGCTCACCGTCGCGTCATTTTCGCGACCGCGACGGGTCTGCCCATACCCAACAGGAGTTATTCATGTCCCTGGCTGTGTCCACTTCTACCGATCTCGATATCGCACCAATCGCCGGATACCTCGGCGCCGATGTCTCGGGAATCTCTCTCGCCGAGGAGATTTCGCCCGAGAACGCCGAACGGCTGCGTAACGCACTGTTCGAATACAAGGTGCTGTTCTTCCGCGATCAGCCGCTCGACCACACCCAGCACATCCGCTTCTCGCGAACCTTCGGCAAGGTCACTCCGGCGCACCCGTACGAGGACAAGGCACCGGCGGGGTACCCGGAAATTCTCGAGGTCGACAGCCGCAAGTACGCGGCCAAGGCCGGCACGAAGAGCTACAGCTACGCCAACTTCTGGCACAGCGATGTGACCGCGCTGATCAACCCGCCCGCGGTGACGACGTTGCGGGCCGAGCTGGTCCCCGAGGTCGGTGGCGACACCACCTGGACCGATCTCGTTGCCGCGTACGCGAACCTGCCCGCCTCGCTGCAGAAGCTCCTCGATTCGAGCTACGCCGAGCACCGTTTTGGCGGCCGCGCACCGCGGTGGGTCGCGGGCTCGGAAAGCGACACCAAGGCCAAGACGATCCCGATCATTTCCGAGCACCCGATCGTCCGCGTCCACCCGGTGACCGGTGCCCGTGCCCTGTTCATCTCGCCGGGCTTCACCAGCCGCATCGTGGGGCTCAACGCGCGCCAGAGCGATCGCATTCTCGACCTGCTCTTCGATGAGATCGCCAACCCCGCGTACACGGTGCGGATCCGCTGGACGCCGAACAGCCTCGGCGTCTGGGACAACCGCGCGACCGCCCACCTCGCCCCCACCGACCTCGATCACCTCGACGTGGTTCGGGTGCTCTACCGCACCACCATCGAAGGCGATGTCCCCGTCGGTGCGGATGGCGGCAGCTCGCGCTCCATTTCCGGTGACCCGTTCCTTGCCTGAACCGAAAACCTCACTCCTGAAAGGCCTTTCCTGACATGACTGTTATCGATAGCCCGTCCGCCGTCGACACCGATCTCGAATTCCTCCCCGTCGCCGGGTACATCGGCGCCGAGGTCCGCAATATCGATCTGTCCCAGCCGCTTCCGCCGGAGCAGGTGCGCGCGGTCACCGACGCACTGCACCGCCACAAGGTGCTGTTCTTCCGGGATCAGCACATCGGGCACGCCGAGCACGTTGCGTTCTCCCGTCAGCTCGGCCGCGTCACGTCGTCCCACCCGTACGACGACGACGCACCGACCGAGTTCCCAGAGATCCTCGCCGTCGACAACCGCGAATACGAGCGGAAGTTCGGTATCAAAGCGGCGAGCTACACCAACGAGTGGCACACCGATGTCAGCGCGCTGATCAACCCGCCGGCCATCACAGTGCTGCGGGCACACATCGCTCCGAAGCGCGGCGGCGACACCAGCTGGGCCAACCTCGCGGCCGCGTACGCCAACCTGCCGGAATCGCTCAAGGAGTTCGTCGACGGACTGCGCGCCGAGCACCGGTTCGGTGGTCGCCGCCCGATCTGGGCTCCGGGCAGCAGCTACGCCAAGAAGACCCAGGACAACCCGCTGGTCACCGAGCACCCGGTGGTGCGCGTGCACCCGGTCACCGGCGAGAAGATCCTGTTCGTGAACCCCGGCTTCACCTCTCGCATTGTCGGTTTGTCGGCCAAGCAGAGCGATGCCCTGCTCGACCTGCTCTTCGACGAGGTGACCAACCCGGCGTACACCGTGCGGTTCCGCTGGTTCGACGGCAGCATCGCGGTGTGGGACAACCGGGCGACGGCGCATCTCGCGCCGAGCGATGTCAACCACCTCGACATCACGCGCGTGCTTTACCGCACCACGCTCGAGGGCGACGTCCCGGTTGGCGTCGACGGCAACCCGTCGACCGCCCTTTCCGGTGACAAGTTCGTGGGGCGGTAGTCCGCGATGAATCTCCGACGTTTCGCAGCACTGGCCGTCGTCGCGAGTGCCGCAGTGGCGCTGGTCGCCGGCTGTGGTTCGAGCTCGGACGATTCCCAGACCACGGCCGACGGCAAGACCGTGCTGCGGTACCAGGGTTCGCCGAGCCAGGTGCGATGGTACGAACTCGCCGATCACCTCGGCTACTTCGAGCGCGTATCACTGGAGTGGAAGGGAGACACCACCTCCGGGCCGCAGGACATCCAGTCGGTGGCGACCAACCAGGTCGACATCGGCGGCGCATTCAACGGTTCGGTGGCAAAGCTGCAACAGGCCGGCTCGAAGGTCACCGCGGTGTTGTCGGACGTGGGATCGGACGCCGACACCTTCCAGGGCTACTACTCACTCGAGGGCAGCGGTATCAACACCGCGCGTGACCTGATCGGCAAGAAGGTCGGGATCAACACCCTCGGCGCGTACCACGAGTACGCGATCAAGGAATGGCTGCACCGGGAAGGCTTGTCCGACAACGAGATCAATCAGGTCGAGTTCCTCGTCGTTCCGCCGGTCAACACCGAGCAGGCGTTGCACCAGAAGCAGATCGACGTCGGCAATCTGGGCACGATCATCAAGGACGTGGCGCTCGAGCACGGCGGCCTGCACGAGCTTTTCCGCGACACCGACCTCATCGGAAGTCTCGCGATCTCGAGCTTCGTGGTGCGCGACGACTACCTCGAGAGCAATCCCGATGATGTCCGGGACTTCGTCCAGGGCACCGCGCGCGCGATCCGATGGGCGCAAACCCATACGCGTGAGGAGGTGATCGCCAAGTACGAGGAGATCATCAACGCGCGCGGCCGGGCCGAGAACACCGACTACGTCCAGCATTGGAAGAGTGCAGGTGTGCCCACGCCGGGCGGGGTGATCCACGCCGAGGAGTACAGCCTGTGGGTCGACGAGGCGGTCCGTCTCGGCGAACTGCCCGCAGGGATCGACGTCAACACCCTGTTCACCAACGAGTACAACCCGTACGCCAACGGCACCTACAAGCCGGACGCGGACTCCGAGGGGAACGCGCTCGCATCCAAGTAGTGCGATCCGCTCTCACCCAGGCCGGCCTGGCGCGACGATCCGCGCCAGGCCGGTTTCGGTGTTTCAGCCGATGAGCAGCGATGTGGTCGCAGTGCGCCTTTTGCTCACCGAGCCATAGCGCGCATCGAGCCTGAGCCAGTTCCGCTCGCAGCGCACCCGCACGATTTCGTGGGGGTCTATCCTGCCGAGATCGAGTTCCGGGGTGGGTGCGCCGTCGTCACCGGAGTGCGGCACGAACCCCATGCCGACGAGCGCGAACACCACTCGCATCGGGATCTTGACGGTCTCCCCATTGCCGCTCACCTCGATCACCTCTTGATCGAGCAATGATGCCGGCGGGCCCTGCGAACTCGAATGCTGCTGTGCCACTTCGGTTCCGCGACGGGCCAAGTCAACCAGCTCGCGGGCCGGTACGTCATCGACGTGCACGAAGCCCCGCTCGGGCGGCAGCGCCCCGCGCCAGGCCGAATCCATCGCGAAACCCAGCGCGATCTCCCCGCCCTTGTGTCCCGACAGCGTGGCCAGCAGTTCGCCGGCGGCGACCGTCGCGTCCTCGGGGGTGAGCTCGGCTTCCACCGCGCGCTGCGCGAGAACATCGAAACCCGTTGCCACCCAAGCCGCCACGCGGCCATCGGCGCGGCGGCGCAGTCGCACCACTGCCGCTTCGTCCAGGCGCACCGCGTGGGTCAGGAAAGACAGCAGGTTCTCTCGCTCGCCCGGGTCCGCAACGACAAGGGTCCGCTCAGCCACGGTCGGATGCCGCGCCGTCGCGCTTGAACTGCGCGAGGTAATCGCGCTCGGCCGCGCTCAATCGGCGCAGTCGCTGGGTGTTGATATCGAATGCGGCCAGTTGCGTCGTCGCCTCCACCGACGCCGGCGCGTTCGGGTCGGCGCCCGCGCCACGCACCTCGTAGGCGACCGTGAAATCGACGGCCCGCAGTTGCTCAACCCACATGACGATGTCGAGCGGCGTGTCTTCGTGGCGCAGTTGGCCGCGGTATTTCACGTGCAGATCTGCGAGGACGCAGCCGTCCTGCAAGGCCACGGTTGGCCGGTTGTCGTGGAACAGCCACGGGATCCGTGCCTCTTCGAGCAGCGTGACCATCCGGGCATGGTTGATGTGCTGGTAGACATCCATGTCCGACCAGCGCACCTCGACCTTGCTGTGGAATCCGGGCCGACCTTCGTTCAACGCACAACCTCCGACTACGTACCGACGCCGCTGACCATGCTGCGAACCTGGCGCGCGGCGACGGAAAGAGTTGCCAGGTCGTAGGTGCCCGATTCGAAGATCTCCGCGAGCGCGGTGCGCGCACGACCGAGCCGGGACTGATTGGTGGACTCCCACTCATCGATCTTCTCTTGCGGGTCTTCGTCCGGGTCGCCACCAACCAGCACGTTCATCGTGAGCGCACGCATCGCACCGTACAGATCGTCGCGTAGCGCGAGGCGGGCGAGCGCATGCCATCGATCACCGCGCGCAAGGTCGGCGACGGCGACGAGCATCCAGTCGATGCCGAGATGGTCGTAGAGCGCGTAGTACAACGCACCGACCTCATCGCCGTCCCGATCGGTGATGTCGGCGATATCGATGATGTCGAGCAGCGGGAACTGATTGAGCAGCCCGGTCACCTCACCCGCAAGCGCGGCGGGTGCGCCGCGGCGGACGTAGGCGTGTGCTCGGTTCTCGGTATCGGTGACATGCCATCCGCACATCCAGTCCGGCACTCTGGGCGCGAGTTCGGCGACCTGCGCGCGGTACCGGTTGATTTCGGCGCCGACCGCAAGTGGTTGCGGCCGGTTGCCCAGCAGCCATCGAGACGCCCGGTCCAGGGTTCGCTTCGACTCGAGTTCCAGCTCGTCGAGAACCGCGGTGGAGGCCGGTGCACTACGGATGCGCTCCCACACCGCGGGCAGGCCGAAGATCTCGCTCGCGGCATCGAAGGCGCGCACCGCATCGGTGGTGGACGCACCCGCCTCCTCGGAGAGCCGATAAACGAAACTGATCCCGCCGAGGTCGACCACGTCGTTCGCGAGCAGCATCGCCACGATCTGCCTCCGCAGCGGGTGTGAATCGATGGCACCTGCGAACCGATTCCGCAGGGGCGCAGGGAAATACCCCGGCAGCCGCCTAGCGAAGACCCGGCTGTCGGGCACGTCGCTGGCAAGCAGATCTGCCTTCACCGCCCGCTTCACGTGGGCCATGAGCGTCGCCAGTTCGGGCGAGGTCAGGCTCTCGCCGTCCTGCCGGCGCTGAGCGAATTCGTGTTCGCTCGGCAACGCCTCGAGCGCCCGGTCCAGTGCGCGATGACGCTCGAGGTCGTCGATGACGCGGCGATACACATTGAGCAACGCCACCGCGTCGGAGCGCGACAGCCCGAGCACATAGTTCTGCGCAATATTGTCCGCGAGGACCAGCCGCCCGACCTCGTCGGTCATGCTGACCAGCAACGCGTTTCGCTCATCCTCCGGTAGTTCGCCGCTGACGACGAGCCGGTCGAGCAGGATCTTGATGTTCACCTCGTGGTCGGAGCAGTCCACACCCGCCGAGTTGTCCAGAGCATCCGTATTTATCCGGCCGCCGTTGCGCGCGAACTCGATTCGACCCAGTGCGGTGATGCCGAGGTTGCCGCCCTCGCCGACCACCTTTGCGCGCAAATCGAGCCCATCCACGCGGACCGCGTCGTTCGACTTATCCCCCGCGTCCGCGTTCGACTCGGTGCTCGCCTTGATGTAGGTGCCGATGCCGCCGTTCCACAGCAGATCGACCGGAGCGCGCAGGATCGCCTTGATCATCTCCGGCGGCGAGAGCGCGGTCACGTCCTCCGCCAGACCGAGCGCCTCGCGTGCCTGCGGGCTGACCGGGATCGACTTTCGAGTGCGATCCCATACGCCGCCGCCCTCGCTGATCAGCTCGGCGTTGTAATCGGCCCACGACGAGCGCGGCAGCCCAAACAGTCGCCTCCGCTCCGTAATCGATTCAGCAGTAACGGGATTCGGATCCAGAAACACGTGACGGTGATCGAAGGCGGCGACGAGCCGGATGTGCTCGGACAACAGCATGCCATTGCCGAACACGTCCCCACTCATGTCGCCGATGCCGACCACCGTGAATTCCTGCGCCTGGCAGTCGCGGTCCATCTCCCGGAAGTGCCGCTTGACACTCTCCCACGCGCCGCGCGCGGTGATGCCCATTTCCTTGTGGTCGTAGCCCACCGAACCACCGGAGGCGAATGCGTCACGCAGCCAGAATCCGTATCGCTCCGAGACTTCGTTCGCGGCATCGGAGAACGTGGCTGTGCCCTTGTCCGCGGCGACCACAAGGTAGGTGTCGTCGCCATCGCGGCGCACCACCCGCGCCGGCGGGATCACCTCGCCGGTGCGCTGATCGAGGTTGTCGGTAAGGTCGAGCAGGCCGGATATGAACAGGCCATAGCAGGCGATGCCCTCTTCCCGCAGGGCCTGCCGGTCCGCGGCCTCGTCGTCGGTCGGTGCCGGCGGATCCTTCAGCACGAAACCACCTTTCGCGCCGACCGGCACGATTACCGCGTTCTTCACTGCCTGCGCCTTGACCAGGCCGAGAATCTCGGTGCGATAGTCCTCGAGCCGGTCCGACCAGCGCAGCCCACCACGGGCAACGGCGCCGAACCGCAGGTGCACACCCTCCACCCGAGGCGAATAGACGAACACCTCGTACTTCGGCCGGGGCCGCGGCAATTCGTCCAGTGTCTCGGGCTCGAGCTTGAGCGCCAGGTACGGCTGCGGCAACCCCTCGGCATCGACGACGAAGTAGTTCGTGCGCAGGGTCGCCTTGATCAGCGCGAGGTTCGCGCGCAGAATCCGGTCTACATCGAGGCTGACGACCTCGTCGATATGCCCACGGAGCTGCTCCTCCACCTCATCTGCGCGCTGCGCCGAGGCGTGGTCGGGATCGAACATCGCCGTGAACAACTCGATGAACAGGCGCGCAATCGCGGGATGCGCCAACAACACTCGGGCGATATTGCTCGGGATGTACGGGAACAGAACCTGGCGAAGGTATTTGGCGTAGGTGCGCAGGACCGCCGCCTCGCGCCAATCCAGCCCCGCCCGCAGCACGAGTTCGTTGAAGCGGTCGGCCTCGGCGCGCGCGAACCAGATCGCCTCGAACGCCTCGATGAATCGGGTCTGCAGTTGGCCGGCTTCCTGCTCGGCGCCTTCCCGTCCCGCCTCGGTGTCCAGAAGGGATGACTCGAGATTCGGGTCGAGCGCTCCGCGCAGCAATTCCGCGCTCGCAACCAGCCCGAAGTCGTAGATCCAGTACTCGCCTCCGTCGGCCAGCTCGACCTCGTAGGGCCGCTCGTCCAGCACCTCGACGCCGAGGCTCACCAGTACCGGCAGCACCTGGCTGAGCGACACTCCGCTGCCGCAGATGTACAGCCCGAGACGCCAGTGTCCGCGCTCACCATCTGGATCGCGGTACACCCGCAAATCGATTGCGCCTCTTCGCAACCGCTCCAGCCGGACAATGTCTCGCACCCCACGCCGCGGGTCGAAATCCTCCTTGTACGCCTCGGGGAAGGCGTCGGCGTACTGCTGCACGCGCGCGGGTTCGAGCTTGCCGTTGGCGACAACCTCGTCGCCAAGGTGGTCATCCCAGGTCCGGCTCGCCTCGGCGAGCAATTCCTGAATGCGCAGCCGATTGGCTTCCGAGGTATCGGCGCGCAGCACGCGCACGTCACCGCTGGGCCGCACGGTGAAATGCAGGTTGGCAAGGTCGGATTCCGTGACTCGCGCGGAGTATTCGATCGAGCCGCCGCCGAGCTCGCGAACCAGGATTTCCTGAATGCCGAGGCGAACCCTGGTGTTGTAGCGATCGCGCGGAAGGTAGACGAGGCACGAAACGAACCGGCCATATGTGTCCTCGCGCAGGAACAGCCGGACCTCGCGCCGCAGATTCACATCGAGCACAGCGGTGGTGATCGTGAAGAGCGCTTCTGTACTCGCAGAGAACAATTCGGACCGCGGGAAGGACTGGATGACCTCGAGCATCGCCTGCCCGGAGAAGGATTCGATATCGAAACCGGCCCGCTCGATGACGTCGCGCACCCGCCGTTCGATGACAGGGATATCGAGCACGTTCTCATGCAGGGCCGTCACGGTGAAAACACCAACGAACAAGTGGCGCCCGGAGACTCGTCCGTCTTCATCGAAGGCGCTGACGCCGATGAAATACGGGTGCACGGAGCGGTACACCATCGCCGGCTCGGAGCCCTGGGTCAGCACAAGCAGCGACTGCTCGTCGCGGCCGACCGGGCCCGGAACTTCGATCCCGGTCGCGAGGCCTGCACCGGCGCGGAGAACGCCGAGCGCGGTGCCCGGCGCCGGATCGTCGCCGTCGGAATAGCGGGCGTAGCCCAGCATCGTGAGATGCCCGGATGACAACCAGCGCAGCAGGTCGGCGCAGCGCTCGAGCCGCTCGGTGGGGAACGGCGCGTTGCCGGTTTCAGCGGTGTGGTCGAGTTCCGCGGCGACCTCGTGAGCCCGGTTGCGCAGCGCCTCGCTGTCGTCCACGACCTGGCGTACCTCGGCAAGCAGATCCGGTATCGCCGCCTCGATCAGGTCAAGCACTCCGGGAGCGGTCGAGGGATGCAACTGCAGGTGCATCCAGGATTCGCGCAGCTCGAATTGCGGAGGAGCACCGTCCACCTCGTGCGGCACGACCCGCTGCAAACCGCCCGAATCGTCGCGGCTCGCCTCGAAGATCGGGTGGACCAACTCGGACAGGATCGCTCCGAGCCGGGAGAGGGTTGAGGTCACCGACTTCACCAGCAGCGGCATGTCGTCGATGACGATCTGCACGGCGGCGCCGATATCGGACTCGTCACCGGGCCGGCAGACCCGCCACGCCGCCCCGCCGCTCGGGCGCTGCAAGGCCAGTTCGACATGCTTGCGAAACACCCGGGCTGGGGCGCTGTCCACGCCCCCGCCCTTGTCCACGTGCCTGAAGTAGGCCGCCTCGAGTTCTTCAAGGTCCTGACGCAAAGTGTCGGGAAGCCGCGCCGCCCATTCGGTAGCGGTGCGATCCTGCGAAACAGTCATCGTGGGTCCACCTCGAAATCACCTCGACTTCGGCCAGGGCACGCGGGGCGTCAGTGCACAGCTTCCTCCACGAGGTAGTCCTCCAGCGCGGAACGTTCCGGGCCGGACAGTGCAACGCTTTTTCCAGTTCTCGGGTCGAAGTTCACCATGATCGCGTCGGCCGTCGCGAAGACAACACCGGATGCGTTGTGCATTCGGTGCCGGACGGTATAAGAGGTGCGACCGATATGGATCAATTCGATATCGATGTGGAGCGGCTCGGTGAGGTCGTCGTAAGGGAGCAGGTACTCGATGGTGTTCTTGCGGATAACCATCCGAGACTCACGACGGCCGAAGGCCTCCTGCAGGCACGCGGCGAAGAACCTGATCCGCGCTTCCTGCGCATACTCGAGGTACTTCACGTTGTTGACGTGCCCCAATTGGTCGAAGTCGGCCCACCGGACCTCGATCTCGCACGTATAAGTCTTTGCCATGCGAGTGTCCTCGCACTCCCTTCGCTCAGTCGCGCGTCAGCTTGCGACGCGTGACACGATGCGGGCGGGCGGCGTCGGCGCCGAGTCGCTCGATCTTGTTCGCCTCGTAGGCCTCGAAGTTGCCCTCGAACCAGAACCACTGACCCTCGTCCACGTTGCCTTCCCAGGCAAGGATGTGGGTACAGGTCCGGTCCAGGAACCAGCGATCGTGCGAAATGACCACCGCACAACCCGGGAATTCCTGCAGCGCGTTCTCCAGTGAACTCAGCGTTTCCACGTCGAGGTCGTTGGTCGGCTCGTCGAGCAGGATCAGGTTGCCGCCCTTTTTCAGCGTGAGCGCCAGGTTCAACCGGTTGCGCTCACCGCCGGAAAGCACGCCTGAAGGCTTCTGCTGGTCCGGGCCCTTGAAGCCGAAAGCACTGACGTAGGCGCGCGAAGGCATCTCGTTCTGACCGACCTCGATGAAGTCGAGTCCGTCGGAGACGATCTGCCACACAGACTTTTTCGGGTCGAGCTGCTCGCGTGCCTGGTCGACATAGCTCAGCTTGACGGTGTCGCCGACCTTGACGGTGCCGGAGTCCGGTTCCTCGAGTCCGACGATCGTCTTGAACAGGGTGGTCTTACCGACGCCGTTCGGGCCGATGACGCCGACAATGCCGTTCCGTGGCAACGTGAACGACAGGTCCTTGATCAGCACGCGACCGTCGAAGCCCTTGTCGAGATGGTCGACCTCGACCACGACATTGCCCAGACGCGGTGGCGTCGGGATCTGGATCTCCTCGAAGTCGAGCTTGCGGTGCTTCTCGGCTTCCGCCGCCATCTCCTCGTAACGCGCGAGGCGCGACTTGCTCTTGGTCTGGCGGGCCTTGGCGCCGGACCGCACCCATTCGAGTTCTTCCTTGAGCCGCTTTTGCAGCTTCTGGTCCTTCTTGCCCTGAACCTCGAGCCGCTCGGCCTTCTTCTCCAAGTAGGTCGAGTAGTTGCCCTCGTACGGGTGCAGCTTGCCGCGGTCGACCTCGCAGATCCAGCCGGCCACATGGTCGAGGAAGTACCGGTCGTGGGTGACGGCCAGCACCGCGCCCGGGTAGGACGCAAGGTGCTGCTCGAGCCACAGCACCGACTCGGCGTCGAGGTGGTTGGTCGGCTCGTCGAGCAGCAGCAGGTCGGGCTTGGACAGCAGCAGCTTGCACAACGCGACACGACGCTTCTCGCCACCGGACAGGTGGGTGACCGGCTCGTCCGGCGGCGGGCAGCGCAGCGCGTCCATCGCCTGCTCGAGCTGCGAATCGACGTCCCACGCGTCGGCGTGGTCGAGGGCCTCCTGCAGGGTGCCCATCTCCTCCATCAGCTCATCGGAGTAGTCGGTGGCCATCAGCTCGGCGATCTCGTTGTAGCGATCGAGCTGGACCTTGATCTCGCCGAGGCCTTCCTCGACGTTGCCGCGAACCGTCTTCTCCTCGTTCAGGGCCGGCTCCTGCATGAGGATGCCTACAGTCGCGCCCGGATCGAGAAACGCCTCGCCGTTGCTGGGCTGGTCGAGGCCCGCCATGATCTTGAGAATGCTGGATTTACCGGCACCGTTGGGGCCGACGACGCCAATCTTGGCCCCTGGGTAGAAGCTCATTGTGACGTCGTCGAGGATGACCTTGTCACCGTGCGCCTTGCGCACCTTCTTCATGGTGTAGATGAACTCCGGCATGGCTCACAGCCTATCGGTGCCCGAGCACGCCGGTTGCCACGGCATCCCGGCGTGCGTGGGCGTCCCGGATCGTCATGCACCGACCGCTTCGACCACCGGCTCTTCGTCCGCCTCCATAGCGGCCTGCGGTGGGATGCTTGTCACGTTCGGGGTGGCCCGCTGCACTACCGCGACACATCGCGACAGGTCCGGGCCGATCGCGTTCGCCCGCATCTCGAGATCGGTCCGCTCGACCCCGTCCCGCGTGATGTACCGGTTCGTGCGCAGCTGCCCGTAGGCGATGATCGGATCGCCTCGCCCGATCGAGGCATCCACGTTATCCACGAGCCGGCGAAAGCAGCTCACGCTCAAATACAGCGTCCCGCTGTCCACCCACTCGCCGCTCCCCCGGTCAAGGCGGCGGGCGTTGCTGGCCATCCGGAAGCTCAGCACTTCCTCGTCGTTGCGCATCGTGCGCCGGACCGGCTCGGTGATAACCGTGCCCACCACTGCCGCGTGTGCCTCGTACATTTCGTCCCCCCAGGTGCTGGTTCGGTCTGCGAGCACCCCCGTGCTCACACCGATCACCTTCCCGCCCGGGAAGCGCTTGTGGCAGTACGAATTCCCGATTGGGGATAACTCGAAAGTTGTGCACAGATTCGCGATTCGGTGCCCGGGAGGGCAGACCGTGTCGGTGGGTTCTGCTGGCGCACGCGACGCCGACGTTGTTCCGCACCCGTCCCGTTGCCTGCTGGGTTCCGGTCCCGTTGATCACGAACATATGGCCCCCGACGCGCCGTCAGACGGTGCCATTTGCTCGTGATCACCCCGGACCGCGAGCACGAGGAGAGACTTACAGCCCCTGCTCGTGATCCCGCTTCGCCAGCTCCTTGAACATCGCGTTGTGCGCGGCGAGGGCGGCATCGTCGTCGCGATCTGCGGCCCGGTCCATTCGCTTCGCGGCCCGATCGTCGGCGCGCGACCACTGAATCAGCAGCGCGAGCATCACCAGGACGAGCGGCAGCTCGCCGGTCGCCCAGGCGATGCCACCGCCGGTTCGTTGATCGGCGAGCAGATCGGAGTTCCACGGCAGGGCGAGGCCGCGGTAGAACCAGCCGCCCATCACCGTGTCCATCTGCATAAGCACGACACCGAAGAAGGCGTGGAACGGAAGGGAGCCGAAGACCATCGCGAGCTTGGTGATCGGTTCGAGGCGTCGCGGCGCGGGGTCGATACCGATCACCACCCAATAGAACAGGTAGCCGCTGAGCAGAAAGTGCAGGTTCATCAGCAGGTGAGCGGTGTGCGAGTCGACGTTCGCGCCGAAGATGCCGCCCAGGTAGAGGGCGTAGAAGCCGCCGACGAACAGGAACGATGCGACGAGCGGATGAGTCAGGAACCGCGACACCGGGCTGTGCACCGCGGCGAGCAGCCACTCGCGCGCCCCGGGTACACCGTCGCGTCCGGCCGGCCGCAGCGCTCGCATCGCGAGGGTGACCGGTCCGCCCAGCACGAGCAGCACCGGCGCGAGCATGGATATCGCCATGTGCGCGCTCATATGCACGCTGAACATCGCGGGCGAGTACCGCCCGATGCCGGACGAGGTGGCGATGAGCAGCGCCGCGCAGCCGAACAGCCACGCCACGGTGCGCCCGACCGGCCACGCGTCACCGCGCTTGCGTAGTCGCCGGACTCCGAGCACGTAGACCACGGCGAGCACGATCGCGGCGGTGCCGTAGATCAGGTCGAAGCGCCAGTCGAACGCCAGACTGGCCAGCGTCGGCGGGCCGTCGAGGTTGTAGCCGAGTTCGGCCTCGGTGAGAGTCAGATCCAGATTGATATCGGCCGGCGGCGGCGTTCGCCCGAGGCCGACGGCGAGTCCGATCGTCGCCGCGAAGAGCATCGCCTCGACACCGGCGAATCGAATCAGCGCGCCGCGCGAGGTCTGGTCGGCTGCCAGCGCGGGCAGTGCCTTCTGCCGCTGCATCAGGCCGACGCAGCCGATCAGGATCAGCGCGATCGTCTTGGCCACAATCAGTCGGCCGTAGGTGGTGGTGAAGAGGTCCGACAACGGGATGCGAACGAGCGCGTTGACCACCCCGCTGAACGCCATCACGACGAGCGCGACAGTGGCAATGTGCGAGAACCGGCGCGCGGCGACATAGAGATGCGCGCCACCGCGTCGGGCATGCGCGAGCACCGCGAACAGTCCGCCCGCCCACAGCGATGCCGCAACCAGATGCAGGATCAGGCTGTTGGTCGCGAGATCATGCGATCCGCCGGCGGACGAATGGCCGTTCAGCGCGAGCGGCATGAGGCTGGCAATGCCGAGCGCGAGCAGCACCGGGGTCCAACCCCAGCGCAGGATCGAGCGGCACCCAATCGCGAACAGCAGCGCCAGCACAGCCGTCCACGTCCAGACCGAGGCGGCCTCGACCTGCCCGTATGCGTTCCACAGGTTCTCCGGGACAAGGACCTCGCGGAGCGGCTGACCCGACGCGTCGGAGATGGACAGCGGCACGAGCAGCAGCGCGCACGCCGCCCACAGCAGGGCCGCGGCGCCGGCAAAGCGAATCGCCCGATAGCCGTCGACATCGAGGACCCCGCTGCGCTGAGGCGGCACCAGGAATGCGGCCAGCAGCGCCGAGCCAATGCCCAGAACTGCCGCGACCTCGCCGAACGCTCGCACGGCGGGCAGTCCGTAGATGGTGAGTGGACCGGGATCGGGAATGCCGAGCAGTTCGAGTGCCTCGGACGCCGACAATGCGACCACCAGTGCGGCGACCACACCGGCGACCGCCGCGGCGACCGCGAACAGCGGGCCCGAACCCGATTCTGCGGTCCTCATCTCGCTCGATGAGGACGCAACGTCGGGTGATGCCATGGCTCCAAGAATAGGTGGCCTGCGGAAATGGCCTGTATCACGTCTCGGGATCCGACTCAGGCCAACGGACCGCCGACCGCAAACAGGTCGTAGACGGAGTCGAGCGAGTGAGCGGGCACAACCGCATCGCAGAACGGCAGTGCCGCCGCCATCGCCCGCGCCCGCGGTTCGAACGCCGGATCGGCGGCGCGGGGATTGAGCCACACCACTCGGTGCGCGCGGCTTCGGATCCGGGTCATCGCCGCAGTCAGCCGGTCGGGTTCGTCGCTGTCCCAGCCGTCGGAGGCGATCAGCACGATCGCTCCGCGCAGCACATTGCCGTGCGCCGAGGCGAGCAGCGCGGCGAGGCTCGTTCCGATGTGTGTGCCGCCGTAGCGGTCCACCACACGCTCGTTGGCGCGCGCGAGCGCAACCTCCGCACTGCGATGTGACAGGACCGCGGTCAGCCGCGTCAGCGAGGTGGCGAATGCGAACACTTCGGCGCGGTGTGCGCTCGGCCGCATCACGGCGGCGCGCATCAGATGTAGGTACATCGCGACATAGGGCTGCATGGATCGGCTGACATCGCAGACGAGCACGATTCGCCTCGGTCGCCGTCGCGGCCGGGTCAGGGTCAGGTGGATCGGCTCCCATCCGGTCGAGCGAGACGCGCGCATGGTGGCCCGCAGGTCGACGCGGGTGCCGCGGTTGTGTGGCTCGCGGCGGAACGTCCGCCGAGTGGGCCAGTTGGCGGCGGAGCGTTCCAGCCAAGTTCCGAGCAGCCGCAGATCCGCGGGGTCGAAATCGGTGAAGGGTTCGTCGGCTCTCCGCGCCAACCTGCTCGGCAGCAAACCCCACGCCGTCGCCGTGCCTTCGAACGCGCTCGGGTCGGCGCTTTCCGCGCGCGTCACCCAGCCGAGCGGTTCGGTCGCATTGCCATCGTCCTCGGCGTCACTCGAACGCGATGTCCTGCTATCCCGCGCGGACCCTCGGGCCACCGGGTCGACCGCGAGCACCGACTCGTCGAAGGTCGCGCCGAACACCGCATCGAACGCGGGCAGATCCTCGACCCGGTTCAGCAGCGCCAGCCGTGCCGTCCAGTACAGCTGCGAGCGCTGTGTCGGGCGGTTCAGCCGCAGCGCCGCGACGAACACACCGGAACCGTCCGCAGGGACGACGACTCCCCGCCCGCC
>NZ_LRRB01000217.1 GCF_001646865.1 Aldersonia kunmingensis | reverse complement strand
TTGTCGAACACCGGAAGGACTTCCTCGGCGCTTTCCACCACATAGCGTGTGACGACCCGCAATTCGACCATCGTCAGCTCGAAATCGCTAGAGGTCACGACTCCGCATTTGCCGCGAGCTCGCGCAGCTCGGACTTCACCACATCGAACGCCATGCCCTGCGAGTAGCCCCGCCGCGCGAGCATCCCGACGAGCCGCCGGGTGAGCCGATCCCGCTCAGCGGCGTCGAGCTCGCTCACGTCAACCGTGCGCAACTTCTTGCGCACGAGCTCGGTGGCGCGTTCGCGCTCATCCTCACGGGAGATCTCCGCCAGCGCCGCCTCGGCCTGATCCGGCGCGATCCCCTTGCCGCGCAGTTCGATCGCGAGCGCGGTGCGACCCTTGCCCGAGTACTGGTGTCTCGATTGCACCCACTGGCGGGCGAATGCCGCGTCGTCGATCAGACCGACTTCGGCCAATCGATCCAGCGCACCGCGCGCGACCTCGGGTTCGAAGCCGCGCTTGGCCAGCCGCTCTGCCAACTCGGCGCGGCTGTGCGCTCGCATGGCGAGCAGGCGCAGGCAGACATCCTTCGCCTGCGCCTCCGTCCCACCGCCGCAGTCGGTTTCGGACGATGCGGCTGATCGAGCCATCGACCTAGAACTCGACCGGGACTGCGTCCGCGACTTCCTCGCTCACGGTCACATCCGCGCCGATGCCGAGCTTTTCCTTGATCTTCTTCTCGATCTCGTCGCGGATATCGGTGTTCTCGCGCAGGAACTTCCGCGCGTTCTCCTTGCCCTGCCCGAGCTGGTCACCCTCGTAGGTGAACCACGAGCCGGACTTCCGGATGAAGCCGTGCTCCACCCCCATGTCGATGATCGAGCCTTCCTTGCTGATCCCGGTGCCATAGAGGATGTCGAACTCCGCCTGCTTGAACGGCGGCGACACCTTGTTCTTGACGACCTTCACGCGGGTGCGGTTACCGACCGCGTCGGTGCCGTCCTTGAGGGTCTCGATCCGGCGGACGTCGAGGCGCACCGACGAGTAGAACTTCAGTGCCTTACCACCCGTGGTCGTCTCGGGTGAGCCGAACATGACGCCGATCTTCTCGCGCAGCTGGTTGATGAAGACCGCGGTGGTGCCCGAGTTGTTCAGTGCACCAGTCATCTTCCGCAGCGCCTGGCTCATCAGCCGGGCCTGCAGACCGACGTGACTGTCGCCCATCTCGCCCTCGATCTCGGCGCGCGGCACCAGGGCGGCGACCGAGTCGATCACGATGATGTCGAGCGCGCCCGAGCGGATGAGCATGTCCGCGATCTCGAGCGCCTGCTCACCGGTGTCCGGCTGGGAGACCAGCAGCGCGTCGGTGTCAACGCCGAGTTTCTTGGCATAGTCCGGGTCGAGCGCGTGCTCCGCATCGATGAAGGCGGCGATGCCGCCGAGCGCCTGGGCGTTGGCGATCGCGTGCAGCGCGACCGTCGTCTTACCGGAGGATTCCGGGCCGTAGATCTCGACGACGCGGCCACGCGGCAGACCGCCGATGCCGAGTGCCACGTCGAGTGCGATCGATCCGGTCGGGATCACCGAGATGGGCTGGCGAGCCTCCTCACCCAGGCGCATCACTGAGCCCTTGCCGAAACTCTTGTCGATCTGCGCCAGCGCCAGGTCGAGCGCTTTGTCGCGATCGTTCTCGCGTCCTGCCATCGTCGGTCCCCTTCTCGATGCTCATCCAGCGGTCGGTGGCTACGTTAGGAGCCGGCACCGACAGGTCCGGCTCGAAGTCCGAGTTCGCCACTTGGCCTGTGGATGAAATCCGGCCTGTGGATGGTGCTCATGCGACCCCAGCACGATCAGCATAAGCGAACATGTGTTCGAGTCAATCTCCGCGGGGTTCGACACGCCGGAGAAGTTGTCCATGACGGGTCGCTTGCCGGGCCGGCCATAGGGGCCAGCACCGGCGGCGGTTACCAGCGCGAGCGCGGCACATCCAGGTCGGCGCACAGAGCGCGCCACACCTCACGCGGATCGACGCCCGCCTCGATGGCCTGCGCGCCGGTTCGACTACCCAGCGCGGGAAGCGTGTGGTCGGCGAGCAGTGCATCACCTCGCGCGGTGCCGAATTCGTCGTGCAACATCTCGTGAAACTCGGTCAGGCGCATTTCGCCAACGGTAGCCGGTGCGATCGAACGAGTCGCGCCGCAAGGGGACGGCCGATCGGTCGTTTTCTGCGCTACCGCACCGGGTTGGCCGCAAGCACATCCCGGCAGATCTGCACTGGATCGGCGACGTCGGCCGCACCCGCGGCGGCCGATTCGGCAGCGGCCCGGAAGCCCGGCTCGTCGCGCACACGCAGCACCGCGTCGCGGACGGCCTCCACCGACAGCGGGCGTACCAGCAGCGCACTTCCCTGCCGCTGCGCGCGATTGGCCAGCTCCCATTGATCGCCACCGCCCGGCACGGTCACCACCGGGCGACCGGCGAGCAGCGCCTTGGCGAGCATGCCGTGGCCACCCCCACACACGACCACCGCAGCATCGCGCAGCAGCACGTCCTGGCGGCCGAGTCCCGCGTTTGCCCATACCGGCAGGTCGGTGGGTGGTTCGTCGAGCATGGACACCACGACCCGCACATCCGCGCCGTCAAGTGCGCGCAACGCGGTGGGCACCATGCCGTCGGCGCCGGTGAACGCCGTCGAGGGCGCCACCATCACCACCGGGTCGTCACCTTGCGGCAGGTCGAGCACTTGGTCGGTCGGCTCCCACAGCAGCGGACCGACGATGTGCGCGTTGTCCGGCCAGTCCGGGCGCGAGACCTCGAGCGCAGGCAGCGTCGCGATCAGGCGAGCGAGCGGCCCGGGATCCTCGGAGGGCAGACCGATTCCAACGCGGGCCGCGGATCGCTGCCGATCGCCATCCCGCACCGATCGCGCCGTGAGCTTGCGCATCACCGCATCGCGCAGCCGACCACGCAGGCCGGTGCCCGGCGCGAGTCCGCTGCCGATCGGCGGCAGGCCTTTGGACGGCAGATACAGCGGATGCGGCGACAGTTCGACCCATGGCAGTCCGCAGAGTTCCGCGGCCAGGCCTCCTCCGGCGGTGAGTACATCGGAGACCACGAAATCGAAGCCCAGCGAGCGCAGTTCGGGAGCGAGCAGTTCGCCTATGTAGGCCGACCGCTCGTGAAGTCGCTGGCCCGCGTCCATGTCGTTGTCTTCGTCACGCGGGGCTAGCCCGGGCAGCAGTCGCACCGCGAAGGGCTCGGCCTCCAGCCCGTCGAGCCACGGTTTGCCGGTGAACAACGTCGGCTCGTCGCCGGCATCGGCGAACTTGCGACACAGCGCAATCGCGGGGATGGCATGGCCGGCGTCTGGACCGGCAACTACTGCGACACGCATCGCGCCAGGATAGGACCCTCCCGGTTGGAACCTCTGGCTACCCCATCGACGTCAGCACGACGGCCACCAGCGCAGGCAGGCATTGCGCCGCCGCACCGCCAACCCCCGCCCCCTTGGGCCTACTCATGGCCAGTCGGTCGGACACGAACAGCATCACGCCGGCCAACGCCATGAACGAGCAGCAATAGATGACGAGGGTGCGGGCCACCGTCGCGTAGTCCAGGTGCCAGGCCACCACGCCGACGATCGGCCCGGCCGCGAGGAACAGGTTGTAAAAGCCGACGTTGAACGACCACAGCCGAACCGGCGGCAGATCAGCTGTGGAGACTTGGAAGATGCCCTGGTGCACTCCAGGTCGTTGCCACAGCACGACCTCCCAGGTGAACGCGAGCACATGCACGAACGCCGTGATGAGCGCGAAGATTTGCGCAAGTACCGACATTGCAACCACCACTAAACTAGTCAGTCTATCTGACTAGTTTAGTCAGATAGACTGACCATCGTCCAGAGGTGATCGCCGGAGGTCTGCGAGTGGATGACGAACCCAATCTCGGCGTACTGCTATTTCTGCCGTATCGGGCAATGGAGAATCGGGTCATTGCCGCACTGCGGGAGGCCGGCGTGGAACTGACGGTCGCGCAGATGAAGATCGTGCAGCGCATCGGGCCGAACGGAACCCGGCTGACCGACCTCGCCGAGCAAGCGCAGGTGACCAAGCAGACCGCCGGGTTCCTGGTCGATCAGATCGAGCGCCAGGGGTTTGTCGAGCGGGTGCCCGATCCAACCGACGCCCGCGCCCGGCTGATCCGGATCAGCCCGTCCGGCGAGCAGATGCTGCCCGTCGCGGGGGCCGCGGTGGCCGAAGTCGAGGCCGAGTGGTCTCGTCACCTCGGCCCGAAGAAGCTGCTTGCGCTGCGCGAAATCCTGAGCGACCTCCGCACGATCACAGACCCGTGGGCACCATGAATCACTGGACGCGCGAGGACATCTGGGCCGCGACCGCCCAGGGGCGCCGCGAACTCGTCACGCTGCTCGAATCCCTCGACGCAGACGAATGGGATGCCGAATCACTGTGCGACGGCTGGCGCGTGCGCGATGTCATCGCGCACCTTGTGCTCGGCGCAACCCTGACGCAGTCCGAGTCGCTACGCGAAATGGTCCGTTACCGAGGGAATTTCAACCGTCTGGTGCACGAGACCGCTATCCGCCGCACGGACCCGGTCGAGAGCCTCGTCGAGCAGCTGCGGGCAGTGATCGATTCCCGCCGCCACCCACCAGCGACGGTGGCGTTCGACCCGCTCACCGACATCCTCGTCCATACCCAGGACGTCGCGATCCCGCTCGGCCGCACCGTCCCGATGCCGACGCACACAGCCCGCGCCGCAACGACATTCGTGTGGCGGCGCGGCTTTCCGTTCGGAGCACGACATCGCTTCCGCGGTCTGCACGTGGAAGCAACGGACGTTCCGTGGACACGCGGATCGGGATCACTCGTACACGGTCCGATCGCGACGATTCTGTTGGCCTGCAGCGGCCGTCCCGTCGCCCTCGAATCGCTCCAGGGCGAGGGCGTGGCCGAACTACGGCGGCGGATGACGGCTTAGCCGCGAAAGCTGTAGAGCTCGAATCCAACTGCGCGTTCGGCGTCGAAATCGTCGAACCTGCCGATCACCATGTCGATCACCGATCGCGCGTGCTCGTCGATCGGGGTCGGTTCGAGTGCCTCGAGGTAGCGCCGATGCGCCATAAGCGATTCCACCGCGCTGTCGACCGTGGCGGTGACGTCGACGGCGTGGCTCGCGTCGGGTGTCTGTACCGCAACCCAGCGCGGCGACCATGGCGCCTCGACGAGATCGGGAAAGATCCATTCGTTCCCGGCGTCCGCGGCGGCATCGAGGACGGCGCTGCCGAGCGCGCGGTGGTCGGCACTGTTCAAAGCGCCTGGGCCCCAGGTGCGTCCGAAGTGCAGCGTCACAATCAGCTCCGGCCGATGCCGCCGGATCGCGGCCGCAAGATCGCGCCGCAGCGGTGGCCCCTCGACCAGGGTGCCGTCGGAGTGGCCGAGGAACTCCACTTCGCTCACCCCGACCACACGTGCCGCGGCGATCTCCTCCTGCTCGCGCAGCGGACCGCATTCGGCGGGCGACAGCCCCGCTATCCCTGCCTCGCCACTGGTGGCGAGCACATAGCGAATGTCCTTGCCCTGCGCCGTCCAGCGCGCCACGGCGGCCGCGGAGCCGTACTCGATGTCGTCCGGGTGCGCGGCGATGACAAGGCCGCGCTGCCAGTCCTCGGGAACGGGTTCCATATCGCTACGGCGTCCTGGTGACGTCCTTGTTGTCCGAGCTGCTCATCGCCTTGTAGAGCAGATACAGACCGAAAACGATGGCGCTGATAACCAGGATCGGGAACAGACTCTTGATCAGTGCGCCCAGGATCAGGAACGCGAGCCAGACCAGCGCGACTATGCCGACGATCTTCCAGAACACTTGCTGCCTCCCTCGGAGCGGGATGAACGCCAGATCCGGCGTCTCATACTGAAAGAGCGTGCCAGGGTTCGGGCGGTAAAGCACGAGGTCAGACGGTAAATCAGGGAAAGATCAGGGATCACCCCGAGCCGGCGCGCGGGCGACTTCGGGGCCGAAACGCAGAAACGGGTGACCACACCCCAGCAGGCATGGTCACCCGTCACGTACTACGAAGTGGCGGTCTCGCCCGGGTTGACCTGCGGCTGCGAAGCCGGCGCCGGGGTCGGGGCCGCCGCGCTGTCGCCACCGGCGGGCAACGCGTCACCCTTCATCGACGCCCGGATCTGCTCGAGCCGGCTATGTCCCGCCATCTGGACGCTGGCCTGCTGGACCTCCATCATCCTGCCCTGCACCGAGTTCTGCGCGAGCTCAGCAGAACCGAGCGCATCGGCGTAGCGACGCTCGATCTTGTCGCGCACCGCATCGAGGCTCGGCGTGGTGCCCGGCGCGGACAGCGTGCCGTCCATCGAACGCAGCGAGGCCGACACCTGCTCCTGCATCTTTGCCTGCTCGAGCTGGCTGAGCAGCTTGGCGCGCTCGGCGACCTTCTGCTGCAGCATCATTGCGTTCTGCTCGACAGCCTTCTTCGCCTGCGCGGCCGCCTGCAGCGCCTGGTCGTGCAGCACCTTGAGGTCCTCCACGGACTGCTCCGCGGTCACGAGCTGAGCAGCGAACGCCTCGGCGGCGTTGGTGTACTGCACTGCCTTCTCGTTGTCGCCTGCGGTCGCGGCCTGATCGGCCAGCGTCACTGCCTGGCGGGCGTTAGCGTTGAGCTTCTCCACCTCGTCGAGCTGACGGTTGAGCTTCATCTCGAGCTGCCGCTGGTTACCGATGACCGAGGCTGCCTGCTGGGACAGCGCCTGGTGCTGACGCTGGGCATCCTCGATCGCCTGCTGAATCTGGACCTTCGGGTCCGCATACTCTTCGATCTTGGAATCAAAGAGGGCCATCATGTATTTCCAGGCCTTGACGAACGGATTTGCCATCGGTTGAGTTCCGCCTCCATCTGCTGCGCCGCGCGCTACGCGCGGGCCGGCACGCGACCATCACGTGCCGTGGGTCCGATGTTGATGCCCGACACGGACCGACAACTCGACTCCGACCGCCATTTCGACGGTTCAGCGCCTACTGGTGAATCTATCCGTTTGTTCTCTCGTCCACGACCGACAACCACGACAGGTTGCCGTTGTGGATGCTCAGGCGGCGACGAGCGCCGGTGCGGGAATGACGATAAGCGTGTCATCGGCAACGAGACCGGCGTCGGCGCGGCCGGCCGACACCGTCGCGGTACCGCTCGCCACCGAGTCCGGAGCACCTGCCGTAGCCAGCTCACGTTCGGTGGTAACCGCCAGCGATTCGCTGACCTCATGCAGTACGTCGGACAGCGGGACCTCGAGCGCATCGCAGATCGCCGCGAGCAGTTCGCTCGAAGCTTCCTTGCGGCCACGCTCGACTTCGGACAGGTAGCCGAGGCTCACCCGCGCGGAGCTGGACACTTCCCGCAGCGTCCGGGCCTGCGAAACCCGGGTGCGCCGCAGACTGTCGCCGATAGCTTCTCGCAACAACAGCGCCATCTCGATCCTCCTGTCACATGCGACGTGCCGACCCACCAGCGATCGACGACAAGTCGAACTCATTGCGTCAACGATCGCGGCCGCATCGTTGGTTCCCGACCTTAGCGCGCCGACCGGACGCGGACGCGGCGAGTCGGGCGAAACGGCCTTCAGCCGGCCGACCGGTGGGCACTCCGGTCAACCCGCGCGTACCCGCTCGGTGAGCTCGACCACCGCCGCGCGAACGGCTCCGAGCCGGATCGCCCACCGGTCACCGTCGAGCTGCAAGCGGACAACCTCGGTACCACCTGGTCCGGCTAGGCCGAGAAATACCGTCCCCACCGGCCGGCCGTCCTGCATATCGGGCCCGGCGACGCCGGTCAGGCCGATACCCCAGTCCGCGCCGCAGTTGACCATCGCACCCACCGCAAGCTGTTCTGCCGTCGCAGCCGATACCGGCCCTTCGGCATCGAGGACAGCCCGATCGACACCTGCCAGGGTGTTCTTGAGATCGGTCGCATAGGCCACGATTCCGCCGCGCAGCACCGCACTCGCGCCCGGTACTCCGGCGATCGTCGCGCTGAGCAGGCCCGCGGTCAGTGACTCGGCGGTGGCAACCGTCTGCTGCGCCGTAGCGAGGGCATGCACCAGCTCGCGGGCCGGGATCGCCGCGGCGAGCGGGTCGCTCACTCTGCCTGCGCGACCCGGCGTCGACCCAGCGCATGCAGGCGAAACGCCCCGAAGACATAGTCCAGGCCGGTGATGATCGTGAGCGCCACCGCGAGTCCCATCACCCACACCGCCAGGACGTGGGCTGCTCCCGACAACGGCAACAGGTAGAGGGCAATAGCTACCGACTGCACCAGTGTTTTCAGCTTTCCGCCGCGACTGGCCGGAATCACGCCATGCCGCAATACCGCGAACCGAAGTAACGTGATGCCGATCTCACGGGCCGCGATAACGGCGGTGACCCACCAGGCCAGCTCGCCGAGCACCGACAACCCAATCAGGGCGGCACCGATCAGCAGCTTGTCCGCGATCGGATCGGCGAGCTTGCCGAAGTCGGTGACGAGCCCGTACTTGCGGGCGAGTTGGCCGTCGATGCGGTCGGTCACCGCGGCGATGCCGAACAGCAGGGCTGCCACGATCCGCCAAGCGGTGTCGTCGCCACCCCCCGCAAACAGCGCGAGCAGGAAGACCGGCACGATCGCGATACGCACGATCGTCAAGATGTTGGCGATGTTGAACAGCGGGACCGGGGTGTGCGCAGGCGCGGCCGCCGCACTCGGTGCCGTCGCCGACGGCGGCACCGGATTGGCTGCCGCGTGATCGGTCTCCGCGACGGCAAGCTTCCGTGCTGATTGTTGATCGGAGGCCGGCTCGGCGACGCCGTTCACGGGCGCGATGTCATCGTGTTGGGCGCTCATCCGCGACCCCTCCGGCTGTTGCAGCCGCGACTGGGAACGACGACGCGCTCCCGCACGCTGAAACTAAGAACAACCGACACACCCTCAGAGTATCGGCATCAGCGGTGACTACTCTGCACGCATGACAACTGCGCCGATCGAGTCCTCGGAGAATCTGCCGAAGATTCGTCGCGCGCGAACCTCCGACGTCGCGTCGATAAAGCGACTCGTGGACGTGTACGCGGGAAAGATTCTGCTCGAAAAGAACCTCGTGACGCTGTACGAAGCCGTCCAGGAATTCTGGGTTGCCGAGGTGCGCGGCGAGGTGGTCGGTTGCGGTGCGCTGCACGTGCTCTGGGCCGACCTGGGCGAGATCCGTACCGTTGCAGTCGATCCCACGGTAAAGGGCCTCGGAGTCGGCAGGCTGATCGTGCGCCGGCTGATCGGTGTGGCCCGCGAACTCGAACTGGGGCGGCTGTTCGTGCTGACCTTCGAGGTCGACTTCTTCAGCCGTCATGGCTTTACCGAGATCGAGGGCACCCCGGTCACCGCCGAGGTGTACGCGGAGATGTGCCGCTCCTACGACGAGGGCATCGCGGAGTTCCTCGACCTGAGCTACGTGAAACCGAACACACTCGGCAATACCCGGATGCTGCTCACGCTCGACGTACCCGAAGGACTCGACCCATCCGAAAAGAATTGAGACCGACGATGTCGCTGTTCACCGTGCACTACACCTACGCCGAGACGACGATTGCCGGGCGCGACGAGCACCGGCCCGCACATCGCGACTGGCTGCGCTCGCTTCTCGATCAGGGCACGGTGGTTTCCGCCGGCGCCTACGAGGACGGCACCGGTGCCCTCATTCTGATCGAGGGCACCGATACCGACTCGGTTCGCAGCCTGCTCGACGCCGATCCGTTCGTCGTCGAGGACCTCGTCGACGAGATCCGGGTCCAACGCTGGCAGCCCGCGCTGGGCGCCTTCTCGCAGAGCTAGTTTTCGACCTTGGTGGTGTCGTCGGCCGACTGATTGCGCGTCTTCCACAGGCTCGCAACCGTCGTGATTATCAGCACGCCGATGATCACGCCCAGCGACATCGCCGTGGACACCTCGGGCACCGACACATGCTCTCCGCCGTTGATGAACGGGAGCGTGTTCTCGTGCAGCGCGTGCAGGACAAGCTTCACGCCGATGAAGGCCAGGATGACCGACAGGCCGTAGGACAGGTACACGAGCCGCTCGAGCAGTCCGCCGATCAGGAAGTACAGCTGGCGCAGGCCCATCAGCGCGAACGCGTTCGCGGTGAAGACGATGTAGGGCTCCTTGGTGAGCCCGTAGATCGCCGGGATGGAGTCGAGGGCGAACAGCAGGTCGGTGAAACCGATCGCGACCAGGGTCAGCAGCAGCGGAGTGACCACTCGCTTGCCGTCGATCTTGGTGGTGAGCTTGTCGCCGTCGTATTCGTCGGTCGTCGGCAGGAAGCGCTTCGCCAGCGCGATGATGCGCGACTCGCGCTCCTCCTCGATCTCCTCCTCATGGCCGTGATCCTTGAACAGCTTGATCGCGGTGTAGATGAGGAAGGCACCGAAGATGTAGAAGACCCACGCGTACGCATTGATCGCGGCCGCGCCGACGGCGATAAAGATGCCGCGCATGACCAGTGCCATCACGATGCCGATGAGCAAGACCTTCTGCTGGTACTGACGGGGTACCGCGAACGTCGACATGATGATGATGAAGACGAAGAGGTTGTCCATCGACAACGCAAGCTCGGTGATGTAGCCGGCGTAGTACTCACTGCCGTAGGTGCTGCCCCATTTGAGCATCACGAATCCGCCGAAGGCGACCGCTAGCAGCACGAAGACGCCGTACCAGAACGCGGACTCGCGGAAGGTCGGCTCGTGCGGGTTGCGGACGTGCGCGAAGAAGTCGAAAACGAACAGGCCGATGATCACCGCAATGGTGATGACCCACTCGACGGCGGTTACGTGCATACGGGCTTACCCTCCGGTAGACGTGTGTCGCTACCGGAGGTCTCCCCCGTCCGGCGTTTCGCTACGCCGGACCGACCGCACCGGACCGGCAACGATGCCAGACGTGTTGACGACGCGACCGTGATCTGGGGTACTCCCCTCCAACAGTGGGTCCATTGAACCACAGCACTGAATTGCCGCAGACCACCCAAACCGCCCGTCCGGCATCAAGATCATCGAGGCCCTAGGGTGGGCGACATGCGGCTTGGCCTGGACTATGCGGCTGGACGGCCGGGCGGCGCCGCCATTCGCGCGGCCGGCTACGACTTCGTCGTGCGGTACCTCACATCCGGCGGCCCGACGCTGCCGGGCAAACAGCTGACCCCGGCAGAAGCGGCCGATTTGCGCGCGCACGGTATCTCGATCGTGTCGAACTGGGAGACGTGGGCCAACCGGATGCTGGACGGTTTCGACGCCGGTGTTGCTGATGCCTCGGCAGGTCTTGCACACGTGCTGGCCTGTGGTGGCCGGGCCGATCGGCCGATCTACTTCTCGGCGGATTTCGATGCCACACCCGCCGATCAGGTTCCGATCGATGCGTACCTGCGCGGCGCCGCCACCGTGCTCAGCGCCGAGAACGTCGGCATCTACGGCGGGTACTGGCCAGTCAGCCGAGCGCTCGACGCCGGCACCGCCGACTGGGTGTGGCAGACCGACGCGTGGTCGGGCACGAACGTGGAGACCCGCCGCAATATCCATCAGACCTTGCGCCAGGTCGTGGTGAACGGCGTGCAGTGCGATGTGAACGAAGCGATCACCGTCGATTTCGGCCAGTGGGACTGGCATCCCGAGGAGGACGACTTGACGCCCGAACAGGACGCGATCCTGCGCGACATCCAGGTGCAGCTGCGCGGACCCGGACTCGACGGGTGGCCGCAGCTCGGCTCGAACGGGGAGGGCCGCTACAACACGCTCGTGGACGGGCTCGCGGCCGCACTCGACCGCATCGACGAGCTCGAGGCGCAGGTCGAGCAGCTCAGCAAGAAGCCGTGGTGGTGCCGCTTCTGAGCACTGTCTGAAGCGGGTGCGAACGGAAGATCCGTTGCGTTGAACGGAGTGAACGCTTCCGTTCACTCCGCGAATCTAGGTGCGCTCAGCGAGCTCAGAACTCCTCCGAATCGCTCGGCGCACCCTCGTCGCCACCGCCGCGGATGGTCCACAGCAGTCCGTCGAGTTCGTCCGGCTTGATCAGCACCTCGCGCGCCTTCGAACCCTCGCTGGGGCCGACAACGCCCCGGGTCTCCATCAGGTCCATCAGCCGGCCGGCCTTGGCGAAACCAACGCGCAGCTTTCGCTGCAGCATCGAGGTCGAGCCGAACTGGCTGCTCACGACGAGCTCCACGGCCTGCACGAACAGCTCGAGATCGTCACCGATGTCGGCGTCGACGTCCTTCTTCTCACCGACCTTGGCCGCGGTGACGCCCTCGGTGTACTCGGGCTCTGCCTGGTTCTTGGCGAAGTCGACGACGCCGTGGATTTCCTCGTCGGAGATGAACGCGCCCTGCAGTCGGGTCGGCTTTCCCGCACCCATTGGCAGGAACAGCCCGTCACCCATACCGATCAGCTTCTCCGCGCCCGGCTGATCGAGGATGACCCGGCTGTCGGTTAGCGACGAGGTGGCGAACGCGAGCCGCGACGGCACATTGGTCTTGATGAGGCCGGTGACCACGTCCACCGACGGCCGCTGTGTCGCGAGGACCAGGTGGATGCCCGCGGCGCGCGCCTTCTGCGTGATCCGCACGATGGCATCCTCGACGTCCCGAGGCGCGGTCATCATCAGGTCCGCGAGCTCGTCGACGATGGCCAAGATGTACGGGTAGGGCCGGTAGACCCGCTCGCTGCCCAGCGGCGTGGTGATCTCGCCCGAGCGGACCTTCTTGTTGAAGTCGTCGATGTGGCGGACCTTGCTGGCCTGCATGTCCTGGTAGCGCTGCTCCATCTCCTCGACGAGCCACGCCAGCGCCGACGCTGCCTTCTTCGGCTGCGTGATGATGGGCGTGATCAGGTGCGGGATGCCCTCGTACGGCGTCAGTTCGACCATTTTGGGGTCGATGAGGATCATCCGAACCTCGTCGGGCGTCGCGCGCTGCAGCAGCGAGACCAGCATCGAGTTGACGAAGCTGGACTTACCCGAGCCGGTCGAGCCGGCCACCAGCAGGTGCGGCATCTTCGCCAGGTTCGCCGACACGAAATTGCCCTCGATGTCCTTGCCGAGCCCGATCACCAGCGGGTGGTGATCCTTGCGCGTCGACGGCGCCTTGAGCACGTCTGCGAGGCGGACGATCTCACGGTCGGCGTTCGGCACCTCGATACCGACCGCGGACTTGCCGGGGATCGGTGCAAGTAGCCGGACGTTCTCGGTGGCGACCGCGTAGGCGATGTTGCGCGTGAGCGCGGTGATCTTCTCGACCTTCACGCCGGGGCCGAGCTCGACCTCGTACCGCGTCACGGTCGGACCGCGGGTGCAGCCGGTGACGGCGGCATCGATCTTGAACTGCTCGAGTACCCCGTTGATCGCATCGATCATCGTGTCGTTCGCCGAACTGCGCTTCTTGGGAGGATCGCCGTCGATGAGCAGCGACGCCGGCGGCAACGTGTAATCGCCCTCGACCACGCGATCGGGGACGAACTCCTTCAGCGGCAACTGCGGGTCGCCTGCTGGTGCCAGCTCTGCGACGGGCTTGGCACCCTTCGGCCGCTTCCTGGCCTTCTTCGCTTCCTGCAAGGGCGGTTCGCCGGGCAGGATCTCGGTGACGTTGTCGTCGCCGGCGAATTCGTCGGCCGGGTAGTTCTCGGCCGGCGTTCCACGGCGGGGCCGCAGCGGTTCGTCGGAGTCGTAATCGTCGTAGTCGTCGTACTCGTCGTCGTCGGGCGCCCCGAACAGCTCGCGCAGCCGCTCCGGGACCTCGCGCACCGTGGTGCCGGTGACGAGCAGCAGGCCGAAGAGCATCGCGAGCATCATCAGCGGCACCGCCACCCACGGGGTGAGTCCGTCGGACAGCGGACCACCGGCCGCATAACCGATGAATCCGGCTCCGTCCGAGCGGCCGTCGCTGTCCGCCGGTGAGCCCGCGGCGAGGTGCCACAGGCCGAGCAGCGGGAGACCGAGCAGCAGCGAACCGAGCACCAACCGCGGTCGGACCTGCGGATCGGGTTCGGTCCGCATCAGCGTGATCGCCACCCCGAGCGCGACGATCGGCACCAGGATGGCCGCCGTTCCGACCGTTGCCCGCACCGCGGTCGCGAGCCACCCGCCGACCGGACCACCAGCCGAAACCCACACGGCAGCCGCCACGACGCCGGCGATGGCCAGCAGGCCCAGCGCTATGCCGTCACGACGATGACCGTGCTCGATATCGTGCGCCCGGCCGACTGCCCGGGTGGTGGCGCCGAGGCCGCGCGCCACCATCGTCCAGCCCGATCCGATCCACCGGCCCGCTACGCCCAGCGGGGTCTCCGTCTTGCGACGGCCTGCGGGCGACGCTTGCGCGGCGTACTTACCGTGCGTGACCTGGGAGAAGGCGATTTGCGTCGGGTCGATCCCGTCGTCGTCCGCGAGCGCGAACGCGACGCTGTGGTGCCGCCGGACTTGCCTGCCATACGCTCAGATTAGTCGCTGGCGTCCCACTGTGCCCATACGCCACACTCGTCACATGCGGTGTCCCTGGGGTCAAATACTGCGATCCAGGGCATGCACCGCGTCGACGTCCGCCGGATCACCGGTCGCCTCGACCCGCACCTCGTTCCGTCCGAACGCATGGAGCAGCAGTTCGGAGGCCGTTCCGGTCAGGACAACTTCGCGATCGCCGCCCTTGTGCGCCACCACCCGCTCGCCGGTCAGCGTGGTCAGCACGACGGTGATCGACGACTTCCGGTAGGCCATTCGCGCCATCCGGCGCAGCGCAGACCACAGCTTTGCCTCATCTGCGGGATCAAGCGCGCGCGGTTCCCATCCTGGGCTGCCTCGCCGCACATCCTCGTGGTGCACGAACATCTCGGTCATATTGACCGCCGAGTCCAGCGGCTTCATCAACGACCAAATCGGCGGGCCGGTACGGACCTGCTCCAACAGCTCGGACCACTCCCGCTCGGCAGCGCCGCTACGAACGCGCTCGGTGTAGCCCGCGAACTTCTGAATCAGGATGCCCGGGCCGGTGTCGGGGCGGCGCTCACGCACCACCAGATGGGCCGCAAGGTCGCGTGTCGTCCACTCCCCGCACAGGGTCGGCGCATCGGGGCCGACCTCGGTCATCGTTGCGACAAGGGCTATACGTTCGCGGCGTGCCAGGCTCATGCACACAAGCTAGCGATAATCTCACCAACGCACATACCTGCCCTGCGCGGGCGGAACACCCGCACATAGGGTTTGGCAGTGCCCGTCTCCCACATGATCGTGATCGCCCTGGCCGGGTTCGGTGCGGGCGCGATCAACGCGATAGTCGGGTCCGGCACGCTCATCACATTCCCGACCCTGGTGGCGCTCGGCTATCCGCCGGTGACCTCGACGATGTCCAACGCGGTCGGCCTGGTCGCGGGCGGTGTCTCCGGCACCTGGGGCTATCGCCGCGAGCTGCGCGGCCAGTGGAACCGGCTGCGCTGGCAGATCCCCGGATCGCTGATCGGCGCTGCGATCGGCGCCTGGCTGCTGCTGCACCTGCCCGAGAAGGTGTTCACCCAGGTCGTGCCGGTGCTGCTGGTCGGCGCACTCATTCTGGTGATCGCCGGCCCCCGCATTCAGGCGTTCGCCAAGAAGCGTGCCGAGGCGGCGGGACGAACCGCAGATGACGTGAGCCCCGGCCGGATGGCGGCCCTCGTCGCGGGCACCTTCTTGATCGGCATCTACGGCGGCTATTTCACGGCCGCGCAAGGCATCCTGCTGATCGGCATGATGGGCGCCTTGCTGCCCGAGTCGATGCAGCGGATGAATGCGGCGAAGAACCTGCTGTCGTTGCTGGTGAACATCGTCGCGGCGCTCGCCTACACGCTCGTCGCATTCGACCGGATCGACTGGGCGGCCGCCGGCCTCATCGCCATCGGCTCCCTTGTCGGCGGCAGCGTCGGCGCGAAGTACGGCCGACGCCTCTCCCCCGGCGCACTTCGCGCCGTGATTGTCGCGGTCGGCCTGATCGGCCTCTGGCGACTTCTCGCAACGACCTAGATTCCGGTTCGGGCCGGAAATTCGGGCCGAATCGCTACCGTTTTCCTCGTATCTACACCGCAGGGTCCCACGGGGAGGACGACTCTGATGGCACGTCATCGGCCCTGGCGCCGTGTCTGGACGGGGATTCTGCCGATCGCGGTGGCCCTCCTGGTTTCCAACACCGCTGCGACAGCCGCGGCGGAGCCGGACACCGCGGCATCCCGTTCGCGACTCGTCTTCGCGGCGGCCGAGGAAGTGTCCACCCTGCACGGGTTCAACACCGGCCAACTGGCCGATCCAGATTCCTACTGGGCCGCCCGCCGGAACCTCGACGTCTTCACCCCCGAGGCATGGAAGGTGTTGAGGGAAAGGCGGGCCCGGATCTCGGTCAACCTGCGCTGGCAACGCGACTTCGGTCCCGTACCGCCGGGCAAGCCTCGATTCGATGAAATGCTGCCCTTCCTCCGCGAGGCCGAACGCAACGACGTGGGAGTGGTCGCCTGGCTGACGATCCCCTACGCCGACGGTTACTGGGCCACCGAGGACAACGTGGGCCTGCACGAACAGATGATCGGCGACTTCGACGACTGGGCCAACGACATTGGCTTCACACCCGAACAGGTGCTCCTCGATCTCGAATCCTCGTTGCAGGACACCGCAACCAACAACAAGGCCTTCCGCGATCCCCTCCCCGTCGCCGAGTTGTTGTCCGGCAATATCGATCCCGCGCAGCAGTGCGAGGCCATGCGTGGCTACGAAGCGGTTGTGGCACGGCTCGAGCAACGGGGATATCCGACCGTGGCCGCCGTCTACCCGTTCCTGTTCGACGACCTCACGAACGGCGACTCCGCGCTGTCCGACGGTCTCGGTATGCCGTTGCCGCGGCCTGGCACCTTCCGCGGGGTGTCGTTCATGACGATGCGCTCGACCTACGCCAACCTCATCGGCATCGATCCAGGCCCGTCGATCCACTCGGCCTATATCGACGACATGCGGCGCTGGTACGGCAACTCGGCGACCTTCAACCTCGGCGAAGCAGGTGAGGGCCCCTACCGTGGCAACCTTGCCGCGTTCGTGCAGGACACCCGCCTGGCCGCCGCGCTCACCACCGGCGCTGTCGGCATGTACTCGCTGGACAAGGCGTTGGCGAACTACGGTCCAGACGGCGTCGCCGCGCTCTTCGACGCCGTCGAAAAGCCTTTGGCGGGAGACGAACTCGCGCGGGTGGCTACGATCTCGCCCGGAGCGCGGGCGGCACGCGCCCTCATCGGTGCCGAGAGCACCGCAGTCAGCGCCGCCGTGTCAGCGGTGACGGCCGCACGCGGGAAGCCGCAACTGCCCAACCGGTGGCCGTCCACCTGTTGACGGGAGTGACGACTAGACGCCGATGACGGTCGGCACGATCATCGGGCGGCGGCGGTACTTCTCCGACACCCAGCGGCCCACGACCCGGCGAACGCTCTGCGCGATCCGGTGTGTGTCGGTAATGCCCTCGCCCGCAAGGCGAAGCAGTTCGGCCTCGACCAGCTTCGCGGCCTCTTTGAGCGCGGCCGGGTCGTCGGAGAATCCGCGCCCGTTCAGCTCGGGAGTGGAGACGGCGCGACCGGTCGTCGAGTCGACAGCGAGGGTGATCGAAATGAAGCCGCCCTCGCCCAGGACCAGCCGGTCCGAGAGGGTGGACTCGCCGACGTCGCCGACCGACAGACCGTCAACATAAACATGCCCGACGGGCACCCGGCCCACGATCCTGGCGATGCCGTCCACGAGATCGACGACGACGCCGTCCTCGGCCAACACCACGCGATCCTCGGGGACACCGGTCGCGATTGCGAGGGCCGCGTTGGCGCGCAGATGCCGCCATTCGCCGTGCACCGGCATCGCATTCGATGGCCGCACCGCGTTGTAGAGGTAGAGCAGTTCGCCCGCCGACGCGTGGCCCGATACATGCACCTTCGCGTTCTGCTGGGTGACTACCGTCGCGCCGAGCCGCGCCAGTCCGTTCACCACCGCGAACACCGAGTTCTCGTTGCCCGGGATGAGCGAGGACGCCAGCACCACGAGGTCATCGGAATGAATGTTGATCTGTCGGTGCTCGCCGCGCGCCATCCGGGACAGCGCCGATAGCGGTTCGCCCTGCGACCCGGTGGAGATGAGCACCAACTTGTCGTTGGGGAGGCTCGCGGCCGTCTTCATGTCGACCTCGACGCCCTCGGGCAGCTTGAGATAGCCCAATTGCTGTGCGATATCCATGTTGCGGACCATCGAGCGGCCGACGAAGCAGACCCGGCGCCCGTAGCGCTGCGCGACGTCGACCACCTGCTGAATGCGGTGCACATGGCTCGCGAACGACGCCACGATCACGCGGGCCTTCGCCTTGCCGATGACAGTGTCGAGTACGCCGCCGATCTCGCGCTCCGGCGTGACGAAGCCGGGCACCTCGGCATTGGTGGAGTCGACGAGGAACAGGTCCACGCCCTCGTCGCCGAGGCGGGAGAAACCGGCGAGGTCGGTGAGCCGGCCGTCGAGTGGCAGCTGGTCGAGCTTGATATCACCGGTGTGCAGGGCGATTCCGGCCGAGGTCCGAATCGCGACAGCGATCGCGTCCGGGATCGAGTGGTTCACCGCGAAGTACTCGCACTCGAACGGACCGTGCGTCGTGCGCTGGCCCTCGACAACCTCGACCAGCTTCGGACGCTGGTGGTGCTCACGGCATTTCGCCGCGACGAGAGCGAGGGTGAACCTCGAGCCGACCACCGGGATATCGGGCCGCAGGCGCAACAGGAACGGCACCGCGCCGATGTGGTCCTCATGGCCATGGGTGAGCACGATCGCCTCGACATCGGCCATGCGCGCTTCGATATGCCGGAAGTCGGGCAGGATCAGGTCGACGCCGGGCTGTTGATCCTCCGGGAAGAGGACACCGCAGTCGACCACCAGGATCTTGCCCTGATGCTCGAAAACCGTCATGTTGCGGCCGATTTCGCCGATACCGCCGAGCGCGACCACGCGCAGGCCGTGCTTCGGCGCCTTCGGCGGCGAACTCAGCCGTTCGTGCGGGTCGGTCGCGGCGACGCGCGAATCCGGCCGTTGCTGCGCGGCCGAGGTCTGCGCGACCGGACGGCCGCTGGGACGAGAGTCACGGTCCGAGGGCGGACCCGCAGTGCGGGTTGCCCGGCCGCGTGATCGGCCCGGTCGGGTCATGCAAGCACCCCTGCGGTCTGCATATCGGCGGCGAGCAGGTCGATCTGATCCGTGGTCGGCATGATCTGCGGCAGCCGCGGCTCGCCGACATCGATGCCCTGCAGGCGTAGCGCCGCCTTCATTGCCGCCACACCGCCCAGGCCGCTCATCGCCTTGGTGAGCGGGATCAGGCTGTAGTTGATCTGGCGTGCTCGTTCGACATCACCGGCGCGGTAGGCGTCGTGCAGTTCGCGTAGCCGGCCGGGTGCGAGGTGGCCGATGACGCTGATGAAACCGACGGCGCCCACGGAGAGCCACGGCAGGTTCAGCGGATCGTCACCCGAGTAGTAGGCGAGGCCGGTCTCGGCGATCAACTCGGCGCCGGCGTTGAGATCGCCCTTGGCGTCCTTGACCGCGACGATGCGCGGATGCTCCGCAAGCCGGCGAATCGTGTCCGGAAGGATCGGGACCACCGAGCGCGGCGGAATGTCGTACAGCGTCACCGGCAGGTCGGTGGCATCCGCGACTGCGACGAAATGCGCAAGCAGACCGGCCTGCGGCGGCCGCGAGTAGTACGGCGTCACAACGAGGAGGCCACGCGCGCCGGCCCGCTCGGCCTGCTGCGCCAGATCGATGCTTTCTGCGGTGTCGTAAGTGCCGGCGCCCGCGATGATGGTCGCCCGGTTTCCTACGGCATCCACGACCGCCTTCAGCAGCTCTGCCTTCTCTTCCGGACTCGTGGTCGGCGACTCGCCGGTCGTGCCAGCGACAACCAGCAGGTCACAGCCGTTGTCGACGAGATGCGCGGCCAGCCGAACACCCGTATCGACGTCCAGCTTCCCGTCGGCAGAGAAGGGCGTCACCATCGCAACGCCAATGGCGCCCGATGCAGAAACCGCAGATGTCATGGGCAGAAGGTTACCCGCTTCCAGAGGCGTCCCTGCACGTCGAACGCACCTTTGGGGGTAACAAACGGCATATCGACGCGGTTGACGCGGGAACCCGTGTCAAACGCCACAAATGCCGGGGCACGATTCGGTAATTTGTGACTCAATTCGCACTTGCACGTCCGCCGATCACCAGAGTTGGGGCTCGTATGTCGGTCAAGGGAAGCAAGGAATTCGAAATTGCGGCAGACGCAGCGGCGGTGATGGCGGCGATCGTCGCCGTCGAAGACCTGCCGAAGTGGGCAGGGCCGTACAAGAACTGCAGAGTGGAAGAGCGCTACGACGACGGCAGGCCGAAGCTGTTGCGCGCCGAGTTCGGAATGCGCGGCCAGACCGACTATCAGCTCATCGCGTACGACTGGGACGGCGACCGCAACGCGAGCTGGCACTTGGTGGAAAGCACCGCCCAGAAGCTCCAGGTCGGCAGCTTCACCCTGTCGGCATCCGGCAGGGGCACCAAGGTGCGGTTCGAGTTGGAACTCGAACCGAAGATGAAGGTGCCTGGCTTCCTGCTCAAGAAGGTGCTCGGGACCGTCCT
>NZ_LRRB01000124.1 GCF_001646865.1 Aldersonia kunmingensis | reverse complement strand
GAACTGATCGACACACCAACCTCCTCGCTGGCCACCAACTGACTCACAGGCAGCCTGGCAAAGAGGGAACGGGTGCAAAGTTTCGCCCATTCGAACAAACTCTGCACTCATTTGGACTGCGTTCCCGGGTGCAAATCTTCTCAACGGGCGCGAAACTTGGCCCCCGTAAACACAATTCGCACCCGTTTGGGGCCCGGTGTTGGCCTAGTTCCGAGCCTCGGCGCGGTCGGGGTAGCTGCGCGACGTGAACACTCGGGAACTCCCGTCGATGGAGGGCACGATCGCCGTCGTCGACGAACCGATGATCAGCAGCGTGCGCATATCGACCACATCGGGATCGAGGTCACCCAGCGACACCACCTGGACGCTCTCCGTCGGTCCGCCCACATCGCGGCCGAGCACCACCGGTGTCTCCGAGCCGCGGTGCTCGAGGATCAGATCGCGCATCGCGGCAACCTGCCAGGTGCGGGTCTTCGACGCGGGGTTGTAGATGGCGATGGCCATGTCCGCCGCCGCTACCGCTGAAAGACGTTGCGCGACAACATCCCACGGCTTGAGACGGTCCGACAGCGAGATAACCGCGTAGTCGTGCCCGAGTGGGGCGCCGACCCGGCTGGCGACGGCATTCGCGGCGGTCACGCCCGGTAGTACCCGCACCGGCACGTCGCGCCACTCGTCCTGAGCGGCGACCTCGAGCACTGCGGCGGCCATGGCGAAGACACCGGGATCGCCGGAGGACACGACCGCAACGCGGGCGCCGCGCTTGGCAAGATCGAGCGCCATCGCGGCGCGCTCGGCCTCCACACGATTGTCGCTGGCGTGTCGGCGCTGGCCGGGGCGCTCGGGCACGCGGTTCAGGTAGGTCACGTAGCCGACCAGGTCGGTGGCTTCGGCGAGTGCACGGCGAACCTCGGGGGTGGTCCAATCCGCGGCGCCGGGACCAAGCCCCACCACGGTGACCTCACCCTTGCCTGGCTCGAGTTCCTCGCGCGGCTGCTGCGGATCGCGGCCCGGCACGACGGTGATCGCGAAGTAGGGCACCTTCTCGTCGATCGCCTCATCGGCGCCGAGCACCCGCTGCGCCTTGCTGCTCGCGCGTTCGACGTAGTGCGCGTCGGCGAGCCGGCCCGAATCACGCAGTGCCTGATGCACCGTCGGGTAGGTGCGGCCGAGTTTGAGGATCGCAGCGGCATCGGTATCACGCAGCCGGCGGGTCAATTCGTCCGCGGGCAGCGTGCCGGGCAGGATCGTCAGCACCTGTTCGCCTTCGACGAGCGGCGTGCCAAGGGCGGCGCTCGCGGCGCTGACAGAGGTGATGCCCGGGACGATCTCGGTCTCGAACCGGTCCGTGAGCCGCTTGTGCATATGCATGTAGGAGCTGTAGAACAGCGGGTCGCCGGCAGCGAGCAGCGCCACGGACCGTCCCGCCTCGAGGTGCACGGCAAGGCGCTCAGCGGATTCGGCGTAGAAATGGTCGATCGCACCCTGGTAGCCGCCGGGGTGATCGGTGGTTTCGGTGGTCACCGGGTAGACGAGGTGCTCTTCGATCTGGCCCTCGCGCATATAGGGCGCGGCGATGCCGCGAGAGATCGACTTGCCGTGTCGCGCACTGTGAAACGCGATCACATCCGCCTCGGATATCACCCGCGCGGCCTTCACGGTCACCAGTTCCGGGTCACCGGGTCCCAGCCCGAGACCCCACAACTTGCCGTAACTCTGGCTCATTCCTGTTCGCTCGCAATCGCATTGAGCGCGGCGGCGGTGATGGCGCTACCGCCTCGGCGCCCACGCACGGTGAGGTATTCGATGCCGTTCCCGTATTCGGCGAGCGCGTCCTTGGATTCGGCCGCGCCGATGAAGCCGACCGGGATGCCGAGAATGGCAGCGGGCCGCGGCGCGCCTGCCTCGATCATGTTGAGCAGGTGGAACAGCGCGGTGGGCGCGTTGCCGATCGCGACGACAGCGCCGTCGAGGCGGTCGCGCAGCAGCTCCAGCGCGGCGGCGGACCGCGTGTTGTCGATATCGGCTGCAAGGTTGGGCACCCGCGGGTCTGCGAGCAGGCAGATCACCTCGTTATCCGCGGGTAGTCGCTTGCGGGTGACCCCGGAGGCCACCATCTGGGCGTCACACAGGATCGGGGCGCCGGCTCGCATCGCAGCGCGCGCCTTGGCGACTACATCGGGGGAGTAGGCGACATCCTCGGCGAGATCGACCTGGCCGCAGGCGTGGATCATCCGCACGACGACCTGAGACACGTCGGCGGGGAGTCCGGCGAGGTCCGCTTCGGCGCGGATCGTGGCGAAGGACTGGCGGTAGATCTCGGCGCCATCGCGAATGTAGGAGTGCATGGTGGCTGTCACATTAGCGGCATGCCGGGCACGGCCCGTCGTTCGTATCCGCTGCCGGTCGCGCGTACCTGCACGTGTTCGGTGTGCGGCGCGCCGCAGCCACGTTCGCACCCCACCCAGTGCTCGCGGGCCTCGACGGGCTCCAGCACACGCCGTTCGAGGTCGGACCGTACGTCGGCGTTCGACTTATCGCAGCCAGGCAATCCGGTGCACGCGCTTACCTGCGCCCACGGGGATTCGGAGTCGAACACCAGGCCCATCGGTGCGAGCACCCGCAGGACCGTGTCGGCCACCCCCTCGGTCAGGTCGCAGAGCAGGATTTCCTTGCTCGGCGTGATGTAGATGTCTGTGCCAACGGCGGCGAGGAACTCCGCGGTGCGCCCAGGAATGCGGCCGTGCGGGACGACAGAGCCGAGCGTGACAAGACCGTCGTCCTGGGTCAGCCAACCGATCAACGGGTCGGCCAGTGCCTGCGGGACCTGCGGATCGGTGACGCCAGGCAGCGCGTCGAGAATTGCGCTGATCGCCGGCTGTTCCGCCAGGTCTTCGATCCGCCACTCGTCGGTGCGGTCGGTGAGGAATGCATGTGCGAGTGCGAGCATGACGTCCACGGCACGATCGAGCGGTGCCATCCGGCCCGAGCGGACGCCGGCAACGACGAGTTCGGCCCGCTCGGCGGACAGTGCTACCACCCCGGCGTCCGGGCGTTGCGCGAGCACGTCGCCGCGACCGTCGTCGACGCTGAAGAGGAATCGTGCGGGCAGGGCGGCGAGATCCGGGTCGCCGCGTAGGCCGCTGTCGAGTGTCTCGAGCGTTCCGCGCAGGTCGACCAGTCCGCCGCGGCGGCCCGACAGCGCGGACATCTGCAGATTGCGCACCCGCTCGTGGCTGGGAGTCGGGATGAGCCCCGCAGCGACGATGCGGTTGCCCGCGCCGACGAGGTCATCGATACCCCGTAGCTGCACGTTTCCGCGCGAGGTGAGTTCGAGATGACCGTCGCCGAAGGTTTCGGCCACCTCGACCACGGCCTGCAGTTGGTCGGGTGTGATGAGACCGCCGGGCAGCCGGATCCGCGCCAGGTATCCGTCGGCCGCCGGGTGCGCCGAGAACACGCCGGGGCAGCGGTCGGCGGGGCGGTTCATGCTGCTTACGGTACCGCCGCGGCTGCGTCAGCCCATTCTGCCGGGCCGGATCAACCCATCGGTGGAATGGGCGCGCCGTGCGGCATGCCCGCGGTGATGTAGTCGCGGTAGATCCCTTCGAACGCTGCGTCCGCCTCCGAACTGTGCGGGCCGTCGCTCGGTGTACCGGCCATCGCCTTGTCGAGTTCGGCCAGGCACACCGTCCAGCCCGACGCGTTGCGCGCGGCGGTGTCCCGCGCCTCGAGCACATTGGTCAGCCGCAGTACGCAGCCATCACCGTCCGGCGTCAGCTCGAAATGCAGTTCGTCCCCGCCCCAGCTGAACTCGAGCCGCTGTGGCGGATCGAAGGCAAGGACCGTGCCGGTGCCGTCGGCCTGATTCGGGTCGTCGGAGAAGTCGACGAGCCCGCCAACGCGGTCTTCGATGATGAGCTTGGACGGGAACCAGTGCCGCGACTGCTCCGGGTCGACGATCGCCGCCCACACCCGTGCGGGGGCGTGCGCATAGCGCCGTTCGAATCGGACCGCCGGGCGCCCGTTCACTTCTACGTACTGTCCGTTGGCATTCATTGCTGCTCCTCGGTGGGGGAATCGGGGTTGCTGTCGAGGAAGTCGCCCAGGCGGTCCAGGCCGGTGTTCCACATTGCCCGGTAGGGAGCCAGCCAGGCGTCGAGCTCGGCGAGAGCGTTCGGCTCGGCGCGGTAGATCCGGCGCTGCGCGTCGGCGTGCGCGGTGACCAGGCCGGCCGATCGCAGCACGCGCAGATGCTTGGACGTTTGCGGCTGGGCTAGCCCCACGCGCTCGGACAGCTCGCCGACGGCACAGGGCGCCCGGCGCAGCACGTCGAGGATGTCCCGCCGCCGCGGCTCGGCCAGTGCGGCCCAGATCGAATCGCTCACCTCCTTATATTCCCTTCACGGCATATTCCTGTCAAGGCATATACGAAGGCCCCGAGCCGTCCGATACGCTCTTGCCGAAGCGTCAATGGGGAAGCCGGTGAGATTCCGGCGCGGTCGCGCCACTGTGTGGGATGAGCTCCCGCAGCCAGACCTCCATTGCGCAACCAACCGAGCGCCGGCGCGTATCCCGGCAAGGAGGTCATTACCCGTGATCCTGTTGCTGTCCACCTCGGACACCGACCTGCTGTCCGCGCGTGCGAGTGGCGCCGAGTACCGCTGGGCCAATCCTGCTCGGCTCATGCCGGCCGAGGACCTGCCCGCGCTGCTCGATGGCGCCGATCTCGTGGTGGTGCGCATCCTCGGCGGAAAGCGCGCCTGGGAAGACGGGCTCGAGATCGTGCTTCGCAGCGGACTGCCCGTTGTCACCCTCGGTGGTGAGATGGCTCCGGATGCCGAACTGATGGAGTTGTCCACCGTCCCAGCCGGCGTCGCCGCCGATGCGCACAACTACCTCGCCGAGGGCGGACCGGAAAACCTGCGTCAGCTGCACAACTTCCTTTCCGACACGGTGCTGCTCACCGGGCACGGTTTCGAACCCGCGGTGCGCACTCCCATGTGGGGCGAGCTCGAGCGGACGGCGACCAGCGAGACCGGACCGCTCGTGGCGGTGCTCTACTACCGCGCCCAGCACCTTGCCGGGAACACCGCCTATGTCGAGGCACTGTGCCGCGCCATCGAGGCCGCGGGCGGCCGCGCGCTCCCGCTCTACTGCGCATCGCTGCGTTCGGCCGAACCCGCACTGCTCGACACGCTGCGCCGCGTCGACGCCATGGTCGTGACTGTGCTCGCGGCGGGTGGCACCAAGCCGGCCACCGCGTCTGCCGGTGGTGACGACGAGTCCTGGGACATCGGCGCCATCGCGGATCTGGATGTGCCGATCCTGCAGGGCCTTTGCCTTACGAGCGACCGCGCCACCTGGGCCGCCAACGACGACGGGCTGTCACCGCTCGATGTCGCGACTCAGGTCGCGGTGCCCGAGTTCGACGGCCGGATCATTACGGTGCCGTTCTCGTTCAAGGAGTTCGACGCCGACGGCCTGTCGACGTACGTCGCCGACGCCGAGCGCGCGGCCCGGGTGGCCGGTATCGCCGTGCGGCACGCGCGCCTGCGGCATATCCCGGTGGCGCAGCGCCGCATCGCGCTCATGCTTTCCGCCTACCCGACCAAGCACGCGCGGATCGGCAACGCGGTCGGCCTGGACACCCCGGCCAGCGCCATCCGAATGCTGACCGAAATGGCCTCGGCCGGTTACGATCTCGGCCCGCTCGACGAGATTCCCGGTCTTCTCGAAGGCGACGGCGACAAGCTGATCCACGCCCTCATCGCGGCGGGCGGTCAGGACGAGGACTGGCTGACCGCCGAACAGATCGAGAGCAACCCGCTGCGGGTGTCGGCAGCGAACTACCGCAGGTGGTTTGCCACGCTCGATCCCGAACTGCGCGACGGCGTCGAAGAGCACTGGGGCGAAGCGCCCGGCGAGCTGTTCGTCGATCGTTCCCGTGACCGGGACGGCGAAATTTTCATCGCGGCACTGCAATTCGGCAACGTCGTCCTGATGGTGCAGCCGCCGCGCGGTTTCGGTGCAAACCCGGTTGCCATCTACCACGACCCCGATCTGCCGCCGAGCCACCACTACCTGGCCGCGTATCGCTGGATCGCTTCGACCGAGTACGGATTCGGCGCTGACGCGATGGTGCATCTGGGCAAACACGGCAACCTGGAATGGCTGCCTGGGAAGACGCTCGGCATGTCGGCGGCGTGCGGTACCGATGCCGCGATCGGTGACCTGCCGCTGATCTACCCGTTCCTGGTGAACGACCCGGGGGAGGGCACGCAGGCCAAGCGTCGCGCGCACGCCACCCTCGTCGACCATCTGATCCCGCCGATGGCGCGTGCCGAAACCTACGGCGATATCTCGCGTCTCGAGCAGTTGCTCGACGAGCACTCGAACATCTCCACGCTCGACCCGTCGAAGCTGCCCGCCATCCGCCAGCAGATCTGGACGCTGATGCGGGCGGCGAAGATGGACCACGACCTCGGCCTCGCCGAACGACCCGACGAGGAGTCGTTCGACGACATGCTGCTGCACGTCGACGGTTGGCTGTGCGAGATCAAGGACGTCCAGATCCGCGACGGCCTGCACATCCTCGGCGCGGCGCCGAGCGGCGAAGCGGAGGTCGACCTCGTGCTCGCCATGCTGCGCGCGCGGCAGATGTGGGGCGGCGAACAGACCGTTCCCGGCCTGCGTGAAGCGCTCGGGCTGAGCGAGAACGGCGACGAGGACCGTGTGCGCGTCGACGCCATCGAGGAGCAGGCCCGCGACCTCGTCGCGAAACTGCAATCCCAGGAATGGGATCCGAACAGTGTCGAGTCGCTCACCGACAACGATGCAGTGCGGTCGGTGTTGCGATTCGCCGCCACCGAAGTGGTTCCGCGACTGCGGCAGACCTCGCACGAAATCGACCGGGTCCTGCACGCACTCAACGGCGGTTTCATTCCAGCCGGCCCGAGTGGCTCTCCGCTGCGCGGCCTGATCAATGTGCTGCCGACCGGGCGCAACTTCTACTCCGTCGACCCGAAGGCGGTGCCGTCCCGGCTCGCGTGGGAGACCGGGCAGGCCATGGCCGACTCCCTGCTAGCCCGCTACGTCGCCGACCACGGCGAGTACCCGCGCTCCGTGGGACTGTCGGTTTGGGGCACGAGTGCGATGCGCACCTCCGGTGACGACATCGCCGAGGTCTTCGCGCTGCTCGGCGTGCGACCGGTGTGGGACGAGGCCAGTCGGCGGGTGCGCGACCTCGAGGTGATCGACCTCGACGAACTCGGTCGTCCACGTGTCGATGTCACCGTCCGCATCAGCGGGTTCTTCCGCGACGCCTTCCCGCATGTGCTGGCGTTGCTCGACGATGCCGTGCGCATGGTGGCCGAGCTGGACGAGCCGCACGAGCACAACTTCGTGCGCGCACACGCCGCGGCCGACCTCGCCGAGCACGGCGACGAGCGCCGCGCCACCACCCGCATCTTCGGCTCCAAGCCGGGCACCTACGGCGCGGGGCTGCTGCAGCTGATCGACTCCCGCGACTGGCGAACCGACGACGACCTCGCGGAGGTTTACACCAACTGGGGTGGCTACGCGTACGGCCGCGGGCTGGACGGCGTTCCCGCCGCGGACGACATGCGCGGCGCCTACCGGCGGATCGCGGTGGCGGCGAAGAACACCGACACACGCGAGCACGACATCGCGGACTCGGACGACTACTTCCAGTACCACGGCGGCATGGTCGCCACCGTCCGCGCGCTGACGGGCAAGAACCCCGAGGCTTACATCGGCGACTCGACCCGACCGGACGCGGTGCGGACGCGCACGTTGTCGGAGGAGACCACCCGGGTGTTCCGTTCCCGCGTGGTCAATCCGCGCTGGCTCGAAGCGATGCGCCGGCACGGCTACAAGGGCGCGTTCGAGATGGCCGCGACGGTGGATTACCTGTTCGGCTACGACGCGACCACCGATGTCGTCGCGGACTGGATGTACGAAAAGCTCGCCGAGAGCTACGTTTTCGACGAGACCAACCGTCAATTCATGACCGAGTCCAATCCTTGGGCGCTGCACGGCATTGCGGAGCGGTTGCTCGAGGCAGCCGAACGCAAGATGTGGGCCGAACCCGAAGCCGACACCCTCGCGCAGCTGCGGCAGATCTACCTCGAGACCGAGGGCGAGCTCGAGTAGGCGATTCACACAGGCCCAAACGGGTGCAAATTGTGTTCGCGGGGGCGAAGTTTTGGCCCTATAAACACAATTTGTACCCGTTTGGAGGATCGCCTCGTGCCGCCGGGGTGTGCGAGGTCGCCACCTTGGGTGGGTTCTGCCGTCAGGTTCGACTGCCCAGAATTGAGCTGTCCACCTTTCCCACCGAAGCAGTGGTTACGAGGCGAGCTCATGAGTATCCGAACGATCGGCCCGAACATGATCGGTTCCGCCGCATTCGTCATTCTCGGCCTCGCCGCAGGCGCCGCGGTAGTCGGAATTCCGGCGGCAAACGATGCCACGACCACATCCGTGAGTACACCCGCTGTTGTGGCGCCGGCGCAGCCGGTGGGGCACGACGAGATCTGCACCGGCCTCCGCGCACGCCACGACCTCGCGATTCGCTCCTACCCGAGCGATGCGGCACAGGCACGGATTGCGGCGCAATCCATGCTCGACCTGCACTGTTAGGGCCAGCCCGGCTCGCTAACCGAGGTCTACCGGTTGGCTTCCAACATCATCGAGTAGTCCCTGGATACGGGCGAGAAGTTCGTCGGCCCGGTCGTCGAATTCGTCGAAAACGGGAGCCAGGTCAGCCATCGCTTCGACGGTCCCGCGGCGGGCGGCAAGGCCGGCTTCGTATCGGGCGGCGATCTCGTCCTCCGACAGCAATGGTGGCACGACCGGAGTCCGGTACTCCTCGGTGTCGCTGCTGGTTTCGACGACGTCATCGACCGTGTCGGACCAGCCGTCGCCGACAAACTTGACCGGCTGCGCGGGGCGGGGGCGTGTGGCACCTGTCAGATGTGCGGTGACGATGCGAGTGATGGCGCGGCGCGACAGTCCGTTTCGGCGTGTGGTCGAGTGCCCCCACTTATCGAACGATGGCAGCAGGGGTCCGTCCCGAAGGATGGCGGGGAGATGTTGCAGACCGGTGACGGTGTCGTCGGTGACCGGGGTGGCGGAGTTGAGGGACTCACCCAGCCATCGATTCGACGGCGTTCTGTCGGCGAATGCCTGCAGGCGTGCCCATCGTAGGTAAACAGCGACCGGTTCGGTGCGCGGCGACTCGTCGGGGTCATGGGGGACGGTGATGCCGTGGCCGGGGATGCGGAATGCAGATCCGTCGAACGTGACGTGGCTGCGGTTGAGGCGCCCGATTTGCGTGGGGGAGAGCTGTATCCGGCAGGCGAGAGTAAGGAGTAGCGCGTCACGCCGGCCGAAGAGGCCGCCTGGCCAGCCTTCTGTCGGCAACCAGCGGACGACCTTGTTCGCGGTGTCCCGCAGGTCCGGGCGAGGTTGCGTGCGTCGGGTCAGCCGTTCCCGCAATGCGAATGCGGTTCCGGGAGCGGTGTATCCGCTGCGGGTGTGGACGGTATTGATCGCGGACAGGCGCCGGCGCTGGGTACCGGTGGCGGCGGTGTTCTCGTCGAGAAACATCGCGACCGTGAGCGGGTCGGCGGGGAGTGCACTCAGTTCCAGTGCGGTGCACCAGTCCGCGAACAGCTGCCAGTCGTATCGGTACCTGGCTCCGATCGCTTTCGCCGGCGCGACCAGCGTCACCTCGTCCGATCGAGTCACGTCAGCGCGCAAAGCGGGTGACGGCGTTGCCGGTCAGCGGATTGTGCTCGCGGGCATAGATTCCGACGGTGGTCGGGGAGGCGTGGCCGGTCTGCCGCTGAATCTCGTGCGGTTGGGCGCCGTTGCGCAGCGCTTCGGTGACGAATCCGGCGCGGACCGAGTGGGCGCCGAGCTGCGCGATCTTGGCCGGGGACAAGCCACCGGCCTGCGCCGCCCTGCGGTAGGTCGCATGGATGGCTTGCCCAGAAAGGGCTGTGTCGCCGAGGTTTCCGTTGACGCGGATGGGCCGGAAGACGGGCACAGAGGTGTCGTGGATCTCGGGGTGGGCAAGGTGGCAGACGTGGCCGTCCGCCGGGTCGTCGGTGCGGAGTAGCCGGATGATGCCGGGGCGGCCATCGGATTGGTGCGCAGCGAGGACATCGAGCCAGCGACGGTAGGTGCAGGGGCCGCACACAGTGTGGGTGAGCGCGACCGGCGCGGCCTTCACCAGGCCTTGGCCGGTCTGGTCGGTTTTCGACCTGCGGACCCGCATGTGCAACCCGTCGCTGGCGTGGAGGATGACGTCCCGGATCTCCAGGTCGGACAGCTCGGATCGACGGAACGCACCGAGTAGGCCGAGCAGCAGCAGCGCGGAGTCGCGGCGCTCCCGCAGCCTGGACTGCCACGTCGTTGCTTCCTTACGCAGCGTCACGATGATGTGTTCGATTTCGGCAAGCTCGAGCGGTGCGACGCGCTTCACCGGCCGGTCACCGGCCGCGGCGTAGGTGCGGCGCAAACCGGCAATCGTGTCCTTGACCAGCTGAAATTCGCCGGGCGGGCGGTGGTCGAGGGCGCGATGCCAGTAGTTGATCGCAGCGACCCAGCGGGCGAGGGTGTTCATCGAGTACGCGCGCTCGCCCTTCGCGGTGCGCAGTCCAGCGCAGTCGGTGAGGTAGTCCGCGACTACCACGGGGTGTGCCGGCATCGCGATATGGCCGTGGGTGGTGCACCAGGCGGTGAACTTCTCCCAGTCCTGCCGGTAGTTCCGAGCCGTTGACGGGGCGTGGCGTTGCTTCAGTGCAGCGACGATGCGGGCCTCGGCCTCGGGCGACAGTGCGGGTTCGTGCGGCAGCTCGCGTTCCTGGCGGACGGCCCCGGCCGGTGCGGCGACAACGAGAGTCTCGCCCAGCACTAACTCGGTGGTCATCGCTGCTCCTCCCTTGCTCGAGGGGAGCCTACTGAGAAACACCGACACGTTCTAACCGGGAACCCCGAAAGGGGTTGCGTCACAGTGACGTTTGCGCGGCGTGCCGATTGTGGTCCGTCAGCGGGTGAGGGGAGGGGCGCGCCTGTCCGCCGCCGGCAGGGCGTGTGGCGTGTGGCGGGAGTCGGGCTACTGGGCGCCGCCAAGTCCCGGATGAATGTCCGATATGTCGGAAGCCCATTTTTTCGATCACGCCGCCAGGCCGTCCCAATCCGGTTTCCCCCGGTTTCCTGGTCCTCGACCTGATGTTGGCGCTAACTGTCATTAGCGGTTGTTGCACCTCTAAAGAGAGACGTGACTGCTGGCGACGATGAAGGCCTCGCCAAAACGGCAGGTCGCTTGTCATCGGCTGCGCGTTTATCGGTCGGCGTCCGCCGTGCCTGTCGGGCGGCCAATCAGGCCCTGACCAGTACTGATTGCGGATCGCCGCTCATAACCTCGACAACGGCAGGTACTTCATCCCGCGCGAGGTAGGTACGAGGCCCGAATTCACGTAGCCGAGTACGCGTTCTTTCCGCTCGCTACGCCGCGACGCTGGTTATCGGAACCACTTCCGCAGCACAGCCAAAGGAGGCGAGAACGATGTATGCATCTGCACGCAAGACCGCACGGCGCGCCGGAATCGCCGTCACGACAACTGCCGCCGTCGTCCTGGGGACGGCGGCGGGCGTGGCCGGTATCGCTGGACTGGAGGCGGCCACAGTGACGACGTCGGTGACTGTCCCTGTTGTCGCGGCCGGGTCGCCCGAGGGGCAACCCGGACACAACGAGATCTGCGCCGCGCTACGAGCGCGTCACGACAACGCGATGCGGCTCCACCCGAGCGATGCCGCGCAGGCCAGGATTGCCAGTCAGTCCATGCTCGACATGAACTGTTAGAACCACGCCGCTTGCGGCTACGCTTCGCAGCATGTCGTGGAGCGAGCTCGGCCAGAGCCATGCTGTGCTGTTGACCACCTACCGCAAGGACGGCTCGTCGAAAGGCGTGCCCGTGTGGGCCGCGCCCGACGGCGATCGCATTGTTGTCTGGACCCAGACGAACGCGTACAAGGTCAAGCGAATTCGGCGTAATCCTTCGGTCGCGCTGCAGATCTGCGATATGCGCGGCAACACCAAGGGCGACGAGGTGCTCAACGGTACCGCCGAAGTTCTCGACGCTGCCGGCACCGAACACGTTCGCATGGTCATCGCGGGCAAGTACGGCATCTTGGGCTGGCTTACCGTCAACAGCAGCAAGCTATTTCGCGGCGCATCCGGCACGGTCGGCATTTCGATTGCACAGGCACAGTCCTGATCGGCGGACCGGCGCATGCTGATTCGTCGAGAAACCCCGGCTGACGCAATCGAAATCGATCGCGTACACCGGGCGGCGTTCGACGGTGACGAGCCCGCCGAGGTCGCGCTGGTACGGCAGATGCGTGACAGCGGCGCGCTACTGACGAACCTCTCTTTCGTTACCCAGGCGGACGGCAGGATCGTTGGCCATATCGCCATCAGTCGTGCCCGCATCGGCGACGTGCCCGTCCTCGCGCTCGGCCCGATCGGCGTGCTTCCCGAGTTGCAGCGCGGTGGCGTAGGCGCAGCGCTCATGTACGCGGCAATCGGTGCTGCGGATGCGCAGGACGAGTCGCTGATCGGCCTGCTCGGTCACCTCGAGTACTACCCGCGCTTCGGCTTTGTGCTTGGTTCCGAGGTTGGCGTCGCGCCGGACGAGGCAAGCTGGACATCGCATTTCCAGGTGCGCACCTTAACGGCCTGGACGCCAAACTCGGGTGGAACCTTCCGGTACGCGGACGAGTTCTATTCTCTCTAGACCGAATTGGAGTAGGTAGTTCGCTACCTAGGTAGATGCGCCCCTCGAATACACGAGGCGGAGCACGCAATCTTTTCTCTCGCCGGGGTCCGACTCTGGATTGCGTTGCGGTACCAGTTCCGCAGCGCAACCACTCGAGGGAGAGAACAATGATTACTTCGAACCGAAAGTCTGCGGGCCGCTCCGGTGTTCGTCGGGCGGGAATCGTCGCAACAGCACTCGGGGCGAGCGCGGCGGCGCTCGCGCTGGCCGCCCCGGCGGCGTCGGCAGCGGTGACTAGCATCAACGTAAACCCCGGAGCACTGAATTCCAGGGTCGGCACAGGCTGCACCGTCGAAGTCACGGCCGGAGCGAACGGCCCGGTCAACGAGCCGGTTTACTTCTACGACGCGGACGGTTCGTGGTCGACCAGCGCGACCGTGTCGGGCGGCAAAGCGACCGTGAAGTGGACGCCGACGACACCCGGTCAGCACACCCTCCGTGCTTATCAGTTCGGGCCGTACGGTGTCATGGAGACGTTGGTGCAGGTCGGCAACGGCATCAACCTGGGCAGCGTGTGTGTGGTGTTGTAGTCACCACTGATGACTACCGGGCCGCACACAATGCGGCCCGGTAGTCATGTGTTTCAGCCGATGCGCCGCACCCGCAGCACCGTGTCGTGGATGGTCACCTCGTGGCCGTCCGCATCGACCGCTGGCCGCGGCGCGACGTCATCGGTGACGACCTCCCACTCGGCTTCGTCGAGTACCGCGCGGATATCCGCTCCCGTGAAGAACAGTTCGCGGATCGGCGGCCGGCCCACCGTGGTCTCGAGGTCCGAGACGTGATGGCCAACCGCGAGCAGCGTGCCGCCCGGCGCCACGGCTCCCGCGAGTCGCCCGAACACCTCCTCGCGCCGCGGCGGCGGCAGATGCATGAACTGCGCGGTCACCAATTCGAAGCGGGCCGAACCGGGGTCCCAGTTCCGCAGATCGACCTCGAGCCATTCGGTCCGGCCGGCGATATCCGCACCGGCATCGGCGGCGTGTCCGGCCGCGCGTTCCAGCGCCACGGCGGAGACGTCGACACCAATCACCGTCCAGCCGCGTTCGGCCAGCCAGATAGCGTCCGCACCCTCGCCGCAGCCCACATCGAGCGCCCGGCCGGGTGCGAGATCCGCGCTCTGCTCGACGAGGCGCTGGTTCGGCTGGCCACTCCAGAGCTTGCTCTTGGTCCGGTAGCGCTCGTCCCAGAACTCCGGTCCGAATACGTCGTGCTCGTCGCGAGGCGGTGTGGTCACCCCGACGACGATAGCGCCGCGGGCCGGTCGGTCAGGCCACCCGCCGTCCCCGCTGCACGACCGGGTCAGGCACCGGGACGGCGTCGATCAGCGCGCGGGTGTAGTCGGCGCTCGGAGCGCCGAACACTGTCGACGTGGACCCCAGTTCGACGAGCTCACCGGCCCGCAATACCGCGACACGGTCCGCAACCTGGTTGATCACCGCGAGATCATGGCTGATGAACAGGCACGCGAAGCCGTACTCCTCGCGCAGGTCGGCGAAGAGTTCGAGCACACTCGCCTGCACCGACACATCGAGGGCACTGGTCGGCTCGTCCGCGACCAGCAACCGCGGCGCCAGCGCCAAAGCACGCGCCAACGCGACTCGCTGCCGTTGCCCACCGGATAGCTCGCCGGGCAGCCGGTCCGCATAGTCCCGGGGCAGCCGCACCGAATCCAGGAGCTCGTGGACGCGGGCGCGCAACAGCGACCCCGACGCGGCGCGATGCACCTCCAGGGGCTCGGCAATGCTCAGCCCGACCGTGCGGCGCGGATCGAGCGAGGCGGCCGGGTCCTGGTGCACGAGCGCGACGTCCTTGCGCAGTGCGCGCAGCTCGCGGCTGTTGAGGCCACCGAGCCGAACCCCCGCCAGCTCGACGTTGCCCTCGCTCGCCGGCACGAGCCCGATGGCGGCGCGGCCGAGTGTGCTTTTGCCCGAACCGGATTCGCCGACCAGACCGACCACCTCGCGCGGTGCGACCGAGAGCGACACATCGTGCAGCGCACGGAAGTCGCTTGCGCCGAGGCGTCCTCGGTACACCACCGACAGATCCGTTATTCGCAGCGTCGGCTCGACCTCGGGATCGATCGACGATTCGCGGACGGCGGGCTCGAGACGGGGAACCGCGGAGAGCAGTTCCCGGGTGTACTCCTCGCCGGGACGGGCGAAAAGACCCTCCACATCCTGAGTTTCGATGACTCGTCCGGCGTTCAGTACCACCACCCGGTCCGCGAAATCGGCGACGACACCCATGTTGTGGGTGATGAACAGGACCGCCATCCCGGTTTCCTTGCGCAGCCGATGCAGCAGCGCGAGGATCTCGGCCTGCACCGTGACGTCGAGCGCGGTCGTCGGCTCATCGGCGATCAGCAACTCCGGGCTGCCGGACAGCGCCAGCGCTATGACCACACGCTGCTTCTGGCCACCGGATAGCTGGTGCGGATACCAGTCGATGCGGCGTTCCGGCTCCGGAATATCCACCAGCTGAAGCAGTTCCACCGCACGTTCGCGCGCCTCGGCGCGCGACACCTTGCCGTGTGCGCGCAGCGCCTGCGCGATCTGCCAGCCAACCTTGCGAACCGGGTTGAGCGCGGTCTGCGGCTCCTGGAACACCATTGCTGCGCGGGTACCACGGAACCGGTTGAGCGTCGGCTCGTCCGCCCCGACGATCTCGTCACCGGCGAGCCGGATCGAACCGGTCGTCGTGCCACCGTCGGGCAGGAGGCCGAGCACCGCCCGCGCCGTCATCGACTTGCCCGACCCGGATTCGCCGACGAGCGCGAGCACCTCGCCTCGCTGAACCTCGAGATTGACCTTCCGTACGACCGTGGTTGGGCCGAAGTGCACCGAGAGATCGCGAATCTCGAGCACGGTTTCGGTCATTGCATACTCCTGAGTCAGACGCGTCGCGCGCGGCCGAGTGCCTGCGCGATCAAGAGGAAACCGAGTACCAGACCCGCGACAACGAACAGCGGTCCGACCGCGAACGCCGCGTTCACGTCCAGGTACGGAATGGACTCGGAGATGATCGAGCCGAGCGACGGTTCCGGCGGACGTACACCAATACCGATGAAGCTCATCGCGCTTTCCACGAACACCGCGACCGACATTGACAGCGCGATCTGCACACCGAGCGGTTCCGCCGCGTTGGGGAACACATGCTTGCGCAGGATCCACCAGTTGCTCGCGCCGATGACTTGGGCAGCCTCGACATAGGGCTGCTCGCGCACCTTCAGAATCGAGGTGCGGATCAACCGGCCGAAGATCGGTATCTCGGCCGCCACGATGACGAGGATGACCGTCGATACGCCCGGACCCGTGATCGCGGCGAGCATGATCGCGAGGATCAACGCCGGGAAGGCCAGGATCACGTCGAATGCCCGCTGCGCCACGACATCCGCGGCGGGGTGCAGGCTCGAAAGCAACCCGGACAGCGCTCCGATCGCCGCCCCGAGCGGCACCGCGGTCAGGATGATCACCAGGTTGATCCTGATCGCGGCCAGCGTGCGAGACAGTAGGTCACGGTTGAGGTGATCGGTGCCAAGCCAGTGTTCCGCACTGGGCGGCAACAGGTTTGCGCCGGGAATCTGCGCGGTCGGTTCGTACGAGGTGAGCAACGGCGCCAGCAGGCCGAGCGCGGCGATGACCACGACGATGATCACACCGGCCAAACCCTGCCCGTGCAGCAGCGCCGACCGAACCGGGTGCCGCCGGGGTGGCGCCTCGAGCGCGGTCGCGACCGCTCCGTCGATATCGGCAACGCTCATGATCGCCCTCCGATCCTGATCCGCGGGTCCAGGTAGGCATGCACGACGTCGGTGAGCAGTTGCACCGCAACGAAGATCGCTACCGACAACAGCAGCAGCACTTGTACGACCGGATAGTCGCGGCGGCTGATGCCCTGTTCGATCAACTGGCCGATGCCGGGCCAGGCGAAGATCGCCTCCACCAGCACCGCACCGCCGAGCAACTGGCCGGCCTGAATGCCGAGAGCCGTCAGCATCGTCGGCAGCGCGTTCCGCAGCGCGCTGCGCGTGACGATCTGCCGGTGCGGCACGCCGAGTGCACGCGCGGTCAGCACGTACTGCTGCTTCAGCTCCGTGCGCAGCGATTCGGTGAGGAACCGGGTGAGCGCGGCCGCTACCGGCAGGCCGAGGCAGATCGCGGGCAGCAGCAGGTACTGCACGGAGATGTCCGGCCGAGCGAAGAATCCGTCCGGCGGCACGCCGCCCGCAGGCAGGATCGGAATGGCCACCGCGAACACCAATGTCAGAAGCACACCGGTGACGAACGGCGGAAGCGCCACTGCGACGGTGTTGCCCGCCGTCACGAGCGCGGTAAGCCAGCGGCGCGGCCACGCCACGGATGCGATGCTCACGATTAACGCCAGCACGACCGCGAAGGCGAGAGCGCTCGCGGCCAGCACGACGGTGTTGAACAGCCCGTCCCGGACGAGGTCGGCGATATCGCCACCGAGCACGTAGCTGCGGCCGAGGTCGAAGGTGAGGATTCCGCCGAGCCAGGTCAGGTACTGCACCGGGATGGCGCGGTCGAGACCTAGCTGATGACGAATCGCGGCAACCGATTCCGGGGTGGCGTCCGGGCCGGCGAGCGAGGTCGCCGGGTCGCCGGGCACCAGCCGCAGCACCAGGAAGATGAGGATCGAGGCCACGAACAACACCAGCAGCGCCGACGGGGCGCGCCGAATGAGATAGCGCGTCATGACAGGTAGGCGTCCGTGTAGAGGATCTCGGAGCGCTTCGTCCAGCCGACGCCGTGCACCTTCTCGGCGGTGGTGAGCTGGCGCAGCACGACACCGATCTCGATGAGGAACAACCCCTCGAGCAGTTGGTCACTGACCGCGCCGTAGCGCTGCACGGCTTCGGCGCTCGTGCCGTCCGCGACTTGCCACGCCGCATCGGCGGCCGTGATGTAGGCGGGCGACTGGTAGCGGGAGGCGTTCTTCCGCGCGTTGAACGGGTATGCGCTGACCGTCAGCGTCGACGGCACGTACTGCGCCCACGAGTGGAACGTCACCCATAGGCCGGGGAATTGCGCGGCGATGAGCTGCTTGACGAACGTGGCCTGCTCGATCGGCTGAAGCTCGACGGTGATCCCGATCTCCGCGAGATTGGACTGCACAATCTGCGCAGTGGCCTCGTAGAACGCGTTCCCGGCCCCGTAGGTCAACGGCAGCACCGGCGGCGTACCCCCGACCTGGGCCAGCAATTCCTTGGACTTCGCAATATCGCGGGTGAAGGTGGTGTTGCGCTTCTCGTCGTAGGCGGGCGAGGACTTCGGCCACGGCAGGTTGGTGGTGTAGCCCGAGCCGCGGAACACCTCGGCGATGATCCGGTCGCGGTCGAGCGCATAGGCGATGGCCCGGCGCACTCGGGGGTCGGCCAGGAACGGGTTCTCGACGTTGGTACCGACGTAGATCTGCAGTTCGGCGCCTTCGAGCGGCTCGGCCGCGAATCCGTCTGTCTTGCCGATGGTTTCGGCGTCTCGGTAGTTGAGCTCGGTCGCGACCTGGATCTGGCCGGATTTGAGCGCGGTGAGAAGCGCCTGGCTATCCGGAATGATCGCCAGCTCGACCCGGTCCAGGTACGGGCGATCGGGCTGCCAGTAGTTCTCGTTGCGCTCGAAAGTGATCGAGCTGTTCGGCTTGCGGTCGGTGAGCTTGAACGGCCCGGTGCCGATGAATGCGGTGCCGGCGGCGAGCTGGTCGATGGACTCGCTGTCCAGGATCGGGACGGTGTCGAGCAGATCGAAGATGTTGCCGAGCGGGTGCGCGAACTTCAGCACGATCCGATGCGGATCGGAGGTGTCGAACTCGGTCACGGCGGCGGCGGTGCCCTTGAGCTGTGCGGTCCACTTGGGATCCGCGTACGTGCGAATGGAGAACTCGACGTCCTTGGACGTGAACGGCCGACCGGAGTGGAACTTCACGTCGTCGCGCAGATCCAGCGAGAGGGACAGCCCGTCGGCCGCGAGCTGCCACGACTTCGCCAGCAACGGCTGCGGTTCCACCTTGTCGTCCGGGTAGCGGATCAGGCTGTCATAGGTCAGGCCGATGATGAACACCGCGCCGCTGGTGTTGGTGAGGAAGCTTGCGGGGATGACATCGCTCTGGATGCCGGCCTTGAGGGTGCCGCCGCGAACCGGCTCACCGGTCGCCGCGCCGCCGGACGATTGTTCGCCCACGGCCGAGGAGCACGCGGCAAGGACCCCCGTCCCGAAGACGGCGAGCGCGGTGAGGCCGGCGCCGCGCAGGAACATGCGCCGGTCGACGGAGGCAAAGGGGGGTGTGGAACTCACGGTGATTGGTGTCCTTCTGCGGGGTGCGGATTTCCGGACTTCCGATGTCCGGAAACGACAAGGTCGCTACGCGGCGCGCACGCCGAATGCGCCCGGAAATTTCGGGCGATGTGGTCGAGGTGAGCGACTGCGATCAGCGTCGACAGGAACGCCGGCAGGGACATCCCGCGCCGCTACGACACGCCGCGCTCACCATGGAGCGTCGCGTGCACGTCCCCGAGGCGACCCGGGCGGCAGTCCCAACTGGCATGTTCGCGAAGCTAGCATCCGGGTGGGCGTTCGACAATTCCCCGGGCATGCCCGGAGAATTCCGCACCGTGATCGAAAGGCTTTACACACCAACAGTTTACGGAGTCGTATCGGGGTTGCGATCAACGCGATCCGAACCGTGTGCAGCAAAAGCCCGGGGTGGTTTTGTGGGGTGGGTGACTGTGCCTTCCAATCCAATTCCTCCACACGCGCGCGGCTACGACGGCTTCGAGGGCCGAATCGGCCGCACCACCGCCGATTCGTCGCCGTCCTGGCCAGCACGCCCGACCGCGCCGGCGGGTGCGCCGAACATCATCGTCGTGCTGATCGACGACATGGGTTACAGCGATATCGGCCCGTTCGGCTCCGAGATCGAAACCCCGACGCTGGACCGGTTGGCACAGACCGGCGTGCGGCTCACGAACTACCACACCACCCCGCTCTGCTCGCCCTCGCGCGCCGCGCTGCTCACCGGCCTCAACCCGCATCGCGCCGGCTACGGCTTCGTCGCGAACGCCGACCCCGGCTACCCGGGCCTTCGGCTCGAACTCGCGGAGGACGTCGCCACGCTGCCGGAGATCCTGCGCGACAACGGCTATGCGACCTATGCCGTCGGCAAGTGGCACCTGGTGCGGGACGCGAACATGAGCCCGGGGCGCACGCGCGACTCGTGGCCGACGCAGCGCGGCTTCGATCGCTACTACGGCTCGCTGGAGGGCCTGAACTCCTTCTACTACCCGAACCAGTTGATCTCGGACAATTCCGTTGTCGACGTCGAGGCCTACCCGGACGGGTACTACCTCACCGACGATCTCACCGACAAGGCGATCGGATACCTGAAGGACCTGCGCGCGCACGACGCCGAGAAGCCGTTCTTCCTGTACTTCGCGCATGTCGCCATGCACGGGCCGTTGCAGGCGAAGCCCGCGGATCAAGAAAAATACCGCGGACGCTATGCCGAGGGCTGGGACCGGCTGCGGGAGAGCCGCTTCGCCTCCCAGCTTGCGCAGGAGCTGTTCCCGGAAGGGACGAAGCAGGCGCCGCGCAACAGCGAACCCGGTTACGACGTGACGCCTTGGGACGATCTGACCATCGAGGAGCAATCCCGGTTCGAGCGGTACATGGAGGTGTACGCGGCGATGGTCGACAGCATCGACCAAAGCCTCGGCCGAATTCTCGACACCGTCGAGCAGTACGGCGAACTCGAAAACACGATCGTGGTGTTCACCTCCGACAACGGCGGCACCGCCGAAGGTGGTCCGGAGGGCACGCGCAGCTACTTCGCCGAGTTCGCGGGTGTCGGTGGCCCGGACTGGGTCGGGGACGTGCCGCACG